>DAIOSM010000001.1:0-43904 GCA_036752585.1 Candidatus Nanopelagicaceae bacterium
TCTCGCTGGAATAGCAATGGTCGGTATTGGTTCTGCCTTCTACATAACCTGCGGTCTAGGCCCGGGTCCACGCGATGGCTGGATGACCGCTCTGCATACCCGAACAGGCATACGCGTTGGACGAGTGAGGCTCGGCATCGAGTTAGCGGTCCTCACCCTCGGGTGGATCCTGGGGGGCACAGTTGGTCTCGGTACCGCTCTTTTTGCCCTGCTTATTGGCCATTCCATTGCTATCTCCTTTGGTGTCGTTTCCCGGCTTACCGCCCGGTAGCAATTAGGTTTGGGGCTTCCCCCAGTCCGTGGACTGCCTCCACGCGGTGTCGCAACCACCACCGTTAAAAAATTAGCGATCTCTCACTTTAGTGTTGAGATGAAAGGCAGAAGATGCTGGATACCTTCTTCAAAATCTCAGAACGCGGTTCTTCCGTAGCTCAGGAAGTCCGTGGCGGCGTTGTTACCTTCTTTACGATGGCGTACATCGTCGCACTCAACCCTCTAATCATCGGACTTGCTAAAGATGCCGATGGTAAGTACATAGGCGGTGGAGATACACCAAATCTCGCTCTCATCGCTGCTGCAACCGCACTTGTCGCAGGCGTTCTTTCAATCTTGATGGGCGTAGTAGCCAATTTCCCTCTGGCGCTAGCAACCGGTCTTGGGTTGAACACTTTTGTTGCCGTGGCAATAGCGTCACAAATGACTTGGCAGGATGCGATGGGACTCGTGGTCCTTGAAGGCATCATCATTACAGTTTTGGTTTTGACTGGCTTTAGAACCGCAGTCTTCCGCGCTGTTCCAACCCAACTTAAGATCGCGATCTCTGTCGGTATCGGTCTCTTTATCGCGCTTATCGGTTTAGTCGATGCTGGGTTCGTCCGCCGCACCGCTCAGGGACCAGTCCCCGTGACTCTCGGTGATGGTGGCGAGCTTGTTGGCTGGCCTATCGTGGTCTTTGCCTTCGGTCTCTTCTTGACTATCGGTCTGATGATCCGCAAGGTCAAAGCAGCTCTTCTCCTCGGAATCGTTGTTTCAACTGGTTTAGCGATTGCGATAGAGAGCGCCTTTAAGATCGGACCGCTATTTGATGGAACGAATACCAACCCGAAGGGCTGGAACTTAAATGTTCCGGCTGTTCCTTCCGAGGTGGTCGCTACTCCGGACTTTAGCCTCCTTGGAGATTTCAATCTCTTCGGAAGCTTTGAACGCGTTCCGTTGATCACAGCGCTTCTTCTAGTCTTTACACTCTTGCTTGCAGACTTCTTCGACACAATGGGAACAATGACAGCAATCGGACAAGAAGCCGGCCTCAACGATAAGAACGGCACTCCTCCAAATGCAGAGAGAATCCTTTTGGTTGACTCCCTAGCAGCTGTCGCGGGTGGTGCCTCATCAGTATCCAGCAATACTTCTTACATCGAATCTGCATCAGGCGTAGGAGAAGGTGCTCGAACTGGGCTGGCCTCTGTTGTCACAGGAATCCTCTTCCTCCTGACTACATTCCTATCCCCGCTTGTTGCAATCATTCCGTATGAAGCAGCTGTTCCAGCGTTGATCATCGTTGGATTCCTCATGATGACCCAGATCAAATCCATCGATTGGGAAGATTACGGGATAGCAATCCCTGCATTCTTAACAATCATCTTGATGCCATTCACCTACAACATCTCTGTTGGAATCGGCGCGGGATTTGTTTCCTATGTAGTAATCCGAGTAATCCAAGGAAGAAGCAAAGATGTTCACCCACTCTTAGCTCTTGTCGCGGGATTATTCATGATCTACTTCCTAAGCGATCCAATCAACACCTGGATTGGCTAAGAAGGCTTAGCGAAGCCATTCGCAGCGAAGGGGCGCAGTTACCTGCGCCCCTTCGCCATTTCCTTTCAAATCTCTTTTAACCAATTGATTCTCACCAGGAAATCTCCTCTTTGCCCTGCGCCCGCAGAATTGAATTCACCTTTGAGAAAGGCTTTGATCCAAGAAAACCCCGGTGTGCCGAGAGTGGACTTGGATGCACACCTTCAACAATGCGATCCTCTGGAAAAAGGGCCTTCAATTCACGCGCTGAATTACCCCAGAGAAGAGCAACGCTTCCCCTCTCAGCGCAAAGTCGCGCGATCACCTCTGTGATTTTCTCCCAGCCGAAGCGGGAGTGAGAAGCACTTGAACCTGCGCTTACTGTCAGTACCCGATTAAGGAGCATAACTCCCTGAGCGGACCATCGGGTAAGGTCGCCATCGGCGGTGGTTGTTACTCCAATATCAGTCAAGATCTCTTTCTGAATGTTCATGAGCGATCCAGGCAAACCCGACTTTCTCGGCGAGACAGAGAAAGCCAAACCACAGGCATCTTGGATGTTTGGGTAAGGATCTTGTCCGATGACTAAGACCTTAACTTCATCAGGAGGAATCTCAAGGGCGCGAAAGACCCATTTCTTATCTGGCAGTATCCGCTCTCCAGAATTTGCTAGAGATATAAGCCTCGCGCCAATCTCATCGATCTCCTCGCGGTAATCTTCGAGATGCACTTTCCATGGAGAGGGTACTAACTCGTAAAGCATCTACCTTTACCCGCGTTTTGAAATGGCAGAATATCTTCTGCCATCAAAAGTTAACTGGATATCGATATTGAAAAGGTTGTTTAAGTTCTTTTCAGTAAGAACTTCACCAATTTCTCCAGAAGCGAAAGATTTTCCTGACTGGAGAAGCAGAACATGGGTTGTTCCGCGAGGTATCTCCTCGATGTGATGTGTCACAATCACCGATGCGGGAGCCGCTGGCTCATCGAGGAATCGAGATATGCGTTCCAGGATGTCCTCACGTCCACCAAGATCCAATCCAGCCGCGGGTTCATCCAGAAGGAGAATCTCCGGGTCCGCCATAAGCGAGCGTGCGATTTGGACGCGCTTGCGCTCCCCTTCGCTCAGTGTTCCAAATTCCCTAGTCGCAAGTTCGCGCACTCCAAAGATATCTAGAAGCGCCTTCGCTCGTGACTCATCCCAGAGATCGTATTCCTCAATCCATCTCCCGGTAATCGCATACGCTGCTGTGAGAACAAGGTCTATAACACGTTCATCCTCGGGTAGAGCATCAGCAAGGGCGCTAGAGGAGATTCCAATGCGTGGACGTAATTCAAAAACATCAACTTCGCCCAATCTCTCCCCGAGAATTTGGACAGTTCCCGTGCTCGGATGAAGCATGGCCCCGATTAATTGCAGAAAGGTGGTTTTACCCGCGCCATTTGGGCCAATCACGACCCAGCGCTCTCCAGGATTCAAGCTCCAATTAAGGGGCCCAAGGATCGCTCGACCGCCACGAATAACCGAAACATCTCTGAGTTCAAGGAGGGCGCTCATGAGCGAGAAAGATACCTCTCGGGCTCGGATAAGGTCGGAAGAACGGCTCTAAGATTCACCGGTGTCGAACAATACGAAACTCTCCGCACGAGCTTTAGTTCTCGGTTCTGGACCCAATAACCCGAACGCCGGAGAAACCATCGCAAAAGCTCTAGATGGTTTTCTCTACGAGGTGATGGACACCCAGAGAATCGACCTTGGCGGACGAACAATCATCGCAGTTCTCATTGCACACGATCCTGCTCATGCAGAATCTATACGTGAGCAAGTAGAAGGAGCATCGTCAGCAGATGGACTGGATTTAGCCATGCTTGAGGTAGATGTGGTGAATTGATGGAGTTTCAATTAGTTATCTCCGATGTCGATTCCACTCTCATTGAACAGGAAGTGATCGATCTTCTTGGAGAGATTGCAGGTAAAGGCGAAGCCGTTGCCGCTATCACCGCTCGAGCCATGGCAGGCGAGATTGATTTCAAATCAGCTCTAGAGGAGAGAGTTCAGTTACTCGCTGGGCAAAATAGCTCGATCCTGCTTGAGGTGTCGAGTCGCATCACGCTCTCTCCAGGCGCGATCGAACTAAAAGAATTTTGTCAGCGTAATGGCATCAGATTCGGCGCTGTAACGGGAGGCTTCCTCCAGGTTCTCTCGAAGATCGCGTATTTCCAGGATTTGGATTACCTAGCTGGGAATTCTCTTGAAATTGATGAAGGGATCCTCACCGGGAGAGTTATCGAACCAATTATCGATCGCAAAGCGAAGGCTGATCACCTAAGGGAATTCGCAATCGCATCTGGAGTGGATATCAGTAGGACAGTTGCGATAGGCGATGGCGCAAACGACCTTCTAATGATTCAAAGTGCAGGTCTTGGGGTCGCCTTCAACGCCAAACCGATCCTTCGAGAGGCAGCCCAGCTCTCTATTGAAGGCAATCTAAAGGAAGTAATTCAGGCAATCTCCGGCTAAAGTCGACAAGAGTGGATGTCAGTGACAAGTATTCCACGAGCACCAATTCCCCATAATTTATCCATGGCGTTATGGACATCAGCGCGCTTGACCATTGCTCTTACCGCAACCCAATCCTCTTTTTGAAGCGGTGAGATCGTGGGTGATTCCAACCCTGGAGTAATTTCGCAGGCAGTGGCAAGGTTGCTTTTCTCGATGTCGTAATCAACGAGAACGTATTGGCGAGCAATTACTACTCCAGAGATCCGTCGTATCAATTTATCAGTGTTCGAATCCATGAAATTCGGTCGCGATATCAGAATTGCTTGACTCTTTAGGATTGTTGGACCAAATACCTTTAAGCCAGCTTGCTTAATGGTGTTACCGGTAGCTACAACATCGACAATTAAGTCTGCTACTCCTAACTTGATCGCGCCTTCGACTGCACCATCCAAGGTCACGATTTCAGCTTTTATTCGATTCTTTTGGAGAAAATCGCCCACCAAGCCTGGGTAAGAGGTTGCAATTCTCTTGCCATTGATCCTATCTTCGCTCAGATCTCCGGCATCAACTATCTCGGCCGAGGCGGCCATACGAAATTCGCTATGGCCAAAGTCCAATTCAAGCTTCTCATCAGCACCCTTTCCGCTATCGAGAAGAAGGTCCCTTCCAGTAATGCCGAGATCAATCTGGCTTGACGAGACATAAGTAGCGATATCGCGGGGACGTAGATAGAAGAATTCGACATCATTAGCCGCGTCAAAGAAGGAGAGCTCCTTGGTATCGCTCCGTAGTTTGTATCCAGCCTCTCGAAATATCTCAGCCGAATCCGTTGCAAGCGCTCCCTTATTTGGTAAAGCTACAGAGAGTGTCATATCTAGAGCCTCCGATATACGTCATCGAGCGTTAGATCCTTATTGATCATGAGAACTTGAATCCAATAAATTAGCTGTGAGATTTCGAGAGCGAGTTCATCCTTACTCTGTGCTTCTGCAGCTAGAAGAACCTCTCCTGCTTCTTCAAGCACCTTCTTCGTCAATGCATGAGTTCCGAGTGACAGCGCTTCCACAGTCGAGGACTGGGCATCTTGTGTTTGAGTCTTTTTCTGCAACTCCTGCCAAAGACCCTCAAAACTCTTCATCTGTTCAACTCCAGTCATCATGGGCAAGTGTGATGCCCAAGGCTACTTCACGGAGGTAGCGAGGCGTCGGAGAGTTTCAACTACTTCGGCTGGTTCTTGGGACTTGAATACAACAGAACCAGCAACGAAGGTGTCTGCTCCAGCGCGTCGAGCAATCTCTATAGTTTCGAGATTGATTCCTCCATCAACTTGAAGCCAGGTCCCCATATATCCCATTTGATCAAGCCAACGTCGGGCTTTCTCGACCTTGGGCATCATCTCAACCATGAACTTCTGACCTCCGAAACCTGGCTCGACTGTCATAACCAGAATCATGTCAACTAGTTCAAGTAGCTCGGACAACGCTTCGACAGGGGTTTCAGGCTTGATTGCAATGGCCGCTCTCTTGCCCCGCTTGCGAATCTCCTTGAGTACATAGATCGGGTCAGCACAAGCTTCTAGATGCACGGTAATGCTCATAGCGTTCGTTTCAGCGTAAGGTAACGCTTCTCGATCGGCGTCTGCGATCATAAGGTGTACATCAACCGGCAGTAATGACTGATCGATGATCTGACGCGATTGCTCTAAGTTGAAAGTGAAATTCGGTACAAAAATGTTGTCCATGACGTCCAGATGGAGAAGATCACTTACCTGGGCAACCTTGGCAATCTCGCCGGGTAAATCCTCAAAATTCGCGTTGAGAATACTTGGGCATATACGGATCATGTAAAGACCTTATATCCTTTAGTTGACACGTTCTAGCAGCGAAAGAAACATGCAGTCTGTTCCATCTCGATAGGTCCAGAGCTGCAGATCGCCATCTCGGTCGGCCCCTTCTCCGACATTTACACGTCGGAAATTGGAATGTGAACGGAGAAAATCGCTTACTTGCATCTTGGTTTCAGCGATATGAGGACTACATGTTGAGTATCCGATTACCCCACCCACATTTAACCTACGCGCTGCGCTATTGAGAAGTTCGCGCTGAAGTTGAACGAGTGCTCGAAGATCGGAGGGTTGCCGCCGCCATCTCACCTCTGGGCGTCGTCTAAGTGCTCCTATTCCCGTGCAGGGTGCATCGATAAGTATTCGGTCGAACTCTCCCAACTCTTCTGGCATCTCTCGACCATCAAAAGAAAGAATCTTTGCCCGCTTCAATACTTGAGAGAGCAATTTCGCTCTTGCTGGGGCAGGTTCATTAGCGATCATTTCTCCTTTGGAAACTAGCGCTTCAAGATATGCCGCCTTTCCCCCAGGGCCTGCACAGAGATCGAGCCAACGCAACTCTTCACCCGAAGTCTGCGTTGCAACAAATTTCTCCACTACTAACTGAGATCCAAGATCTTGAACACCAGCCCTTCGCTCTCGAATAGCTGGAATATCGCCGGGATTGCCTTTGAAGGTGAAAGCATTCAGAGAGTTAGGAATCTTCTCGGCGCCAGCATCAAGTAACTCTTGATGGCTTGAGAGATGCGGCCAGGAAACCAAAGTTGGAAGTGCAATGGCGTTATCCGACTCCAATTGAGCTTTTACTAAGTCGTCATCCTTTAAGCAATCCCGGAAAGCCGTGATAATCCATTCTGGATGAGAATATTTCTCAGAGAGCGTCACCGGATCGTATTCGGGATGCTCTGTAATTCTTCGCATAACTGCATTGACAAAAGACGCTGCGCTCTTACCGCATACAATCTTTGCTAAATCTACTGTTTCATTAACCGCAGCGTGAGCTGGTGTATGAAGTATCAGGAATTGATAGGCGCCTAGTCGGAGTGTGGTGAGGACTTTCAAGTCCACACTTTCGAGTTTGCGATCTAGATGTGGCTTAATCGCACCATCTAGGAAAGCTCTCATTCGAAGTGTTCCATAAACGAGGTTCGTCACGAGAGCCTTATCTCGCGCATCGAGATTTGAGTTCGAAAGCGCCTTAGGAACTTCGAGATTACTAAAAGTACTTGAATGGTCGACCTCGTAGATCAATTCCCAGGCGAGTTGACGTGCACTTTTCCCCTCGTGCCTTGAACTATTCAAACTTAGCGCCGATCTCTATGCGTGATCCCCTAGCCCACTCTGAGCTATCCATTAAACGCTTACCCGATTCCTGAACAGTTTCTATGATCAATGATCCAGCATCAGACTTCACAGTTAAAGGTGAGATATCTACTACTTCACCCATGTTTCCAGCTGATTCAGGCGAGACCGTCGCCGCGAGGATTTTTATTCGATTTCCACGGAAGAAGCACCAGGCACCAGGCTTAGGAGCGAACGCTCGTATTTGCCTCTCTATATATGCGGCACTTGTAGAAAAATCGATTCGGGTTTCATCAGAACTAATCTTCCGGGCCAGAGTTGCTTGCCCTTGCTGTGGAGTTGGGTTGAGGCCTCGAGAGATCTGATCGATCACACTAAGAAGAAGATCTCCACCCAGTCGTGACATTTCATCTAGCACGTCACCATAACTTTTCCCAGCAATTGATAATGACTTGCTCGCATAAATTGGGCCAGTATCCATACCCTCATCTAATTTAAAGATGGTTACTCCGGATTCTTGATCACCAGCGAGAATAGCTCTCTGAACCGGAGCTGCTCCCCGATACTTTGGAAGCAAGGAGAAGTGAAGATTTATCCAGCCATGTTGGGGAATCAAGAGCGAGTCAGTTTTGACAAGCATCCCAAAAGAGATCGCAATGACGAGATCCGGGCGTAACTCCCTAAGAGTTCTAGCTAAAGACTCGTGGTCGGCCACTTTGAAGATCGGTAGGGAGCCCTCAAGTTCTAGAGCGATTTGCTGAGGCTTTGGCACTTGCCCACGGCCTGTAGGTCTATCGGCTTTGGTGATGAGGCCGATCACTTCATAACCGGCGTTTTGGAGAGATCTGATACTTGGAATTGCGATTTCAGAGGTTGAAGCGAAGAGAACTCTCAAATCAGATGCCTCTACCAAAGGTTTGATGAGGCGAAATCCTTATTTCGGGAGCCATTCCATCGGCTTGTGACTGTAGGAACCATTCTGAGTTCCTGATGTCTTTCATGGCCTGCTTTCTCAATTCTTGCGGCAGTCGATCAATGAAGACAATCCCGTTTAAATGATCTGTTTCATGCTGCAGTGCTCGGGCAAGGAATGCTGTTCCCTCGACCAGCACAGGTTCACCATGCATATTGAAGCCTTTAGCAACGGCTCGCATCGCTCTGGGGGTTTCATATCTCAATTCAGGAAATGAGAGGCAACCTTCTTCTCCTTCCTGCATCTCGTCGCTGAGATCAAGTGTTGGATTTACCAAATGCCCAATCTCTTCATCCACATCCCATACAAAAACTCGTAGCGGTACCCCAATTTGGGGCGCTGCTAAACCCGCACCGGGAGCATCGATCATGGTGTCGATGAGATCCTTAACGAGAACGCGAAGTTCCTTGTCAAAGTCCACAACTGGGGCGGCCGGTGTTGTTAACACAGGATCCCCAAAGTATCGAATGGGTTGAATCGACATGCCCAGATTCTACCTCCAAAGAGAAAGGCTTAAGCAATCAAAGATCGCTCGGGTCGATCTCTATTGAAAGGGGCTCTCTTTTTGTCGCAAGGCGATACTTTGCCAAAGAGAACAATGAATCAATCACTTCCTGGGATTTATCAACTGGCACTCTAATCAGGAGTTCCTGGGAAGCGAGTGGTCGTGAGACTTCCAAGTCGTTGAATTCAGTAAGGATCTTTTCTTGCAGTAGTGAGAGATCTTGGCCATGAATCCTGATGATTCGATACCAGGGTGGTAACTTCACCTCTCTTCTTTCCTTAAGAACAATCCTTGCTAACCGATTCTCATCTCCCAGTACTAAAGCTTGAACAACTCGATGATTTGAAGGAAGAGATACAAAGATAGGTGCAGATTCATCACATTGCGCTAGCAAAGAGAACCATAGATCAAGCGCTCGCTCTTCTGCCCTCAAAGAAGGACGATTTAGTTGCAGTTCACCGTCCAAAAGAACCAGCGACGCGAAAGACCTACCATGAGGTTGCATTCCTGGAGTTGCGATAACAATTCCTGAATCTGGAAACTCCTCGACTGGCTTCTCCTTGGTGGAGAGATAGATCGGCACAAAAGGAAAAGCTTTGCCAAGCTCCTCCTCCACTCGCTTGGCGCCACGGTTTATAAATACTCTTTCGCGGGAACCACACTCCTTACATCTCAAGTTGGAGAAATCTCTACCACAGACGCCACATGAGAAGAACTCACTCTTTGTCATCTTTAGTGGGAAGCCACAATCACAGAGGGGTCGGGAACGGCAGATCTTGCATGTCACAAGCGATGAATAATCTTTTTGTGCCACCTGAACTAGCACAATTCCGCGCTTCAACCCTTCACGAATCGTCTGGTGATAAGTGTCGGGAAGAGAGCGAACTTGCCTTCTCCTTCTTAAGCCCATTCGCATATTCTTTACGACTCGTAGATACCGCATCTCTATCAAGCGTGCCAATTCGGGACTGCAAAACCCGCTTATGAAATCAAGATCTATGTTGAATAACCTCGAACGAATAAGTGCTACATCGCGAACGTTCCAAAATGGGTTTCGGTCACTCCAAAGATGTTCGGAAGAATCATTGAATACCGCAATATATTCAAGGCGCGATACTTGCCAATAAATTGCTCCTCGGGTGCCTATGATGATTGCTCGTTCAGGAATTGATTTTGAGGTTTTGGTCCTTCCATACCCCTTGACTGTGCGCTCTGGAAAGCCCTTTGAGATTGAGTCATACATTCGTGCAGCTTCACGCTCAGTTGGGAGGACGAGGATTACATCGCCATCTATCTCAGAGAGCTTTGAGTTCAGTTTCTCTAAGGAAAACTGTGAAAGTGGTACGAATCGCCTGTCCGCAGGACGCTTACGCAGTCCAAACTCGCTATGAGAATTCTCTAAATTATTCTCCTTGATACCAGTCTTTATCTCTGGGATGTATCGAAGGACCTTCACAAGCGTTGTTGCATAACGCTTTGCGATCTCCTCAGCAAAGCGTAGGGACTCCGGTCGAAAGCTCGAAAGGCTGATGACTTTTAGTATGGGTTTATTAGGCGTTTCATCGCCCTCTTGAATTACTGTAACTATTCCTTCTACCTCGCTGCTATTAAAAGGTACGGACACCCTCGAGCCCACCGTGAGAAGAGGTTCAAGATCTATTGGGATTCCGTAGGTGAAAGGACGATCAAGATGCGTAAGGTCGTGATCAATCAAGACGCTAGCTATTGACTTGTAACGTCCAGAACGCACTACCGTTTTGGCAGATTCACGCTTCAACTTCAGCGGTTTAGCCGCCATCGGGTTAACCCTTTACGGCGCTAGCTAAGGCTGAAGCCCGATCAGTTTTCTCCCAGGTGAATTCCACAAGCTCGCGCCCGAAGTGCCCATAAGCACTTGTGTTTCTATAAATCGGACGTAGTAAGTCGAGGTCGTGAATGATTGCTGCGGGTCTTAGATCAAAAACAGCAAGAACTGCATCGGAGATTTGCGAGACCGGGACGATCTCAGTTCCAAAAGTCTCGACAAAAAGGCCTACAGGGTGAGCTTTTCCAATTGCATAAGCGACCTGCACCTCGCATCTTTCGGCAAGGCCAGCGGCGACAACATTCTTCGCCACCCATCTCATTGCATACGCTGCGGAACGATCCACTTTCGATGGATCCTTACCGCTGAAAGCGCCTCCTCCATGTCGAGCCATACCGCCATAGGTGTCAACGATGATCTTTCGTCCCGTAAGTCCAGCATCACCCATCGGACCTCCGATAACAAATCTTCCCGTTGGGTTGATCAAGGTTTTCATCGAATCAAATGGGATGGAAAATGTCGAAAGTACAGGCTTTATAACGTGTTCGATGATCTCAGGCGTCATCTTCTTTTCTATATCGACATCAGGAGAATGTTGAGAGGAGACGACAACGGTATCGACAGCAAGAGCTTTAAATCCGTCATATTCGATCGTGACTTGAGTTTTGCCATCTGGGCGTAGATAACCGAGCTCTCCGCTTTTCCTGACCTCCGTGAGTCGCTCGGCAAGACGGTGGGCCATCGCGATAGGTAGAGGCATGAGCTCTTTTGTATCTTTTACGGCATAGCCAAACATCAATCCTTGATCGCCAGCTCCTTGTAGGTCGAAGGGATCATTCGACTTTGCCACGCGTTCCTCTACCGCATGATCAACTCCAGCGGCAATATCTTGGCTCTGAGATCCAAGGGAGACTGATACCCCGCAGCTATTTCCATCGAAACCCTTTTCAGAGCTGTCGTATCCAATTCCCAAGACGGTTTCACGTACAAGATTCATCACATCCGCATAGCCATTTGTGGTTACTTCACCAGCAACATGTACCTGGCCAGTAGTAATCAATGTCTCGCAAGCAACTCGACTCCTTGGATCTTGTGAGAGAAGAGAATCCAAGACTGAATCCGAGATTGCGTCAGCAATCTTGTCTGGATGCCCCTCAGTGACGCTCTCGGAGGTGAATAACCGCTTAGCCATTGATAGCTCCTAACTCGCGTCCTAGCTCTAGAACAATCCTTCTGCCGACCTCGTGTTTATCTGCACTATTGAACTGCCATTCCTCGCCACGTTTTGTTAGTAGCAATCCGGTTGTTTCGCTCTCGCCAAAAACTCGCCCTTGGCTCACATCCGTAACGTAGAGCATGTCCACTCCTTTTGAATGGAGTTTGCGTAGACCTTTTTCGCGAATTGACTCACCTGTTTCTGCAGCGAAACCAATCAGAACTTGATGCGGTAAACGGTTCTTGCTTGCTTCTAACAGAATGTCCGGATTCTTCTCAAGATCTATCATCGAATAATCCGACTTAGCTATCTTCTCTTGGGAAGTATTTGAAGGACGAGCATCTGCAACTGCTGCAGACATTACTAGAGCATCAACAAACGGTAGCTCTGAAAGTACAGCTTCGCGCATCTCGTCTGCGGTTCTAACATCAATCCGTTTAGCACCGGGCAGCACATATTCCTCTGTTATGCCACTAATAACCGTGACCTCCGCGCCTTCACGTAAGGCTTCATATGCGATAGCCAAACCTTGTCGACCACTTGATCTGTTTCCGATGAAGCGAACTGGGTCGATCGGTTCCATCGTTCCGCCAGCCGTAATTAGAACTTTTCTGCCAAGAAGTTTCGAAGTCATCTTGGAGATACGGGAAACTTCATCAAGGATTCTCCCAGTTTCGGGGAAACGGCCAATCCCTGAATCCTTACCAGTGAGTCGTCCCGTGTCCGGTTCCATGACATAGAACCCGCGTTCGATGAGAGTTCGTAAATTTGTCTGTGTTGCTGGATTCAGGTACATCCCCGGATGCATCGATGGCACAACTAAGACTGGTGCGTCTGTGGCTAGAACGGTAGTTGTAAGAAGATCATCGGCACGACCCGATGAAATTCGAGCAATCAAGTCAGCCGTTGCGGGAGCGATGACAATGAGATCCGCTGAATCTGCTAAAGCCACATGGGAAACGGATTGGGTTCCTTCCCAAACTTCCGTTTTTACCTCGCGACCAGATAGCGCCTCCCAGGTTGCTCTTCCTACAAAATTGAGACTGGAGTTTGTAGGGACCACCGTAACTTGAAAACCCAAATCCTGAAGACGGCGCAATAAATCACAAGCCTTGTAAGCGGCGATACCAGCGCCAACGCCAAGCACGACCTCCCGACCACGTGGGAAGGTAATCATTTACTTCTCCGCTTGAGGCTCTAGATTCTCAATCGTAAGGAGGTTGTCATTAATCTCCCGGAGAGCTATCGAGAGTGGTTTCTCATGGACATGAGTTTCTACCAGAGGCCCTACGTACTCCAGAAGGCCCTCACCTAACTGTGAGTAATATGCATTGATCTGTCGAGCACGCTTCGCAGCGTAGAGAACCAAGCTGTACTTAGATCCGCTCTTTTCAAGCAGATCATCGATTGGAGGATTAGTAATCCCATCAAGGTTTGGCACGATGACTCCTCGCCGGCTGGCTATTGACTATTCATTTACGAGTCGCCAAGGATACCAGCGCCTCTACAACCTCTTCGACTCGATGGTTGACGACTACATGATCGAACTCGCCTGCGGCGGCCATTTCTTCCTGAGCAAGCGCTAAACGGGCTCTTATCCGTTCCTCGCTATCAGTCTGACGGCCCCTTATCCGACCCTCGAGCTCCTCAAAGGAAGGAGGCTGGAGAAACACCAGCAATGAATCCGGTCGAGATCTCCGGACCTGTCTCGCCCCATCAATTTCGATCTCTAAAAGTGCATGCTTGCCAAGCGCCAGAGCATCAAAGACGGGACGACTAGGTGTTCCATACTTATGACCTGCGAAGTGAGCCCACTCTAGAAACTCATCATTCTTGATCATCTCCTCAAATTTCTCATCACTAACGAAGTGATAGGCCTCGCCATCCTTCTCTCCTGGACGTGGTGAGCGCGTTGTTGCAGATACCGAGAAGAAGAACTCAGGATGTTTCTTCAATTCCTTAACTATCGTGCTCTTTCCAACACCACCCGGCCCAGATAGCACCAGTAAACGGCCGGACATCTATCGCCCTCTCAATTCACTCTGTAATTTCTCACGCTGAGAAACGCCAAGTCCCTGCACTCGTCGCGTATGCGAGATACCTGCTTTATCGAGAACAGCAATTGCCCGAATAGCTCCAAAACCAGGAAGCGACTCGATAAGCTCCTTAACTCTCATTTTCTGAATAGCAACATCTTGGCTAACAAGCGCTTCGCGCCAATTTCTCTTCCCACTTCTCACTTCCTGCTTAAACTCTGCACGGGCTCTTCTGTGTGCAGCAGCTTTCTGAAGAGCGGCACGACGCTCCTCGCTCGTAAGTGAGGGCGGGGAATGCATGAGCCAATTAAACTCCGCTATTGAAGAGAATCAAAAATCTCTCGCGCGGCCGTGCGGACATCGGGTGCATCCGTAATAGGTCTTCCTATGACAAGGTAATCAGCGCCGGCCTCCAAGGCTTGTTTTGGAGTCATTGTCCGTTTCTGATCATCCTTCGCTAAAGCCGGACGAATACCGGGGGTAATGAGCGCTACCTCTCGCGGCAAAATTCTTCGAAGTAGTGAGACCTCCAATGGTGACGCGACAATTGCTCTTGCTCCTGATGCGACAGCAAGTTCCGCCCATCTCTCTACGATCTCACTAATTGACGAATTCATCCCCATTGAGGTGAGAATTTGGGAATCTAAGGAGGTAAGAACCGTGACGGCAGTTATGCGCGTGTTGGGAAGCGCCGATACAGCTGCTCTGATCATTTCAGGGCCTCCCGCAGCGTGGACAGTGAGGAACTCAATCCGCATATCTGCAAAGTTGGAACTTGCCTTGCCCACGGTATTCGGTATGTCATGAAGTTTTAAATCAAGGAAGATTCGAATCTCTGGGTACTCCCGCAAGATTCCATCTAAAGCTTGACGTCCATTCGCGGTGAAGAACTCAAGTCCAAATTTGTAAACTCCAACGTATTCCCTTGTAGCCTGGATTAGATCTCTACATCTTGAAAGATCAGGCGAATCAAGCGCGAGAATTAGCGGCGAATTACTCATGAGCAGCTCCTATCGCATCCGATAGAGATCTATATCCTTTAGAACGGAGTAACTGCTCCAATTCCCCTTTAACCTTTATGGCGGCCGTTGGATTACCAAAGGTTGCAGTACCTATAGAAACTCCAGATGCACCTGCGAAAATCATTTCGAGGGCATCCTTACCGCTCGTTACTCCCCCCATGCCGAGAATAGGAACGCTCTTGAGCGCTGCATGCACCTGGTAAATTGCCCGAACTGCTATCGGGCGGATCGCTGGCCCAGATAAGCCACCAGTTATTCCAGCAAGCTTTGGTCGCACAGAATCCACATCAATCACCATGCCCAGGACTGTGTTGATTAGAGCAAGGCCGTCAGCGCCAGCTGAAACCACTTCTTTAGCGATTGAAACAATATCGGTCACATCAGGAGAGAGTTTTGCGATGATGGGATAGTCGCCGCCAATATTTCGGCGTACCGCTTCAATTACTGCACGTGATGCAACGGGATCGCAGGCGAATACCAATCCCCTATTTTCCACATTCGGACAGGAGATGTTTACCTCTAAACCGTAAAGCGCGTTTATCCCTCGAAGTTTTCGAGCCAAGGTGGCATATTCCTCGACAGTTTCTCCTGAGATCGAAACAATTACCCGAGCACCTTTGCTCTGCAACCATGGAATGTCATTTGCCAAAAATTGGTCAATTCCAGGACCTTGCAGTCCTATTGAATTAAGCATCCCCGATGGGGTTTCAGCCATGCGTGGGGTCGCTCTGCCGCTGCGTGGCTTTACGGCAATTGATTTGGTAACAACTGCCCCTAATTCATCAAGATCAAAGAATTGGCTCAACTCCTTTCCTGAGCCTGCACATCCGCTTGCTGTGAAGATTGGTGAAGGAAAATATCGCGTGCCAAACTTCGTTCTGTAGTCAAAGGCTTCGAAATTCTTCATTGGTTCGATCCCCAAGTGCCTTGTGGAATCGTCCGTCCATTACCCCAAACCACCCTACTTCCGTCAACAACAGGCCCTTCAATACAGCTCCGCTGCATCTTTATGACACCAGCTTCATCACGAAGCGGTATAACGCAAGTCATACAGACTCCGATGCCACACGCCATAGATTCCTCAACTGCGCATTGATGCAATACGCCAGATGATTGAGCAACCTTATCTACAGCCTCCAACATCCCCATAGGGCCGCACGAGTAAATGATTTCGGATGAGTACTTATCTATCAATTGTGGAAGCACGTCGGTCACGCGCCCTTTAACTCCTGCTCCACCATCCTCAGTCGTTAGCGTCATCGTGTTGACCGAACGCTTCCCTTCGAGTGGTGCGTAGATCTTGTTGGCATTTGAAGCGCCCAGCACAATATCTACACGACAACCACGCTGTTTGAGAACCTCTGCGAGTCCAAAGAGCGGCGCTGAACCGTATCCGCCACCAACTAAGAGGGCATTGACTGGTTCGGTTGGGATGCCAAAAGCGGTTCCCAACGGACCGACCATATCGACTCGATCATGAATTGCACGCTCGCTTAACCATCTACTCCCAGAGCCATGGGCAGCCACAACAAGTTCGAGTGTTCCGCCGTAATTTCCTCGATCACTGGCCCTATAAATTGCAAATGCTCTTCGCAGCACCATTGCCGAAGATGCTCCACCGACTGAAATGGCGACGAAATTTCCGGGTTTTGCATTAAGGGCCATCTCGCCTACTGAAAAGATCATATGGTGATAAGACCCAACCTTTTTGTTGGAGAGTACTTCGACGCTCTTCTGGATAGCCTTTGAATTGATATTCATCAACGGGTCCAATCCTGAAGTGACTTGGTCATAGGAGTGCCGTTCTGCAAAGCTCTGATTCCAGCGACAGCAGCTCGAAAACCAGGGATAGTTGTGATGCATGGGATTCCACGAGCAATCGCTGCGCTTCGAATGAACCAACCATCTTTCCTTGAGTCTCGGCCAAAAGGAGTATTGATTACCAGATCAATTTCACCAGTTTCAATCAGGTCTACTGCAGATTTCTCCATACTGGCGCTCTTCTCCGAATGCTTCACGACTAGGTGTGAGGCTATCCCCTGTTCTGCAAGCGCTTCTTTAGTGCCGGATGTTGCATAAAGTTCGAAGCCCAATTCATGAAGAGCTCGTGCAGATGAAACCGCTTGATTCTTATCCTTATCGGAGAGAGATACAAAAACTTTGCCACTTCGCGGAAGTGGACCGAATGCTGCGATCTGTGATTTAGCAAAGGCTGTACCGAAATCATCAGATATTCCCATTACTTCTCCAGTGGACTTCATCTCAGGACCGAGAACGGAGTCAACGCTCTTTCCATCAATTCGCCTAAAACGGTTCCAGGGCAGAACCGCTTCCTTCACCGCAATGCCCTTGCTAATTCCCATTTTCTCCTTAGGAAGAATGCTCGCAGTGCGTAAATCTTCGATACTTCTACCAGCTGCAATCAAAGAAGCTGCCTTAGCGAGGCTAACACCTGTGGCTTTACTTACATATGGGACAGTTCGAGATGCCCGGGGATTCGCCTCTAGAACGTATAGCTTTTCCTCGCTTATCGCATATTGAACATTGAGAAGCCCTCGTACTCCGATTGCCTGAGCAAGCTTCTCGGTAGTTTCAAGGATCTGGCTGATCATTTCCTCACTTATAGATTGCGGTGGGATAACGCAGGCTGAGTCTCCAGAATGCACACCTGCTTCTTCGATATGTTCCATGATTCCTGCGAGATACATGGTCTGGCCATCGTAGAGAGCGTCAACATCTATCTCTAATGCGTTATCAAGGAATGAATCAATCAGAACTGGATGTTCAGGGTTGATCTCTGTTGCCTTCTCAATAAAGCCCTGAAGTGATGCCTCGTCGTAAACAATCTCCATTCCTCGTCCGCCTAGAACGAATGATGGTCGAACTAGCACCGGATACCCGATATCAGCCGCGACCTTTTTCGCCTCAGTGAAAGAGAAAGCTGTTCCAAACTTTGGAGCATTCAGGCCCGTTGATCTTAAGATCTCTCCGAATTCACCACGATCTTCAGCGTTGTTTATCGCTGTTACTGAAGTACCGAGAATGGGAACACCTTCATTTGCAAGTCCTGATGCCAACCCGAGCGGAGTTTGACCACCTAATTGCGTGATGACTCCAATAACTGGTCCTGCAGCCACTTCAGCTTGATAAACTTCAAGAACGTCTTCTAGCGTCAACGGCTCAAAATAAAGTCGATCGGAAGTGTCGTAATCCGTGGAGACTGTCTCTGGATTGCAATTAATCATGATCGTCTCAAACCCTGCCGCGCTTAGCGCGAAGCAGGCGTGAACGCACGAATAATCGAATTCGATTCCCTGGCCGATACGATTCGGCCCACTTCCCAAGATGATTATTGCCGGTTTACTCCTTGCCTTTACCTCACTTGTGAGATCGTAAGTTGAATAGTGATAGGGAGTAAATGCTTCAAACTCACCAGCGCAGGTATCCACTGTTTTATACACTGGGCGGACACCGCTCCGCCAACGTTGTGAACGAACTTCAGATTCCTCAATCCCCCGCAAAATTGCAATCTGTCGATCTGAGAAGCCCATCCGCTTTGCTCGGCGCATTAGCTCCGGAGTCAATTCTGCAGAACCTTTTAACTCAGTTGCCATCCCATTAATCAATTCAATCTGGGAAAGAAACCAAGGATCAATTCCAGTAGCAATGTAAACCTCATCAATTGAAAGTCCGAGCGCTAAACCCTGTTGGACTTCCTGAAGCCTGAACTCCGTTGGCGTCTTCATGGATTCAAACAGTTCTTCCTTAGAGCGAGAGATCGCCCAACTAAATTCCGTTCCTTTCTTCTCAAGCGAACGGAGAGCCTTTTGAAGCGCCTCTGGAAAGGACCTTCCCATCGCCATCGCTTCGCCTACGCTCTTCATAGTGGTGGTGAGCCTTTGGTCAGCCTCAGGGAATTTTTCGAAAGCAAAACGCGGAATCTTCACCACGATGTAATCGAGGGTCGGCTCAAATGAAGCGGGCGTCTTTTCAGTTATATCGTTTGGTATCTCATCGAGCGAGTATCCAATCGCCAACTTTGTAGCGATCTTTGCGATGGGAAAACCTGTGGCCTTCGAAGCAAGGGCGCTACTTCTCGACACACGCGGATTCATCTCTATAACAACGATCCGTCCATCTCTTGGGTTTACTGCAAATTGAATGTTGCAGCCACCGGTTGCCACTCCCACTTCGCGGATGATGGATATGGCTAGATCTCTTAACTTCTGGAATTCGACATCGGTCAAGGTAAGCGCAGGTGCGACGGTGATCGAATCCCCCGTATGGACCCCCATGGGATCAACATTTTCAATGCTACAAACAATGACTACGTTATCCTTGTGATCGCGCATTACTTCAAGTTCATACTCTTTCCATCCGATGATCGACTCCTCAAGTAGAACTTCGGTGACTGGGCTATATTGCAAGCCTGCACCCGCGATCAACCTTAGCTCTGACTCGTTGTAAGCGATCCCGCTACCCAATCCACCCATAGTGAATGAGGGGCGCACAACTACTGGGTAATTCAGTCTCGTCGCAGCCGCAAGACATTCATCGATACTGTGGCAAATGATGGATCGAGCAGACTCGCCACCTACTTTCTCGACAATGCTTCTAAATTCCTCCCGATTCTCGCCACGTTTAATCGCCGGTATGTCAGCTCCAATTAGGCGCACAGCGTATTTCTTCAAGATTCCTAGTTCATCCAATTTCATGGCAGCGTTAAGAGCCGTCTGCCCTCCAAGGGTTGCGAGAATCGCATCTGGTCGCTCTCTCGCGATTATTGACTCTAAATATTCTGGAGTGATTGGCTCAATATAGGTTGCATCCGCGAACTCGGGATCAGTCATAATTGTCGCTGGGTTACTGTTCACAAGAATTACTCGAACCCCTTCAGCTCTCAGCACTCTACAAGCTTGGGTTCCCGAATAATCGAATTCGCAGGCCTGTCCGATGACTATTGGGCCGCTACCAATAACCAGAACGCTCTGAATGGAGTTATCTCTTGGCATATCTCGCCAACATCTCTACAAACTCATCAAAAAGGTAATTGGCATCATGCGGGCCGCCGGCAGCTTCAGGGTGATACTGGACGGAGAATGCTGGACGTTGTAACAACTTCAATCCCTCAACTACGCCGTCGTTTAGGTTGGTATGCGAAACAATTCCGCTTCCGTATACCGTCGAGAACTCTCCTTCAGTGGGCGCTTCGACAGCAAAGCCGTGATTGTGTGCCGTTATCTCCACTCGATTCTTTATACGATTTAGGACTGGTTGGTTGATGCCACGGTGACCAAATCGGAGTTTGTATGTATCGAAGCCGAGCGCCCTACCAAGAATCTGATGTCCGAAGCAGATTCCAAAGATAGGAATCTCTGCATCAAGGACGCTTCGCACGGTTGCGATTACATCATTCATAGTTGATGGATCACCCGGTCCATTCGAGAGAAAGACTCCATCGAATCCACCGCTCTTAATAGCTTCGAAATCTGTGTTAACCGGTAGCAAATGGGTTTCAACTCCACGAATTGAAAAATTCTTAGGTGTGGCAGCCTTGATTCCGAGATCTAAAGCCGCGACACGGAAGCGTCTATTTCCCTGCGCCGCTATAACCTCGCTCTTGGGAACCGATACGGCGTCAGCTAAATATGCTCCAGCCATCTGTGGGGTGTTGCGAACTTTTGTGACCATCTCTTCGCGATTTAGATCACGACGCGTGAATATTCCTACACGCATGGCGCCTCGCTCGCGAATATGTAACGTGATAGCTCTCGTATCTACTCCAGATAAACCAACCACGCCAAAACGCTTCAACTCACTCTCAAGAGTGCTCTCCGAACGCCAGTTCGATACGAGAGGTGATGGATCACGCACAACAAATCCGCTTACCCAGATCCGCCGAGATTCCTCATCTTCATGATTCATTCCGGTGTTTCCAATGTGGGGTGCTGTCATAACAACTACCTGATTGAAGTACGACGGGTCAGTCAAGGTTTCCTGGTAGCCGGTCATCCCCGTCGTGAAGACAATCTCTCCAAAGGCTTCGCCTTCAGCCCCCCAGGCATCGCCTTCAAAGACCGTCCCATCATCGAGGACCAAGTAACCGGATGGACTGGAGAGGGTCATCCCTTGAAAACCTCCTTGCCTCGAAGAAATGTCTGCTTCACCGTAACAGGAAGTTCCATCCCTAGATATGGGGAATTCTTACTCTTCGAGCGAATCTCACTGCTATCGACCCGCCAACTACCGGCTAGATCAATGAGTGTGAAATTCGCTTCACTTCCGAGATCAAGAGAGCCATGGCCCTCGTATCTAGCAATCCGAGCTGGAGCTACAGACATGCGCTCGATTAAATTCTCGAGACTCATTAGACCGCTCTCGACAAGGGCCTTATATGAGACAGATAGCGCAGTCTCTAGTCCAATCATGCCGAACGCTGCTGCCGCCCATTCACACTCCTTATCTTCAGTTGGATGCGGCGCGTGATCGGTTGCGATGATATCTATAGTCCCATCAGCCACACCCTCGCGAAGCGCCATGACATCACGCTCTGTTCGCAATGGAGGATTTACTTTATAAACAGGATCATATGAGCGAGCTAGCTCATCCGTTAACAAAAGGTGATGAGGCGTTACTTCAGCTGTGACAGAGATTCCACGTTTCTTCGCCCATCTAATCAATTCAACACCGCCACCTGTTGTGAGATGGCAGATGTGAAGGCGACTTCCAACATGTTCATTTAAAAGAATATCTCTAGCGATGATTGATTCTTCTGCAGCAGCAGGCCAACCTTTCAGGCCAAGTAGAGCTGATACCTCGCCCTCATTCATTTGTGAGCCTTGGGTCAACCTCGGATCTTGGGCATGCTGTGCAATCAAGCCATCAAATGACTTCACATACTCGAGTGCCCTACGCATCACCAACGAATCCCAAACGCAGTGTCCATCATCGCTGAAAATGCGGACCCTTGCTTCCGATTGATTCATGGCACCCATCTCTGAGAGCGAGTTGCCTTGCTGTCCCAGCGTCACAGCGCCAATTGGAAATACATCACACACCGCATGAGCTCTGCCTAATCTAAAGACCTGCTCAACAACTCCAGCTGTATCCGCAACCGGATTCGTATTCGGCATGGCAGAAATCGCGGTGTAGCCACCAGCTACGGCTGCGATTGACCCAGTTAGAACTGTTTCAGCATCCTCTTTCCCTGGCTCGCGAAGATGAGTATGTAGATCGACAAGACCGGGGATGACCGTAAATCCTCTACCATCAATTCGCTCCCAACCGGCAGTCGCTTCACGCGGTTCAGTGAAGACTCCATCTACGACCGCGAGACTAATCTCTTTCCCATTAACGTTACGCAGATTTTCTAGTAGGTATTTCATTCGCCCCCCAGAAGAAGATATAGAGTTGCCATTCGGATTGCGACACCATTCTTTACTTGATCAACAATGACTGAATTTCTGCTGTCGGCAGATTCAGCCGAAATTTCCAGACCTCGATTCATTGGTCCAGGATGCATAACAATGCACCTTGGTGAGAGAGCCTGCAGTCGCGAGCTATTGAGTCCATATAGCCTGGAATATTCACGCTCGCTAGGGAAGAAAGCATCACCCATTCGCTCCTTCTGCACCCTAAGCATCATCACAACGTCAAAAGCCTCAAGATCCTCGTCAAAGGAATAGCGAATCTCAACCCCCCATTTATCAACGGAGACTGGCAAGAGTGTCGGAGGTGCTATTAAGGTGACGAATGCTCCTAATTTCTTAAGGAGCAAGACATTGCTTCTTGCGACTCTAGAGTGGAGAACATCACCAATAATTGCAACACGTAAACCAGCTAGATCGCCCTTTGATTCCTTCAATCTCTCTCGAATAGTGAAAGCGTCTAAGAGCGCCTGCGTTGGATGTTCATGCGTGCCATCTCCTGCATTTATCACTGAACCGCTCATCCATCGTTGCGAGGCGAGTCGATGAGCAGCCCCGGAGGCTGGATGACGGATTACAACTCCATCTGCTCCCATAGCCTGCAGAGTGAGCGCTGTGTCTTTAAGGCTCTCCCCTTTGCTAAGCGATGAACCTTTAGCTGAAAAGTTGATGACATCGGCGGATAATCTTTTCGCGGCTGCTTCAAAGGAGATTCTTGTTCTCGTCGAATCTTCGAAGAATAAATTTACGATGGTGCGACCACGGAGAGTAGGGAGCTTCTTTACTGGGGTTTCGGTAACCCGTGCCAATTCCGCAGCTGTATCGAGAATTTTGACTGCATCGTCCTTTGTGAGGTCAGCGATCGAGAGAAGATGCTTACTCAAGAGCGCCCCTCAATTCGTACCTCATCAGCTGGGTCAACCTCTGCAATATGAACATGTACTCGCTCGCCCTTATTGGTGGGGAGATTTTTGCCAACGTAGTCAGCCCGTATCGGAAGCTCCCGGTGTCCGCGATCAATTAAAACGGCAAGTTGCACAGTCCTTGGACGACCATGCTCGGATAGAGCATCTAAGGCTGCTCGAATAGTCCTACCAGAGAAGAGAACATCATCTACAAGAATGACATCGCGGTCATGAATTCCGCTGAGGGGTAATTCTGTACGTCCGAGGGAACGGGGTGCCGCATTGCGCAGGTCGTCGCGGTACATAGTTGTATCTAACGTTCCAGATTGAATCTCAGTGCCTTCGAGTGCGGAAAGTATCTTCGTGAGTCGAGAAGCTAAATATGCCCCCCGGGTAGGTATTCCGAGCAAAACTAGATTTGAGACACCTTTATTGCGTTCGATAATCTCATGGGCAATACGCTTGAGCGCCCGGGCAATTTCAGCCTCATCTAAGACAACAGACATTTCACTTCCTTTTCCGCCTCTCTGGACGGCCTCTTAAAGGTTGCCGAATGCTAGCGCATCCTCGCTGGCTGTGCATAAATCTCTTGCGCCATGAGAGAACCTCGTACCCTCGTCGACCTGTTCTCTATGAGTTTCCAAGAGCAGGTGAAGGGAATTGAGATGGATTCAACCTATCTACGCGCATTAAAAAGGTTGCGGGGTCTTCGGGAGGCAGCAGGTTTGACTCTTAAACAGCTCGAAATAAAGAGTCGTGGGAGTTGGAAAGCAGTCGTAGTAGGTTCTTATGAACGTGGCACTAGACATCTAAGCTTGAAGCGGGCAATAGATCTCTGCGATTTCTACGGCGCAGATATCTCCGCATTAGGCTCCTCAAACTCCAATTCCGATAAGAGCAGAATCATTTTGGACCTTAAGGCCATAAATGAAACTCGAAGACTGCCCGATGATCTATCGGAGATCCTTGGAAAGGTTGCCGGAAGAATTACTCTTCAAAGGGGAGATAGAAATGGAACTGTACTAAGTATCCGTGCGATTGACCTCGAATATCTTCAACTCTTAGTTGGATTAAATTCAACCGAACTGCTTGATAGATTGCATAAAAGAGGGTTGATCTTCGCAAGCAAGAACTAAAGTGCAAGATCCTTCTTAATCTCTCTTATTCCGGCCAATACGCCATTTATATATGTAGCAGAATCTTCTGTTGAAAGCGTCTTCGCAAGTTCCACCGATTCCGAAATCGCAACTTCCTCTGGCAGATCAGCGCCCCAGAGAAGCTCAAATACCCCAACTCGAAGGATATTTCGATCCACTACTGGCATTCGATCCAAGTCCCAATCCTTCGCGCGCATCGAAATGATTTCGTCGATTCGGTTACGTCGACTCTCTACTCCCCTGACGAGGACCTCTGTGTAGTCACGAATCAGATATTCCAGTTCATTCTTTCGCGTCTGGAGAAGCTCGTCTGCTGATCTCCCACGGATATCCCCTTCGTAGAGAAAATCAAGCGCGGCTTTTCGCGCCTTGGAGCGAGCACTCACTTAATTGGCTCTACCGAGGTAATCACCCGAACGAGTATCGATAAGAATCATCTCGTCTTGCTTAATGAATAGCGGAACTTGAACAGTTATTCCCGTTTCCACTGTGGCCGGCTTTGATCCTGCAGAGGATCGATCGCCTTGTAATCCGGGTTCTGTGTAGGTCACGCGCAAGGCAACCGATGGCGGTAATTCAATATACAAAGGGTTAGCTTCATGTATTGCAACGATGACTTCCATATTTTCAAGCAAGTAGTTAGAAGAATCACCGACAGTCTCTTCTGGGATCGTGACTTGGTCATACGTCGTAGAGTCCATGAACACATAGCCCGCGTTATCCTTATAGAGGAACTGCATCTCGCGCTTCTCCAGTATCGCAACATCCACTTTCACGCCGGCATTGAAGGTTCTCTCCACAACTTTGCCCGAAAGCACATTCTTCAACTTAGTTCGAACGAAGGCCGGACCTTTGCCTGGTTTTACATGCTGGAATTCAACAACATTCCAGAGCTGGCCCTCAATATCAAGGGTCATACCGTTCTTTAGATCATTTGTGGTTGCCATGGCGCGGAGCGTACCCGCTGGAACATCATTTCGTTAAATCTCTAACGAGCCCTTTCATGGCGATAAGCGCTAGCCGATAAGAGTTCATTCCGAATCCCCCGATGGTTCCATTTACGACGCCAGAAACGACCGATGTATGGCGAAACTCTTCCCGACTTAGGGGGTTTGATATATGCACTTCGATAACTGGCGCTTTGAGCATGGAAACAGCATCCCTAATTGCATATGAGTAATGCGTGAATGCAGCAGGATTAATTATGACTGGAAGCTTGAGATCGGCTGCCTCATGAAGCCAGCCAATCAAAACTGCTTCATCATCGCTCTGGCGAACATCCGCATCGAAACCCTCACTCCTTGCAGACTCGTTGATGAAATCAACGAGCTTTTGATAGTCAATATCGCCATAGATATTGGATTCGCGAAGGTCCAACCTTTTTAGGTTAGGTCCATTCAAGACGAGGATTTTCATGGTCACAGTCTATCGAGCCACCTTTGCCTTATAGATTCTCTCTAGCTCGCTGAAGTCCAATTCAGCGCGCCCAGTTCTCCCGATGCCCTCGAGGGTAACGAATCTAATAGCGCTGGATCTTCGCTTCTTATCCATAGTCATAACGCTAAAGAGATTCGACCACGCATCAACTTCATAAGAGATAGGAAGATCTAACGACCTAAGTATTTCGTAATGGAGCTTTACAGACTCTTGGGGTAGTTTCGAAGCGATATGGGAGACTTCCGCCGCAAATATCATGCCTATTGATATAGCCTCGCCGTGCCTTAATGAATAACCAGAGTGGCGTTCAATCGCATGACCGAGTGTGTGGCCATAGTTCAAATCCTCCCGTTCGAAACTCTCCCTGAAATCCTTCGAAACTACCCTTGCTTTAACTTCAATGGATCGATGCACTATCTCGGCTAGATTCTTTTCATAACCTTCTAGAAAAAGTTCAAGGATTCTTTTATCTGAGATGAATCCACACTTTACGCTCTCCGCCAAACCGGCCTTCACATCCCGGGGCGCAAGTGTGTCTAGCCAATTCATATCCACGATTACTTCGATCGGCGAGTGAAATGCGCCAACCAAATTCTTTCCAGCGCTGAGATTGATTCCAGTCTTACCTCCAACTGAGGCATCCACCATTCCTGCGACAGAGGTAGGTATTGCTACCCAGTCGATACCCCTCATATACGTTGCTGCAACAAACCCCGCTAAATCTGTGGTTGCGCCCCCACCAATTCCAATGATTAGCGATTGTCTATCGAGATTAAAGTCCGCAACCTCCTGCAGCAATCTGGAAAAGGTTGAAATCGTCTTTTGTTCTTCACCATCCGGAGTGACGATGATCTTGGCATCCGGCATTCCTGCAGCGACCCGATCTCTTAGTCCTGCCTGAGTGATAATCACAGAATTTCGACTCTCACATATTGCTGAGAGTTGATTACGCCATGTGTCAGTGAAGGAAACCCGATATTCGTGTTCGGAGCGAACAATGATCTCTTTCACGATAGGAGTTCCTTAATGGCATGCGCGCTTTCCTTGGGCTTTTTGTTGTCGGTACTGAATTTGATACGACCTAGCGACTCATAAATCGCTTTTCTCTCTTCAAACAGCTTTAGCCATTGCTGCCTGGGATTAGCTAGGAGAAGTGGTCGCTCGGTGTTGAATCCAACCCTAGGAGCTGCATTTGAAATCGAAACCTCAAGATAGATGACATTAGGCTCGACCTTCAATCTACTCTGTACATCCTTATCAAGTACCGATCCTCCGCCCAGCGCTATGACCGCGCTATCAACCTCAAGTGACTCAAGAACTATTTGACGCTCAATCTTGCGAAAACCAGCTTCACCTTCATCAAGAAAAATCTCACTGATTTTCTTTCCAGCTTTCAACTCGATTGCCGAGTCTGTGTCAATGAAATTCAAGTTCATCTCCGAAGCAAGAGCCTTGCCTACTGTTGACTTCCCGGAACCAGGTGGACCTATAAGCACGATTCTCGGACTCATTGAAATTTCGGAAGGTTGGCAACAAATGAATCAATGTTACGTCGAGTCTCTGCAATGCTGTCGCCACCGAATTTTTCAAGCACTGCTTCAGCTAAGACCAGAGCAACCATGGCTTCTGCGATTACGCCTGCGGCGGGGACGGCACATACATCTGAGCGTTGGTTGATCGCTTTAGCAACCTCTCCGGTGGTCATATCTATAGTGTCTAGCGCCTTAGGAACAGTTGAGATTGGCTTCATAGCAGCACGCACACGAAGTATTTCACCGGTGCTCATTCCGCCCTCAGTGCCGCCAGCTCGATGAGTGCGACGAGTTATCTCGCCCTTCTCATTTCTTTCAATTTCGTCATGAGCAACTGATCCTCTTCGACTCGCAGTGAGGAAACCATCTCCGATCTCAACGCCCTTAATCGCCTGTATACCCATCAAAGCGCCTGCTAATCTCGCATCAATTCTGCGATCCCAGTGCACATGCGACCCCAATCCGGGCATTAGGTTGAAAGCAATAACTTCAACCACGCCACCCAGCGTGTCCCCGTCTTTGTGGGCATTCTCAATCTCTTCAATCATCTTCTCGCTAGCTGATTTACTAAAGCATCGCACTGGATTCTCATCTATTAACTCTCGATCTTTCATGGCAGGAAGTTGTGCAGATTCTTCAACCGAAGCCGAACCAATTCGAACCACGTGACTCAAAATTTCGACGCCACCAACTTGCTTTAAGAATGCTCGAGCAACTGCGCCAAGCGCTACTCGCGTCGCAGTCTCTCTAGCCGAGGCTCGCTCCAAGATCGGACGGGCATCATCGAAGGCATATTTCTGCATACCCACTAGATCGGCATGACCTGGACGTGGCCTAGTTAATGGTGCGTTACGAGCTAACTCAGCTAGTTCATCCACAGGAACCGGATCAGCAGACATTACTTTCTGCCATTTTGGCCACTCTGAATTGCCTATCTCTAGACAGATCGGGCCTCCTTGGGTTTTACCGTGTCGTATTCCGCCCAGAATTCTTAACTTGTCTTCCTCGAACTTCTGTCTTGCACCTCGTCCAAAACCAAGTCGACGCCTTGATAGATCGAAGCGAATATCCTCCGAGGTAACTTCAATATGGGCGGGTAAACCCTCGATAATTCCAACGAGGCTCTCACCATGTGATTCACCTGCGGTTAACCAACGCATAGCTCATTATCTCAGTTATCGACTAAAGATGGTTGATGATTAATGCCGAAGCGAGCAAGAAGGGCGCGAATGGCACCGAACCCTTCCAATTCCGAGAAAACAAGGTGTAGAGCCCGGCGAACGACCAGGCAAAGAGATGAGTAAGTGTCGGATCTAATGAGCTGTAGTCCATGGCCAGGGGTGCAACTCTCACATCCCCATATCCGATCCTGCCTCTACTCAATCGAAATAATAGACAGTAAGTCAGATAGGTGGCCAGTGGGTATACAACTCCGGATACGGGATGAGTCGTGAATATGAATATTGCTAGCACCGTCAACGCCGAGAAATTCAACCCCTTTGGAATGAGTCTGTAACGGATATCGCTGAAACTAAGTAATGCAAGAGCAATTAAACATGTAAGCACTGAAACAGATTACGAGGAGGTGAAGTCTCTAGAAGGCGCCCAGCTAAATCTGTGGAGAACTAGATTATGGCTCGCAATTTCTCGAAGAAATCATCTCGATTAAGCTGAAGTTCGAGGAAGATCTCTATCTGTCTAATGGCTTGTGCCACCAAGAGATCCTTGCCTGAGAATTGTGAATCCCTAGCAGTCAATTTCATTAGCGGAGTGGGCCAAGGGTCATAAAGGGCATCGAGAAGAAAACCTGAAATTGAAATACCGAAGGGCATAGATTTGAACGCATCCTTCGGTGCACAATTGATTATCAAAGAGGCATCGAAAGAATTCATCCATTCCGACCATTCCAGAATCTCTACTCTGGGATTAGCCCTTCGAATGCTCTCATCGCGCGAACCATTGCGTCTATAAACTTTTACGCTTACATCGTAATCTCGGAGAGCAACCAATGCTGCTCTAGCTGTTGCGCCTGCACCGATAATGCTAACGCTTGAGCCAGCTCCAAATTTCCAGCTCTCGCTCCTGGAATCTCGAAGGAACTTTTCGATCAAGAATCTGAATCCATAAACATCAGTATTGAATCCAGCCCAGCCATTTTCCACACGCTTTAGAGTGTTTATCGAACTTGCATGTACCGAATCGGAATCAAGCTCGGTCGTGAAATTTAGCGCCTCGTCCTTTAGTGGCATTGTCAACGAGAATCCATCCCACGACTCCGATGAATGAGATTCAAAGAAATCACCTAGTTGACCGCGCTCGACCTGGAAACGCTCATAATGCGCTTCAACGCCCAACTCCTTATAAGCAAAGTTGTGCAACTGAGGCGAGAGGCTATGGTTTATCGGGGAACCTAGAACAGCGAATCGCATCATTCGAAGGCTCCATTGGCGTAGTTGCGTTTGTATTCCGCCTTGAAGCGGAGGAACTCATCATATGAAGAGGTAAAGCGCGTTTGCCCTGGGAGAACTGTCACAAAATATAGCCAGTCCCCTGGTGCAGGATTGAGTGTTGCTTCAATCGCAGCGCGAGTGGGGCTACCGATCGGGCCAGGCGGTAGACCTTCATATAAAAAGGTGTTGTAACGATTCTGGACCCGGGTATCTTGCAAGGAGAGAGCTATTTCTCCCCGACGATCAAATACGTAGTGGACTGTTGAATCAAATTGCAATTTCATGCCAATTTCTAAACGGTTATAGACAACCCGAGCGACTTTAGCAAATACATCTGGGGTGCCCTCCGACTCAACAAGTGATGCAATGGTCAAGAGTTCATAATTGGTGAAGTCTTTATACTGCCAATCAAAGCTATCTGTACTCTTCTCGAATCGATCAACCATGGCTGAGAGTGCTTCTGCGGCAGTTGTTCCCTTCGGGAAGGAGTAAAAGGCGGGATACAGGAATCCCTCCAATCTTTTGGAATTAAATGAGGAAGGAGGCTTTGTTCTCTCAAGAGCTCTCCTCAATTCCCTTTCCTCAAAACCTGAATCGACAAGACCGTCGATGACTTCTGAGAGTCGTGCTCCATCGCGTACCCGAACTAAGTTCACGATTCGATCTGGGTCGAGAAGCTGGACTATCGCCTCACTCGCTGGAATCCGAGTTTCCACGCGATGTTCGCCAGGAGCAATTCGTTGACTCGCTGAATTAGCAACCGCCGCTCGGAAATAGGCAAGCGAAGATTTAACGACATCCTTATCCTCCAGGAGTTGGCCTATCTCAAGGCCACTCATTCCAGGATCGATATGAATCACTACCTCAACCCCACGGTTACTACCATCATAATCTGGCGCAGACGAAGGCCCGGGAGCTATCTCTCTCAGAACCAAAGTTAGAAAGAGGATGAATACTGCAGCGAAACCTAACCTTCGCACTCCGTGAATATCAATCATCGATATCGCTACCAAAAAATCGCTTTTGAATACGCTCGCCTTCAAGCGCAAAACGAAGAATCTCCACAGCAGCCATCGCATCTATTCCATATCTATTGACCATCGACTTATCTTCGGTCGCTGATTTTGTCGAAAGGCGCTCATCCACGAGGCGCACCGGAGCGATACCGAGATCCTGGACCGACTTCGCCGCTGCCCTTGCTGCACCAGCTGACGCGCCCTCTTTTCCTGAAAGATGTAGCGGCAATCCAAAATAGATTACTGCCATCTCGCCCTCTCTAGAGATCTCCTTGAGCTTGGTGATTAACTCTTGCTTTTCGTAGGTACCAACAGGTGATGCCACCAAGCCAGAAAGATCGGAGATTGCCAAACCAAACCATTTCTCGCCGAAGTCAATCGCGATTCGATGACCGGTCTTAAGTGTCATTGGAGTTTATGAAGATCTGCCTTGAGTGACTGGAGAGCTGAGTTCAAACTAGACACCTCAGATCCGCCACCTTGTGCAAAGTCATCTTTACCGCCACCTCCACCACCCAATAATGATGAAGCCTTCTTTGCCAAATCTCCTGCCTTAATTCCGGCGGCTCTGGAGAGTTCATCAGTTGCGCAGACGAGAACCACTCGACCATCAACAATGGAAGTGAGAATAACTACCGAACCCTTTACTCGCTCTCTGATATCAAGAGCCAATACCCGGAGCTCATCGCCGGTTAGCTCGCCATCGAAGTTCTGAGAAATTAAAGATATGGAACCAAATCTCTCGGCGCTTTCTACAAGACCCGGGATTTTCTCGCGAGCCTGTGAGAGCTTTATTGCTTTGAACTCCTTTTCCATCTCTTTCATCCGCACAAGCAGTTTGCCAATTCTCTCGGGTAATTCTTCTGGTCGAGCGCCCTTTATTAACTCGGTTACAGAGTTAAGGATCACATGTTCGCGTGCGAGGAATGAGAATGCATCAACGCCAACCAAAGCTTCGACTCTACGTACGCCACTACCGATTGATGATTCAGATAGGAGTTTTATCAACCCCAGCTGGCCAGAACGATGGACATGGGTGCCGCCGCAGAGTTCCTTAGCCCACTCCCCGACGCTTACGACTCTAACTCGTTCGCCGTACTTTTCTCCGAAGAGAGCCATTGCCCCTATCGACCTAGCCTCATCTATCGACATCTCTTCGGCCCTAACTTCCAAGTCTTCGGCCAAGAGTGTGTTCACTCGAATTTCAACATCCTCAAGCGCTGATTTCGGCACGGCACCTGTGGCAGGGAAATCAAATCGAAAACGACCCGGTGCATTCTCTGACCCTGCTTGAGTTGCTGTCTCACCAAGAATCTCTCGGAAGGCTTTATGAACCATATGCGTAGCGGTATGAGCTCGAGATATGCCAGCCCTTCGCTCGCGATCAATCTCGGCGAAAACCTTCGCTCCATGACGCACTTCGCCATCGCTCACTCGCCCACGATGTACGAATAGTCCTGGAATAGGGGCTTGTACATCATCAATCTCAATTAGAGCCCCGTCGGATGTTCGTATCGTCCCACCATCAGCAAGTTGTCCACCGCCCTCGGCATAGAAGGGCGTTCTATCAAGAACAATCTCGATCTCATTTCCTACTGAAACTGATTTCTCCGCACGCCCTTCGACAAGAATCCCAACGATTGAAGCTTCGGCTGTCAGGTGTTCGTACCCGATAAAACTTAATGATTTAGCGCTTTCAGCAATGCTGCGATACTCACTTAGATCGGTGTGGCCAGTCTTCTTCGCCTTCGCATCAGCTTTCGCCCGTTCTTTCTGTTCTTTCATCAACCTCTTGAAGCCCTCGCCATCCACCGCAAGGCCACTCTCATTAGCCATCTCCAAAGTTAGATCAAATGGGAATCCATAAGTGTCATGAAGTTTAAAAACGTCTTCTCCGGAGATAGTTTTACCTCCCGAGATCGCCAAACCCGCGCGTGCTTGATCGAATATCAACGTTCCACTTTTCAGTGTTGAAAGAAATGCATCTTCTTCAGCCTCTGCAACCTTACGAATTCTCTCTTTATCAGCTACGAGTTCTGGGTACTGTGGACCCATCGCAAGTATTGAGGAAGATATCAACTCAGAGATATTTCGATCTTCTGCCCCAAGTAGGCGCATGTTTCGAATGGTTCTTCGCATCATTCGCCTAAGGACGTATCCCCTGCCTTCATTTCCAGGAACAACCCCATCGCCAATCAACATAGTTGCAGTTCGCGCGTGATCAGCAATCACTCGAAGGGAGACGTCATCCTTCTCTCCAGCCCCGTACTTAACTCCCGACAATTCACTTGCACGATTCAATATCAGAGAGGTCGTATCAATTTCATATATGTTCTCCACTCCTTGCAGGAGCGCAGCGGTTCTCTCTAAGCCAAGACCGGTATCAATGTTCTTAGCTGGAAGCTCTCCCAAAATTGGATAGCCCTCTTTACCTGGTCCATCGCCTCTGATGTTCTGCATGAAAACAAGATTCCAGATCTCAAGATAGCGATCTTCATCAGCGATCGGACCGCCCTCTCGTCCATATTCAGGGCCACGATCAAAATAGATTTCGGAGCATGGACCGCATGGACCCGGTACTCCCATTGACCAGAAGTTATCGGCCATACCCCGACGTTGGATCTTCTCTTTTGGAACGCCGATCTTCTTATGCCAGATATCAGCCGCTTCATCATCATCCAAATAGACAGTCACCCAGAGTTTTGATTCTTCAAAACCGTAACCACCCTGAGATTGAGGCTTGGTCAAGAGCTCCCACGCGAGTTCGATCGCGCCCTCCTTGAAATAGTCTCCGAAGGAGAAGTTTCCACACATCTGGAAGAAAGATGCATGGCGGGTCGTCTTACCCACTTCATCGATATCTAGGGTGCGTACGCACTTCTGGACAGATGTAGCTCGTGAATAGGGAGCGCTCATCTCTCCTAGAAAATATGGCTTGAATGGAACCATGCCCGCATTTACAAGAAGAAGATTAGGATCGTTAAGAACAAGTGAAGCGGAGGGAACTACGGTGTGGGTTAATCCTAGTGAGTTGCCGTTCTCAAAGAAGCTGAGCCAGCGCTTGCGTATTTCTGCGGAGTTCACGCTCTTTTAGAACTCCTCATCATCGACGTATTGAGAACGCTCCGACTTCTTGCTTGACTTCTTCTTTTTTCCCTTTTTCCTGAGTTGAGCAGCAGTCAAGACAGCACCTGCTGCCTTCATAGCTACTTGATTTTTATCCAGAAAAGATGAGGTGGATTCTGCAATCTTCGTGCTCATCTCATCGATGGTTCGAGTCACCTTGTTGATACTTTCCAGAGGGCCGTTAACTAGCTCTACGGTTGTCGTCACCTCGTTAATTAGGGGTGTCGTCTCGTTTGAAATGTTTTTGACTGCCGCACCCACTTCGTCGATAGCCCGCCCTAAACGGAATACCGCATATGCGATAGCAATAGAAATGATTAGGAATGCTGAAGCTGCAATTATTGCTGCGATACCGCTGGCGCTCATTGGAGAAGCCTACCTAAAGTGTCACGACAGTAGCGGGCCCGGGAGAGTCTTTCGCAATTCAAGCTTTCTTCTCTTCAATAGATGCGTCGACACCGCTCTCGCGACGTTGGGCCGGCGTGATGGGAGTTGGAGCTCCAGTTAGTGGATCGCCACCGCTGGCGGTCTTTGGAAAGGCGATAACCTCACGAATCGAGTCGGCGCCAGCAAGAAGTGCGCAGAGACGATCAAGTCCGAGAGCTATTCCCCCGTGAGGTGGCGGGCCGTAATTGAATGCCTCCAAGAGGAAGCCAAATTTACTCTGGGCCTCTTCATCGCTAAGTCCGATTACCTTGAAGACTTCCCGTTGTACTTCGCGCTTATGAATTCGAATCGAACCTCCGCCAATCTCGTTACCATTTAAGACGATGTCATACGCGTATGCGAGCGCAGCTCCGGGATCACTAATAAAGCTCTTCTCGAATTCTGGCTTCGGGCCTGTAAAGGGATGATGAACTGCCGTCCATCCACCATCCTCGGTTCGTTCGAACATCGGAGCGTCAACGACCCAGAGAAACTCCCAACGATTCTTATCGATGAGATTGCAGCGATCACCAATCTCGAGGCGAACTGCTCCTAACAGAGCGAGCGAAGAATTACGATCACCGGCTGCGAAGAAGATTGCATCACCATTCTCTGCTCCAACAAATTTAGCTATACCTGAGCTCTCCTCTTCTGAGAGGTTCTTTGCTACTGGGCCGGAGAGTGAACCATCTTCACCCACAAGAATGTAAGCAAGACCTTTAGCTCCGCGCGCCTTCGCCCAATCTTGCCAAGCATCCAGCTCTCTTCTAGGTGAGCTAGCCCCACCTGGCATCACTACCGCGCCTACATATGGCGCCTGGAAGACTCTAAATGAAGTTTTCTTGAAGAAATCAGTTACATCAACTAATTCGAGACCAAATCTCATATCTGGTTTATCTGAACCAAATCGTCGCATCGCTTCGTGGTAAGTCATCCGTGAAATCGGAGTGGAGATATCAAAACCTAACGTCGCCTTGAAAACTCGGCGCAAGATGGACTCGGCAACGCCGATTACATCCTCCTGGTCGACGAAAGACATCTCGATATCTAGCTGAGTGAATTCTGGTTGGCGGTCTGCGCGAAAGTCCTCATCTCTGAAGCAACGAGCGATTTGGTAATACCGCTCCATGCCAGCGACCATTAATAGCTGTTTGAAAAGTTGTGGGGACTGTGGCAGCGCATACCAAGAACCTGGTTGAAGCCTCACAGGAACCAAGAAATCACGCGCTCCTTCAGGTGTAGAGCGAGTCAGATATGGAGTCTCAATCTCCAGGAAACCAAGATCATCCATCGCGCTTCGAATTTCACTCGTGACCTTTGAGCGCAAGCGCAGCGCTTTGGACTGCTCTTCCCTACGAAGATCTAGATATCGATACTTGAGTCGAATCTCCTCGCTTACATTTACCTTCTCACCGGAATCAACCGGAAAAGGTAGTGCTGCGGCTTCACTTAGAACCTCAAGTTCGCTACAGATAACCTCAATCTCTCCAGTTGGAATACTTGGGTTTTCATTTCCCTCGGGGCGTTTGGCAATCTTTCCCGTAGCGAGTACGCACCACTCAGCTCGTAGCGATCCCGCTACCTTTTCATCCGAAATAACTACTTGAACGCTGCCCGAAGAATCTCTGAGGTCGATAAACGCAACTCCGCCATGATCACGACGGCGCGCTACCCAGCCGGCGAGACGAACTGTTTCGCCAATTTGGCTAGAACGTAATTCTCCTGCGAGATGAGACCGGAGCATCAAGTACCTTTCGCGATAATTGCTCGCAACGCCTCAACTAATGCCCTAATTAAAGGGAGTTCTTAAGGGTCGCAACTAAGGAGTCAAGGGTAATGGATTCCTCGTGGCCGTCGCTCATCCGTTTCAGTCGACCCTGACCAGATTGCAGCTCTGTGTCTCCCAGCACGAGGACATGGTGAGCTTTCAATTTATCAGCTGCTTTCATGGCTCCCTTTAGAGATCTATCGCCAAATCCCATATCTGCAACAAAGCCAGAGCGCCGAACTTCTTCTACCAAGGAGAAGGCGCCTAACTTGGCTTGATCACCAATTGGGATTACGAAAAGATCTAAATATCCTGAAACCTTGGCGAGCTCTTCTACTTTGCCCTCACTCTCTAGAGCAAGGATTATTCGATCGATTCCCAGACCAAATCCAATTCCGGAGAGATCCTGACCGCCAAGAGTCTTCATCAATCCGTCATAACGTCCACCGCCACCGATACTTGCTTGCGCGCCAAGCCCCTTATGAACGAACTCAAATGCTGTTCCCGTGTAGTAATCCAACCCTCTGACCATTCTTGGGTTTATCACAAAAGGTATTTTCAAATTCGAGAGCGATTCCTTTACTGATTCAAATTTTGAAACGCTTTGGGATGAAAGATAGTCGAGAAGAATCGGCGCTTCCTTCATCGCGCTCTGAATTTCTGCTCTTTTGTCGTCGAAGATACGGAGTGGATTCTTCTGAATCCTCTCTTGAGTCTCATCATCTAATTTCAAAGTTGAGAGGAATTTCAGAAAATCTACGCGATGAGAGGCTCGGCTTTCTTCATCTCCGAGCGAAGTTATCTGAAGATCGAAGTTTTCAAGTCCTAATGATCGAAAGCCACTATAAGCAATCGAAATGACTTCAGCATCCAGAAATGGATCATCAACTCCCACTGCTTCGATACCGAACTGATAAAACTGGCGATACCTACCAGCTTGTGGTCGCTCAGCCCTGAAGAACGGACCTCGATAGTAAAGCTTTACAGGGAGCTGTCCTCGGTCGAGATTATTCTCAATAATTGACCGGATCACACCAGCGGTTCCTTCTGGGCGCAGCGTTAGAGATCTTCCCCCTCTATCTTCAAAGGTGTACATCTCTTTTGTGACTACATCAGTGCTCTCCCCTACTCCTCGGGTAAAGAGCTCCGTATCCTCGAAGATTGGTAATTCAATTAGGTGATAATTCGCAGCCAATGAAACTTGCTCAAGTTTGCGGGTTACGAGTTCAAAGAGGCTTGAGCGTGGTGGGAAGTATTCTGAAACACCCTTCGGGGCTTGGAATTGACGGTTCATCTCATCTTCCTTCTATCCAAGTCTTCCCTCGAGGGCTGCGGCGATATACGGGTTGGTAGCCAATTCGATATCCACTCGAGTCCTTTCACCGTGACCTGGAAGCACCTCCAGGTGCCCTGATTGAGTGGCAATTTTCTCACGGAGAGTTCGTTCCATGTCGGAGATGGAACCTCGCGGCAAGTCGGTTCTTCCGATCGATCCCTTGAAAAGCGTATCTCCCGTGATTAGAAGTTCATTATCTACATTCGCGATGATCGAACCTGGAGTATGACCAGGGGTGGATTGGATAAACATCTTCATGCCGGCAATCTCAAGATCATTCTCTTCTGATAGTTCTGTGATGTTCTCAGGCTCCGCAAATTGATGCGCACCGTACTGATCGACTAACTCTTTCATTAGTGCGAGCCCTTGTGCGCCTAGTCCTCTCTCGGGTTTGGATAATAGATCTCGATCCCGTTCATGGATCAATACGCCAGCTCCACAATCGTTCTGAAGTGGTAATAATGAAAAATGGTGATCCAGGTGGCCATGGCTAATGAGGATTGCAACAGGTTTCAAATTTCCTTCAGTTAGCTTCTCCTTAATCGCTCTGACTAGATTGGGAACAGCGATTCCAGGATCAACTATTAAGCACTCAGAGTTTCGATTCGGGGCGATGATCCAGCAGTTGGTTGCAAAGTAATCAGCGATGACTCGATCTACATAAAGACCCATTTCCACCCCTCTCTAGATCTGCCCGGGCGGAAATTCTCCCCTTAACGCGCCCGAAGAGGCTAAAACGCGCCTGCCTTTTACAGATTCTTCCTGCGGGGGTAGCGTGTAGCCCTCTAAACCGCTGAACCCGCAACGACCCTAGGTCGCGCAACGAGTAGTGAGGAAGTTAGCCGATGAACGCACAAGAGTTACCAACTAATTCAGCTGCTGCAGCCCTGATAGGTGATCCTGCAAAATATGGTCGCGTCGACGAAGCAGGGTTAGTTTATGTTCAAACTCCTGATGGTGAACGCGTAGTCGGTTCATATCCCGGCAAGACCCCAGAAGAGGCTCTTGCATATTTCGTTCGCAAATTTGAAGTTGTCGCAGCTGAGGTTGCTTTGCTGGCCGCACGAATTGTCAGCGGTGCGATGGTCCCCGAGACGGCTCTACAGGCAGTAAGTAAGCTGCGCAATCAGGTAGAACATCTCAATGGCGTCGGTAATCTCGCAGCGCTCAAATCTTCACTAGAGCAGATACCTTCCTTAATCGAAGAGCATCGCTCGGCCTACGAGGTTAAGCGCCAAGCCGAGGCAGAAGCAAAGGCCGCTAAGCGAGCTGCAGCCCTCGAAGGTAAAGAGAAGATCGTCATGGAAGCCGAAGCGCTTAAGGATTCTGAGCAGTGGAAAGCGACTGGCGACCGCCTTAAGGAATTACTTGAGGATTGGAAGAAGGCTCCTCGACTCGATAAGAAGACGGATACTGAGCTTTGGAAACGATTCTCAGCTGCACGAAATCACTTCGATAAGAAACGCCGCACACACTTTGCGTCGCTCTCAAAGAAGCAGAATGAAGTGAAGAGCGCGAAAGAGAAGATTGTCATTGAAGCAGAATCTCTAGCTAACTCAACAGATTGGGTAGCTACCGCCCGCCGCTACAAGGCGCTCATGGATGAATGGAAAGCTTCGGGCAGAGGAAAGAAGAATGAAGATGCCAAACTCTGGGAGCGATTCAAAGCTGCCCAGGACACCTTCTTCGCTGCGAAGAACTCCGATCTTGAGAAGAGATCTGAATCGATGGCGGAGAACTTGGTCAAGAAAGAAGCCCTAGTCGCAGAAATCGAGGCAATTCTCCCTATTTCAAACCTTGACGATGCAAAACGCAAGTTCCGTGATCTAAAGGCAAAGTACGGTAAGAGCGGGATGGTCGAACGTAACAAGAGAACCCAACTAGATCGCCGGATCGAAAACGTTGAATTGACGCTGAAAGAAGCTGAGCAGGAGCAATGGCGTCGCACTGACCCAGGAGCGAAGGCGCGGGCTATGGAGGTCGTCAACCAATTGATCGCGGCTGTTGCAGATTATGAGGCGAAAGCGGCCCGAGCAGAGGCAGCCGGCGACTCTCGCAAAGCAGCTGAATTACGTGAGGCAGCATCGGCAAGATCCATCTGGCTCGCCGAGGCCCAGCGCGGACTGGCGGAATTCAGCGCTTAGTTGTTCGTTATCCGATAGACGTCATAGACGCCATCAATCTTACGAATAGAGGCTAAGACAACATCCAGGTGGGATGCATCTGCCATCTCAAAGGTAAATCGTGAAATCGCGGTCTGGTCTTTAGTTGTATTTACCGCCGCGTGCAGGATATTTACCTCTTGATCCGATAAGGCTCGCGTAATGTCCGACAGGAGTCGAGCTCTATCTAAGGCTTCAATTTGGATATTGACTAGGAAAACCGTCTTTGCGCCAGGATCCCATGAAACTTTTACGATCCGATCTCCTTGATGGAATTTCAAATCAGCCACATTCACACAATCACTGCGATGGATGCTCACTCCACTTCCACGAGTGATAAATCCAGTTATTGGGTCTCCAGGTACCGGAGTGCAGCAGCGCGCCAATTTGATAAGAACGTCGTCTATTCCTTCGACATTAACGCCTGAAGCGCTACGCCGCGCGATTCTTGGGGCGGTTCCTGTACTTAGCATCTCCGTTAAGGGTGTCTCGTGGGTCTCCTCGGTACTGATTGAGGAGATTAACTTCTCTACAACAGAGGAAGATGAGATGTGACCATCGCCTACCGCTGCATAGAGAGTTTCAATATCTGGGTAATTGAGATCATGAGAGAGTTGTAGCAACGTCTGACCTGCAAGAATCTTCTGGATTGGCAGGCCCGCTTTGCGCATCTGCCTCGCAATTGATTCCTTTCCTGCATCGATTGCTTCTTCACGTCTTTCTCTTGTAAACCAAGCCTTGATCTTCGAACGAGCACGCTGAGACTTCACAAAGTTCAACCAGTCCCTACTTGGGGCAGCGTTCTCTCCTTTATTCGTAACAATCTCAATTACGTCACCGTTAGTTAGTGGGGCCTCTAACGACACTAACTTTCCGTTAACTTTCGCTCCTACGCACTTGTTTCCAACTTCAGTGTGGACTGCATAGGCGAAATCAACTGGTGTAGATCCTTGTGGAAGCGCGATAACACTTCCTTTCGGAGTAAATACAAATACTTCTGGAGTGCGCAGATCGAATCTCAGGGCATCGAGAAATTCAGTTACATCGGTGGTTTCTTGCTGCCACTCATGAAGCTGCTTCAGCCATAAAACATCTGGGGAATCCTCCCCCGACTTCTTGCCTTGTTTGTATTTCCAATGGGCTGCGATTCCATACTCAGCTCGACGATGCATCTCATGCGTGCGAATCTGAATCTCAACTGCTTTTCCAGTAGGTCCAATCACCGTTGTGTGAAGTGACTGATAAAGATTGAACTTGGGCATCGCGATGTAGTCTTTAAATCTTCCTGGGACCGGGTTCCATCGGGCATGAATTGCTCCAAGTACAGCGTAACAATCGCGCACATCGTTGACGAGCACTCTGATTCCGACAAGATCATAAATGTCATTGAACTCTCGGCCACGTACAACCATCTTCTGGTAAACGCTGTAGAGATGCTTCTGCCTCCCGGTTACCTTCGCAGCTATTCCCTCAGTGGCTAAGTCACTCTCTACTGCTTTCACCACCTCATTTGTTAACTTCTCTCGCGAAGGCGATCTCTCGGCAACCAACCGCTCAATCTCATCGAATTTCTTAGGCTCCAAAAACTTGAATGAGAGGTCTTCCAACTCCCACTTGACTGCATTCATTCCGAGTCGGTGTGCTAGTGGAGCGTAGATGTCCAGCGTCTCCCGCGCCTTACGGGCAGCGCTCTCAGGTGACACGTACTGCCATGTTCTTGCATTGTGTAACCGGTCTGCGAGCTTTATGACAAGTACGCGTATGTCCTTTGCCATAGCAACAACCATCTTGCGGACTGTTTCGGCTTCGGCGGTTGGCCCGTATGTAAGACGATCAAGCTTCGTTACTCCATCGACGAGATTTGCGATCTCATCGCCGAATTCCTTTCTCAATAATTCTGCCGAGTACTCCGTATCTTCTACGGTGTCGTGCAATAGCGCCGCCGCAATCGTGTTCGGGTCCAAGCCCAAGTCAGCAAGAATCTCGGCCACAGCTACGGGGTGAGTTATGTAGGGAGCGCCACTCTTTCGGAGCTGCCCTTCATGTGCATTTTCCGCGCGGGTAAAGGCGCGTTCAATAACTGCAATATCGGCCTCTGGATTTGCATGGCGAACTCGCTCTGCAACTGGTGCGAGTAGTGCGCTCATGCGCAGATTATCCGCTAGGAGCGGTTTTTCCGCTTATCGCGACGATGTTGGATGCGCTGACTTGGGGTAGCTGTGCCACCACCTCTTGCAAGGACACGTTGATTCAACGCCTTAATCGCCGGTTCCCGCTCACGCAGTTGTACAAGCACTGGCGCTGCAATGAAGATCGATGAATAGGTTCCTGCGATAAGTCCTATGAATAGCGCCAAGGAGAGATCCTTAAGGGTTCCTGCACCCAGGATGCCTGCGCCAACAAAGAGAATCGCGGCAACTGGAAGCAACGCAATCAATGAAGTGTTCAGCGATCGAACAATTGTCTGGTTTACAGCAAGGTTCGCGGCCTGGGCATATGTATAGCGACCTGTGGCAGTAATTGCTCGAGTGTTCTCTCGTACCTTGTCGAAGACCACAACCGTGTCATAAAGCGAATATCCCAGAATGGTCAAGAATCCGATCACGGTTGACGGAGAAACCTCAAACCCAACAAGGGCATAGATACCAACAGTGATAAAGACATCGTGGATCAATGCCACGATAGCCGCAACCGCCATCTTCGGTTCAAAAGTCAATGCAAGATAAATCATGATAATTACAAGGAAGGCGATCAATCCCTGAAGTGCCTTCCGTGAGATCTCTTCTCCCCAAGACGGTCCAACGTTCTGGGTATCTATCGATTCCACCGCTACTCCAAATTCAGCAGCGAGAGAATCCTGAATTGAGTTAGAGAGTGATTGCTCAATTACCCCGGTTTGAATTCTGATCTTGTCATCACCGATTGTCTGGATGCGTAATTCTTCGGTGTAACCAGCACGCTCTACAGCCGCTCGAGCGTCATCAATCGTGCCATTGGGCGCTGTAACCGTGAAGGAGGAACCACCCTTGAATTCAATTGAAAGTTCGACGCCCCGCACTCCCAGTGCGAAGAATGATAGAAGTATGAATACGGTAGATAAGAGATACCACTTCTTTCGTCCAGCGATGATTTCGAGAGAGGTCTCTCCTCTGTAAAGCCGGCCACCTAGTCCGCTGTATCTCATGACTTTGCCTCCGCAATCTCAGCTTCCTTTACTATTCCAACGCTCTTCGAAGAAACTCCCGAATACTTAGAGCCCTTCTGGAAATAAGTTGATCTCGCTAGCAGTGAGACCAGCGGCTTGGTGAAGAAGAAGATCACTATCAAGTCGATTATGGTCGTTAGCCCCAGCGTGAAAGCAAAGCCTCGAACGCTACCGACGGAGACAACATAGAGCACTATTGCTGAGATTCCAGAGACCAAATCTGCTACGACGATAGTCCTGCGTGCGCGTTGCCAACCGGTTTCAACAGCCACACGGAGTGGCTTACCTTCTCGAATCTCATCTTTGATTCGCTCAAAATAGACGATGAAGGAGTCGGCCGTAACTCCAATAGCAACGATCGTTCCGGCAATACCGGCTAGGGTCAACGTATAACCAACAGATTCCGTCAACAGCGCCAAGCTCAAAAGGACATGAGCAGCAGCGAGAGCAAGTGATCCAATGACGACTATCGATAGAGCGCGGTAGTAAAGAATTGAGTAGACGATGACGAGAAGCATTCCAAGTCCACCCGCAAGTAGACCAGCCCGGAGTTGATCATTTCCTAGAGTCGGCGAGACTTGCTGAACTTCGCCACGATCAAAAGCCAATGGCAAGGAACCGTATTTAAGGACATTAGCGAGGTCCTGGGCCTCCAACTGCGAGAAGGATCCGGTGATCTGGGCCTGTCCCCCCAAGATCGCTTCATTGATTCGGGGCGCTGAGACAACAACTCCATCAAGAACAATTGCGACCTGATTCTGCGGGGCTGGAAGATTCACAACATCTTGAGTTAGCTGCCCAAACTTCTTCGTACCATCGCCAGTGAAATCAAGCGTAACGAACCAACCGCTCGCACTCTGTGGATCGATCGCAGCTGTGGCGCCGTCGACATCTCTACCAACAACCACAGCAGGAGCTAGAACATATCGAGCTACGCCATTGCGATCGCAGGTCACTAG
>DAIOSM010000001.1:44004-49002 GCA_036752585.1 Candidatus Nanopelagicaceae bacterium
GTGATGAAGAGAGTTCTGCCGGGGCGAGCCTTCTTGGCATCGCCAGAAGTTCTCTGAGTGGTTCCGTAGGACATGGGGCGAGAGTCTACTTTTCTATATCTAGACTGTCGAAAAGCCCCGGTGTTTGTGGCGGCGGCACCTTCCCTAAGTGTTTCCAAGCTAGCGCCGTTGCAGAACGCCCCCGGGGAGAACGAACCATGAAACCTGACCGGACGAGAAATGGCTCCGCCATCGACTCAACTGTCTCCCGCTCTTCACCGACCGCCATGGCCAATGTATTTAGACCAACTGGACCGCCCGCAAATTGATCGATTAGGGCTCTCAAGATTGCGATATCTAGACGATCCAAACCTTTCTGATCAACTTCATAGATATCAAGTGCACTAAGAGTCATCTCACCAGAAACCGAGCCATCGCCATGAACCTGGGCGTAATCTCTAACTCTTCTAAGTAATCGGTTTGCAATTCTTGGCGTACCTCTTGAGCGCTTTCCAAGTTCGACGACTGCCGATTCAGCAATCTCGACTCCAAGTAGAGATGCACTTCTCCTTACTATCTCTTCAATTTCTTTCGGCTCGTAATAGTCAAGATGAGCCGTGAACCCGAAACGATCTCTTAAGGGAGCAGGAAGTAGCCCGGCTCTTGTTGTTGCACCAACAAGGGTGAAGTGCGGAAGACTCAAAGGAATTGCTGTCGCTCCGGGACCTTTTCCTACAACTACATCTACCCGGAAATCCTCCATCGCCATGTAGAGCATCTCTTCAGCAGGTCTAGCCAATCGGTGAATCTCATCAAGGAAAAGAATCTCGCCTTCAACCAGAGAAGAAAGTATCGAAGCAAGATCTCCAGCATGGGTAATCGCAGGACCGCTAGTTATCCGAATGGGAGCACCCATCTCTTCTGCAACTATCATCGCAAGGGTGGTCTTACCGAGTCCTGGTGGACCAGATAAGAGGATGTGATCCGCAGGGGCTTTACGCTCACGCGCTGCTCTCAAAAGGAGACTTACCTGTTCACGAACGCGATGCTGACCTATGAATTCAGATAAATCGTGAGGACGAAGGGCTTGCTCCGCGGAGAAATCTTCAGCGCTAAGTTTTTCATCTAAGAAATCAGGATCACTCATTTCGAGTTCCTTGTATTTGCCAGAGCCCTACGGAGCAACTCTGATAATTCGATTGTGGAAGGGTCTTCATCTATGGCTTTGATTGTCTGATCAATGCTCCGCTCAGCATCCTTAGCCGAGTAACCTAGAGAAGTCAGCGCTTCCATGAGTGAATCTCGCCATCTACCAGTATTTGCAGTTCGAGATTTTCCAGTGTTGTAACGATCCCGCAGCTCAAGAATCAGCCTTGATGCAACCTTCTTGCCGATTCCAGGAACTCTCTCTAAAGCTAACTGGTCGCCCATGCCAATAATCCCGGTTAGCTCATCTGGTGCAAAGACCGTCAATAGTGAATGAGCAACCTTCGGTCCTATGCCAGAAACACTCTGGAGTTCTTCGAAGAGATCTCGAGCATTGGCATTGCGATACCCATAGAGTTTCCAGGAGTCCTCGCGGACAACTAGAGAAGTGAAGAGTTCCACCTCGTCACCTTTACTAGAGGTGCTAGCGATTTCTGGAGCAACATTCACTTCATAACCGATACCCGAGACATCAACTATGAGTGAGGTCAGTCTTACTTCTAGCACCCGACCCGAAATATGGGCAATCACTTACGGCTCCGGTCTCTTAGAGAACTTTCCTTTAATCTTCCTAGGCGGGATCGCTCTTTCTTGACCGCCTCCGTTAGCGCCTTGGAAGATGAACCTCGCCAATGATGACAGATTGCAAGAGCTAGCGCATCGGTTGTGTCAACCGGCTTTGGTGCTTGTTCTAGTCCGAGAATTTTCACGACCATCTTGGCGACTTGCGCCTTATCAGCGCGACCCGATCCAGTTACCGCGGCTTTAACTTCAGTTGGAGTGTGTAGGGCAATTGGTACTCCGCTCTTTGCGGCAAGTAGAAGTGCGACACCTGCTGCCTGACCTGTGGCCATCGCGGTACGCACATTCAATTGCGAAAATACGCGCTCGACTGCGATTGCATCAGGAGATATGCGATTGATCCATTCGCTCAATGCTTCGTCAAGAGACATCAATCGGTCTTGTAGTGGAGCGGCTGATTCTGTTCGGATGATCCCAAAATCAACCATTCTCAACTTCTTGCCAGGCGACGATTCAACAACGCCAATGCCGCATCGAGTCAGACCAGGATCTATCCCAAGTACGCGCATGCCGGAAGCCTAATAATCACCGGCCACTCGATCAGGAGAGGCTCGCCATTACCTCGTCAGAAACATCGAAATTGCCATAAACATTCTGGACATCATCAACATCTTCAATTGCATCGATCAACTCAAAAACCGCCTTTGCAGTTTCGCCGTCAACACTCACTGAGACAGAGGGCAGGAAGGATAGGTCTGCAGAGTCATAATCTATGCCTGACTTCTTTAGCGCTTCCCTCGTGATTGCCAAGTCAGTGGGAGCCGTGACTATTTCAAAATTCTCCCCCAAATCATTGACCTCTTCGGCTCCCGCTTCGAGCACAATCTCGAGAAGCTCATCTTCAGTAAGAGGTTTACTCGATTGGTTCTTTTTCACTATCAGAACACCTTTGCGATTAAACATATAAGCAACTGAACCAGGATCAGCGATGGTTCCTCCGTTGCGAGTGACCGCAACACGTACTTCTGAGGCAGCTCTATTGCGGTTGTCCGAAAGGCACTCTATTAGGAATGCGATTCCGCCAGGGCCATAACCCTCATACATGATGGTTTCGTAATTCGAACCACCCGCCTCTGCGCCAGAAGCCCTCTTAAGAGCCCGATCGATATTGTCGCTTGGTACGGAATTCTTCTTCGCTTTCGCAATCGCATCAAAGAGAGTTGGATTGCCAGCTGGGTCCGATCCACCATTTCGCGCCGCTACCTCAATGGCTTTAATATGTTTTGCAAACGCCTTTGAGCGCTTCGAATCGATAAGCGCCTTTTTGCGTTTGATAGTCGCCCATTTGGAATGACCCGACATCATGCACCAACCTTCAAGGCGTTGAAACAGATGGTCTCGACAAAATACCTATGTACTCGATTATCGCTAGTCAGTTCGGGATGAAAAGAGGTAGCCAAGAGATTGCCGCTACGAACGGCCACAGGATGACTATCAATCTTTGCTAGCACTTCAACCGATGGGCCACACTCTTCTATCCAAGGGGCGCGAATGAATATCGCGCGAAACTTTGGACCAGTTAGCCCTTTGAATTCGATATCACTTTCAAAGGAATCCACCTGTCGACCAAAAGCATTTCTACGCGCGGTCACATCTAGACCGCCGAAGCTCTCCTGCCCATCTATAGCGTCAATGATCCGATCAGCAAGGAGAATCAAACCCGCGCATGATCCATAAACCGGCATTCCTGCACGGATGCGGACTCGAATCGGGTCAATCAAATTGAACGAGCGGGCAAGTTTGCTGATGGTTGTTGATTCGCCACCTGGAACTACGAGCGCCTGGACCCTTTCTAGCTCTTCTGGAGTACGAACTGATAAAGCTTCAACGCCACAATCGTTGAGCGCACTTACATGCTCTCGGACATCGCCTTGGAGCGCTAGGACTCCAACTATCACCTTTGTTACCAGCCCCGCTCCGCTAAGCGATGGGGTACAGGAATATCAGCAACATTGATTCCAACCATTGCTTCGCCTAGACCTCGTGATTGATCAGCAACGACCTTAGGATCGTTATAGAAAGTTACAGCCTTTACGATCGCAGCAGCTCTCTTTGCAGGATCTCCACTCTTGAAAATTCCCGAACCAACGAAGACTCCATCTGCGCCAAGTTGCATCATCATGGCCGCATCTGCAGGAGTTGCGATACCTCCTGCGGTGAAGAGTACTACTGGAAGTTTTCCGGACTGAGCAACTTCCTTGACGAGTTCATATGGGGCCTGCAACTCTTTCGCGGCTACATACAACTCATCCTCGCGCATTGATGAAAGTTTTCTTAACTCTGAAGAGATGGAACGCATATGAGTGGTGGCATTCGAGACATCGCCAGTTCCCGCTTCGCCCTTTGAACGGATCATTGCCGCGCCCTCGTTAATGCGACGAAGAGCTTCGCCCAGATTCGTTGCCCCGCAAACAAAAGGAACAGTGAAGTTCCATTTATCTATGTGATGCGTGTAGTCAGCAGGAGTCAAAACTTCTGATTCATCGATGTAGTCGACTCCAATCGCTTGGAGGATTTGGGCCTCAACAAAATGCCCGATGCGAGCCTTCGCCATGACCGGAATAGAGACCGAAGCTTGTATTTCGGCAATCATGTCAGGATCGGACATCCGAGCAACCCCACCTTGGGCACGTATATCGGCAGGAACTCGCTCTAGAGCCATCACAGCAACAGCGCCTGAATCCTCGGCGATCTTCGCTTGTTCAGCGTTGACGACATCCATGATGACGCCGCCTTTGAGCATTTCGGCCATGCCGCGCTTCACGCGAGATGTGCCAGTTACATGAGTTTCAGACATATGCGGATTCTACTTATTTTCGTAGAACCGGCGAGTTTGAGTTCAAATACCCCGCCTATTCGGGCACTCACGCAAATCAGTCCTTTTCGGTGAGGTCCTTGGCAGGATATGTGATTTCAGGCTCTTGATCGGTAAAGAAGAACCACTTCTGTCCGGTTGCAAAGTAAGCCTCTTCCCCATTTGGAAGAGTCCAACTCGTCGGGGATTCGGCATCTTCCCTACTCCATGAGACTTCGGTCATGGTCCCATCTCTAAGTAGAAGGGCTTTGCCAGACCCGACCACTTTAGATTTCGGAGTAACTCCGCCAAATTTGTCGCCGTATTCGGAAGGAGTTATCTCTACAAATTGAATGACCATCATATTTGAACCAAGTCGTTGCCCAGACTTTGCAAGATTTGCTTCGCCATCGAAATTCAAATCAAATCGATTCGAT
>DAIOSM010000001.1:49102-54279 GCA_036752585.1 Candidatus Nanopelagicaceae bacterium
CGCAGGAGTTTCAGAGCCTCAGAGAGTCCGCTTTCCGCCTCGCTTCGTTCTGATATATCTGCTTCTCTAGCTTGATGTGCCGCGCTAGTGAGCAAGAGATTTGTAGCAGGATCAATCTCCTTCAAGTGAGCAATCTCTTGAGCTAGGGCAGCACGGCGCTGAAGAATGGAATCGAGATTAGCCCAAGAAGTCTCAACACGATGATGGAGACGATCGAGACGATTGGCAGAGAAGGTCAAGTACCAGATGAAGATCAAAGTAACCGATAGAGCGATGACAAAACTACTCAATCTATTTCACCTAATCCTCTCGATTCAGAAAGCGCAGCCAAGTTCGGGGCTCTGATCCCACGGAGACTCTCTCAGATTCACCTTGTGCGTGAAGATACACATTCATGATCTCTGGCCCAACAGTTTCCCAGTCGAAACGTTTAGCGCCTTCCGTAGCGCTCTCTCTAAACCCGTTGAGTAAAGACCGATCCTTCGCAAGCTTGATAACTTGTTTTGCAAGATCAGATGAATCCTCATTTTCAAAAGTGAGACCATACTTACCATTGCCAAGAACGTTTTCGAAGGCAGGTAGATTGCTCGCAACGATTGCAGAACCCGAGGCCATCGCCTCGGCCAGGATGATTCCGAAGGACTCTCCCCCCGTATTGGGGGCTATGTAAACATCGACAGATTTCAGGAAGCTCGCCTTCTCTTCCTCGCTTAGCCGCCCAAGAAAGATGATTCGGTTTCTTAAGTTAGGACTTACGGATTGCATCACTTCCAATCCCTCGCCAGGCCCGGCGATCAATATCCGGAGGTTTGGAATAGCTCGAACCATGTTTGGCAGTGCTGCCATTAAGACGCTTAATCCCTTGCGCGGTTCTGAGAAGCGTCCCAAGAATCCTAAGGTGAAATCCCGGGACCAGTCAGGATTTGTATTCGCAGCTGCGAAGAATGAGGTATCGATTCCATTTGGAATCACTACTGCATCGGTATCAAGATGAATCGTTAGAGTCTCTCGAGCTACCTCGCTTACGGCAATACGGGCCCTTAGTTTTTCGATCACCGGTTCAAGAAGAGGAGCAATCGCAAAAGCGACTTTCTGTCGTGGAGCCGCGACATGGAAAGTTCCCACCATTGGACCTTCAGCGATCGAGCATGCTAATAACGACAGTGAAGGGATCGCAGGTTCATGAAGGTGTAAAACATCAAAATCGCTCCTGGCGATCCATTGCCTAACTCGAGTAGCGGCAACTGGCCCAAATAGGACTCGCGCAACTGCGCCGTTATATGGAATCGCAACAGGTCGCCCTGCTGCAACGACAAAATCTTCACTGATTGAAGACTCGTCAAGCGCGGGAGCGAGGACAGAAACCTCATGCCCCTGTCTCATGAAGTGATGAGCAAGGTCCTTGATATGCGCCTGAACTCCGCCAGGGACATCCCAGGCATAAGGAGAGACCATCCCTATCTTTAAGGATCTAGTACTCATCAAGAACTCTTTCGATCGATGAAGATGCGCTGTTGCATATGCCACGAAGAGGGTTCGTTCCTAATGTCCTTGGCAAATTGATTCGCTAGAGACTGGGTGAGACGTTGGACTTCTTGACTCTCAGAATTTTGTCGGTCCACTTTGAAAGGTCCACTGAACTTTATCTTTATACCCAAACTCGTGTAAGAAACATAAGCTGTAATTAGGTGAGCTTTCGTTCGATATGCCAAGAGCGCAGGCCCTGCGGGCATACGGGCATTAGAACCAAAGAAATCAACATCGACTCCGCTCTGAGAGAGATCGCGATCGGCAACAAGAGCAACAAGTTCTCCATCATTCAAGCGGGAGGTCAACTCCCCTGTAACTTTCGCTTCTAAATCAAGAACCTTTATTCCCATTCGCTCTCTATGCGCTAAGAACTTTCGGAATAATCGTTCCGGTTTAAGGTGCTCTGCGACGGTATGAACGGTAATTCCCTGTGAGCAGTAGTAAAGGCCTGCGTGATCCCAATTTCCCGCATGTGGCAACGCGACGATGACACCATCTCCGGATTTAACTGAACTTAGAAAGAGTTCGTTATTCTCGGTAACAACAGTTCCCGCCACCCGCGCTTCATCCCAGTCAGAAATTCGAAATGTGTCACACCAATAACGCATTGCATTCCTAACGCCAGCTTTAACTAGGTCTTCAATTTCCTTCTCTGACTTATCAGGGAACACTTTTCCGTAGTTGAAGCGGAGTCTTTGGAGCCTTCTGCCATTCTTCCGGTACGCACGATTCGCAATCGCAGCAAAGAGTGAATAAGCAGACCTCTCTGGAAGTAGTCGAACAATTCGCCAAAGCGCGCTGTAGATCAGGTAAGTAAGAGTCTCGCTGACGGTCTTCACGCGTCGTACACAACTTTCAATCGCTGTAGGACAGTGATGATGCTGATGAGAAGAAGAACTGAAATTGAAATTACAAGAGCTACTTCAAGCCCTAGCCCATAGAGACCAGTTCCTACCAAGAGCAGTATTAATCGCTCAGCCCTCTCCGCTAAACCCACAGAACAGTTGATTCCTAAGCTCTCAGCTCTCGCTCGAATATATGGGATTAGTCCACCTAGAAAGAGAACGGCTATGGCCAAGAAGTGAAGATCTGAGCCCTTGTTGAAGAGATAAATCCAGATTCCGATCACTATCCCAGCATCGCTAATGCGATCTAGAGTTGAATCAAGTAACGCTCCCCAGCGAGTGCCATCGGTTTTTGAGATTCTAGCCATCGTGCCATCTAGGAGATCGCTCAGAGCAAAGAAAGAAACAATCAAAGTGCCGATGAAAAAACTGCCTTCAGCGAAGAAGTAGATGGCTGAGAACGTAACGCCGGCCGAACCGATGATCGTGACAGCGTTAGCGCTCAAGCCGATACTTAGCATGGCTCGACAGACCGGCGTGATAATCGCGGTGACCGGCGCCTTGAATCGCTTCTGAATCATTGGATACATCGTAGGCTCTTCTTATGGCTGCACCCCAGATAAGCATGGTTTTAGCCCATCACTTCGAGGTTGTGCCGGTTGCCACGCTCTCAGGATTGAGTGCGAAATTGGATTTCTTTGCCATCCCTGCGGATGTGGCTTCCATAGGTTCAGATCCTGCTCGCTTAGGCGAACTGCAGGAGAGAATCGATCTATTCGCGCTATTGGTTGATGCGCGGACCGGAATTTCCAAGGAAATGATTGCTATCTGGCAACATTTTCAGGAACGGCAATTTCCTAGGGTAATGATCGTCCAAGGAATCGAATTTTCAGAGTCAGATTTCGATGACATAGTTCTCATCGGCAATCGCGTTTTGGAGCAATTTGCCACTCCATTCCTTGTTCTACATGACGACATTGGCCAACCCACCGCACTAATCTCCCTTGAGGACAACCTGGTTCATGACTATTCGGGATCGCAAGCCAATCGCTATTCTGCCGATAGCGAGCTAGTGGATCTCATCTCAGATTTCCAAGATGAATATTTGGAACTTCATAAAGAGATGGGCGAAACGGGTTTCGCCGAGGGCATCTTTGCAATTGCTATCCCGGTAGGAAGCCAGAAACCCTTTGGGATACCGGAACTTAATTCGATTATCGAAGCTCTCGCCAAGCGCTAGCTAATTCGGAGCGAGTTTCGCTGAGTAATTTGGGAAGAACTTTCGTCTCTCCGATTAGAGGCATGAAGTTGGCATCTCCTGCCCATCTGGGAATCACATGTTGATGAATATGTTCGGCAACGCCAGCCCCTGAAATTGCTCCTTGATTCATGCCAAGATTGAAACCCCCTGGCTTCGACACGTGGCGGATTACTTTCATGGCATCTGAAGTCAATTTGAAAATCTCTTCGCGTTCCTGATTGGTGAGATCGGTTAAATCCGCAACATGGCGATAGGTGCAGACGAGGAGATGCCCTGGGTTATACGGATAGAGATTCAAAACAACATAGGCAAGCTCGCCGCGATGAACAATTAGCGCAGATTCATCATCCCGTTGGGGTATTTCACAGAATGGACAAGAAACATCGTTGCCCTTGAGTGGTCGATTCTCGCCAGAGAGATAAGCCATCCGATGGGGAGCCCACAATCTCTGCCATCTATCCGGGATGCCTACTCCCTCAATTGAATCTTCGCTCACCTCTTGCACCTCAGACCTGGGTACGTTCAGAGATTTTTTTCTGGATTAGGGCGATCGCCTCTTCTGCTGGCACACCATTTTTCTGTTCACCGTTGCGGAACCTAAAAGAGACTGCCCCCGATTTCTGGTCCTCTTCTCCGGCAATCAGCATAAATGGAATCTTTTCAGCCTGGGCATTTCTAATCTTCTTCTGCATACGATCATCTGAATTATCAATCTCGGCTCTGATTCCTAGCTTTCTCATTCGATCGACAATCTCATTTAGGTATGGAGCAAAAGCTTCTGCTACTGGAATCCCACGGACTTGAACCGGTGCAAGCCAAGGAGGAAAAGCCCCCGCGTAGTGCTCGGTGAGAACTCCGAAGAATCTCTCTATCGAACCAAAGAGCGCACGGTGAATCATGACTGGGCGCTGTCGAGAACCATCCGAGGCTTGGTATTCCAACTCGAAACGTTGCGGAAGTTGGAAATCAACTTGGATAGTGGACATCTGCCAAGTTCTACCAATCGCGTCCTTGGCTTGAACGCTTATCTTCGGTCCGTAGAAAGCAGCGCCACCCTTGTCTAGTACTAATTTCAAATCCTGCTTCTCGGCAGCTTTTCGTAACGTCTCTGTGGCTTTCTCCCAGTCGTCATCTGAACCAATGAACTTCTCTTCGTTCTTCGTTGATAACTCCAAGTAGAAATCTTGAAGTCCATAATCGCGAAGGAGGTTCAGGACGAAAGTCAAAAGACTGTCTAACTCATCTGCCATCTGCTCAGGCGTGCAGTAGATGTGAGCGTCATCTTGGGTAAATCCTCTTGCTCGAGTGATTCCATGGATAACGCCTGACTTTTCGTAGCGATAGACCGTTCCAAATTCAAAGAGTCGTAATGGGAGTTCACGATATGAACGACCACGAGAAGCGAAGATCAGATTATGGAATGGGCAGTTCATCGGCTTCATGTAGTACTTCTGTCCCGCCCGCTTTACAGTCCCGTCTGCATGATGTTCTTCATCCATGATCATCGGTGGGTACATCCCTTCGGAGTACCAATCCAAATG
>DAIOSM010000001.1:54379-75383 GCA_036752585.1 Candidatus Nanopelagicaceae bacterium
GCGCCCTCCGCAACATCGCCACTCTTCAGTTTTATCAATTCACACTTGTAAGGCTCTTTCGAAAGCTCATCTAGCGCTTCTGCTTCGCTAACAACTCTACGTTTGAAGCGTTGACCATCCTTAATAATTTTACGCATTGCGCTTTCAAGCTTTTCTAGATCCTCTGGCGTAAATGGTCGCTCAGGATCAAAGTCGTAATAGAAGCCATCTGTGATCGGAGGACCAATTCCTAATCTCGTTTGCGAGAAGACGCTCTGGACGCTTTGGGCTAGGACATGCGCCGTTGAGTGTCGAAGGACATTTAAACCATCCTCACTATCAATGCTTACCGTCTCTACAACATCGCCGTCTGCTAAATCGCTCCAAAGATCCCGAAGAGCACCATTGATACGACAGACCACAATCGCACTCGGTCCCGGTTTCATGCGATCGGGATATACCTCTTCGCAGACTTGAGTTACTTTTTGGGTAGCAAGTATGCGTTTAGATGAACCATCTATGGTTATCGATATAGAGGCTTCGCCGACCGGAGTAGTCACGAAGCGAGGCTACCAAAGTAGTGAATCTTTAAGCGTAAAAGAAGACTAAGAGCGCAATCGAAATTACCGCGCCACCCGCAACAATCAGGTACTTCACCCAGAGCGGAATACGGAATTTCTCGGAGGTGCTTTGGGCAATTGACTTAGTCTTACGGATCGCATTTGCTGCCCAAGCAAATTCAGTAGCCAAGATTCCAAGGCCTGCAAGAAGAACCAAGAGCCCAGGACCCGGGGCGAACAAGAAGATTGTTCCGATGATTGTCACCAAGCCGCCGATTACACCGATGAAGATGCGCCAGATCAATGATCCATATGGATTTGCTTTGATCTGTTGACGGAAATTCATAGGGCAAGATTACCCAATATCCAAGTGTGGAAACTCTCTTGAAGTTCACGGAGTCGGTTAGAGATTGGGGTGTCTTTCCCGCCAATCTCCTTAATGCCCTGAATTTCGCGCAAGCTAGATGTTGCCGCTACATCTTCGGCCTCCATTAGCGCGGCCATTGTCAGATTGACTTCCTTTACCCCAAAGTTTTCGATCAAAGCCTTTCGGGTAACCCCCGGCAGAGCGCCACTCTCGATTCGAGGGGTCACCCATTGACCACCTATACGGGCCAATAAGTTAGAGGAGGAGAGTTCGGAGACTTCCTCATTTGAGTCAGCAAAGATGACATCGTCAAAACCTAATTTCTGGGCATGCCGCCTTGCACGTAGCCTTCTTGAATACGAAGCGCTCTTATAGGCCAGGGCCTCGGGTTCTTCCTGGATCAAAGAGCAACGTAGAGCATCGCTCGGCGGTAGGTACTCCTTATGTGAGATAACCCAATTCCCATCTGCGTAGAACGAGATCCTCAAAGCCCCGTTGGGAAAGTAGCTCTTCGAGAGAATTTCCTTGATGGCTGAGATAACTTCCTCGCGGTCATATAGCTCCTCGGTACTTCTTGTTAAATCAAGTTTGCTGATTCCCTCTTCAAGACGTTGGAGATGTGAATCCAGAGCGAAGAGCCGACCCTCATAGCTACGTAGAGTCTCAAATACTCCGTCGCCAAGGAGGATCGAATCAGTTAGCGCTACGCCTTCATAAGAAGAGCCGTTAAAGAAAATCATCGCGTAAGAGAGATAAGGCGTCGTGCCTTTAGCTCAGTCTCCTCCCATTCAGCCTCCGGATCGCTGTCCCAAGTAATCCCTGCTCCTGTACCAAACTTAACCTCATCGCCACTTCTCCAGAAGAGCCTGATACCGACGCTCAACTCCATTCGATGACCATCCGACCAACCAAAGACTCCGCAGTATGGACCGCGCTCCCCTTCGTTTTTCTCAATTATCTTCAGAGCGCTCGATTTGGGTGCGCCACTTACTGATCCGGGAGGAACTATCTCGCTTAAAGCATCCGCTAGAGAAATCTCATCTTTCAATGTTCCACTGATGTCAGACACTAGGTGGAATAGACCAGGATGTTCTTCCGTCGCGAGTAAACGAGGTGTTGCGATACTTCCTGTCTCGCAGACGCGACCTAAATCATTCCTGATTAGATCGACGATCATTAGGTTCTCAGCTCGATCCTTAGAGAGAAACTCCCTTGTCGAAGAAGTTCCTTTGATCGGGCTAGATACCACTTGGGCTCCAGCTTTAGAGATGAATCGTTCAGGCGACGCCGAAGCAATCTCTAGATTAGGTAGCGAGAGATAGCCCGCAAAAGGCGCGGGATTATTCTTCAGAATTTTTGAAAAGAGAGAGCTGAGATCTCCATCGACGACAATCTTGGATGAAAGAATCCGACAAGCATTTACCTGATAAACATCCCCAGCCGCTATATGTATTTTTATTTGTTCAACATAGCGCTTGTACTCATCTTTTGATTTTGAGGTCGTCCACTCACTTAGCTGAATCCCTTCTTCAGGAGATGAAACGAAGTCCTTCTCGGCTACGCTCTCAAACTTTGCTAGCGTCCAATCGCCCTCGAAGGTCCCCACTATCGACCAGAACCCGGGTTCATTTAGCGCTTCAATATCGGTGCGAATTTCCAGCAAATTTTCGGCCTGGCGTCCTCCCATCCAGAACCGTTCCAAAATCCACCGCCTATTGCTCGATCTATCCATTTGGGAAGCCCTCTAAATCTAGGATAGATTTCCCCTCCTTGATCATCGCTGCCCCCGGGTCGCGATATCTACTTTGCGGACGTAGCGCAGTTGGTAGCGCGGAACCTTGCCAAGGTTCAGGTCGCGGGTTCGACCCCCGTCGTCCGCTCGGAGCTTGATTAGTGGGTAGAGATGTAGAGGTTTGGTGGAGTGGCCGAGAGGCGAGGCTCGGGACTGCAAATCCCGCTACACGGGTTCAAATCCCGTCTCCACCTCGATAAGTTCTAAAACTAAATACGGACGATTAGCGCAGCGGTAGCGCACTTCCTTGACATGGAAGGGGTCACTGGTTCGATCCCAGTATCGTCCACTCCATTAGCGATGCGAATGGTTCACGTTTTCGCCCCACTAGTACGATTCGAAAATGCTCGAGGCTATATTCCTAGCGATATTGCAAGGCCTCACAGAGTTTCTTCCAATCTCCTCCAGCGCTCATATCAGAATCGCAGGCATCATCTCCCCAGGAGCAGAAGATCCAGGAGCTACTTTCACGGCCATCATTCAACTTGGTACCGAGTTCGCTGTTCTCGTTTACTTCCGACGAGAGATCGCCTCCATACTCAAGAATTGGTACTACTCAATCCTGAACCGCGATCATCAGAAACAGCAGGCAAAACTTGGTTGGTTGATTATCTTCGGTTCGTTACCGATTATGTTTTTCGGTTTACTTCTACAAGATTCCATACGAGAGGACTTTCGCTCACTCTGGATCATCGCATCCGTCCTGGTGGTTTTCGGAATCATCCTTGGACTGGCGGATCGTTTCTCTAGGAGTACGCGCTCCCTGGATGACATGACTGTTAGGGATGGCGTTCTCGTTGGATTTGCTCAAGCGCTCGCGCTAATTCCAGGCGTTTCTAGATCCGGTGCGACGATAGCGATGTGCCGAACTCTTGGATTCACAAGAGTGGAATCCCTTAGATACTCATTTCTATTAGCTATTCCTGCCGTCTTGGCTAGCGGCTCGTATGAACTCGCGCAATCAATTCAAAACCCCGAGTTATCGAGATTCTCCGGCGCCGAAACAGCGGTGGCAACCTTTGTAGCTTTTATCGTTGGCTATCTAGTGATTCGCTGGTTCCTAAGATTCGTGAGCACAAAGAGCTTCGCACCCTTCGTTATTTATCGCGTAGTACTTGGTTCGGCCCTTCTGATTCTTCTCTCCCTTGGAGTTATCGCCGCTTAAGAATGAGCTTTTATAAATTGGTAGGAGCTCTCAAAGATCGTATCGGCATCGTAATCAAGCGTTGCGACGTGATAGGAATTTCCAAGCTCAATACGGGTTTTTTCACTGGCACCTAATTCAGCCATGATGATCTCGGTATTGGATACCGGTAGAACATGATCTTCGGTGCTGTGAAATAGCAGGGTTGGACAAGCAACTGAATTCAATGTTGATCGAGTTACCTTAAGAAATCTATGGAGCTGTGCGACGCCCTTCATCGGAAGTGCGTCGTATCCCCATTCGGTAACTCCGGGCTTCTTTATGTCATCTCCGACCGATGGCCGTTTCGGAGTTATGTACTTGATTAGATCGATGAATCTAATGGTGGGATCGGGAATGTGAATCATCGGATTGACTAGGACTATTCCGCTCAGAAGCGGGGAATGTTTGGCAGCGATGTGGAGCGTGTTTGCTCCGCCCATAGAGAGACCGAATACGAAGACTTTCTTATACCTGGCAATTAATTCTTGAAGATCTTCCTCAGCGCGTTTCGGCCAGCTCTGCCACTTCACCTTATTTAGGTCTTGCCACTTTGTTCCGTGTCCGGGGATTCGCGGGACTCGAACGGCGATCCCTCTATCTAGAAGAAAATGAGCCCATGGACGCATCGATGCGGGAGAGCCTGTAAAACCGTGAAGGAGTAGAACTCCAACATCTCCGCTGGAATCCGCGGCAAAGTCGTTGAGCCATCCCTCAGGCGCACCCAGAGTCGTCATGCGGCGAGGTTATCGGAAATGTCGGAAGCGCAATCTAGATTCTGCTCGTGGCCTCACCTGAAAATCTTGAGCCAACTTGGCAACCTTCTTTTGATGATCTAGGTCGAAGCCTTATCGACACAACATTCGTCGTTGTTGATCTCGAAACAACCGGAGGCTCCCCCAGCGATTGCGCCATCACAGAGATCGGCGCCGTCAAAGTTAGAGGCGGTGAAGTAATTGGTGAATTTCAGACGCTAGTAAATCCTGGTGGTCCTATCCCGCCTTTCATTACCGTTCTAACTGGCATCACCGATGCAATGGTTGTCGCGGCGCCCCCGGTCGGTGAAGCGCTCTTTTCACTCTTTGAATTCTTAGGTTCGCCTGAGGAGACTGTTCTCGTTGCGCATAACGCTCCATTTGATATTGGTTTTCTTCGCGCAGGCGCCGAACGACTACAAGTTCCTTGGCCCAAATATCAGGTTATAGATACGGCTCGAATTACGAGGTACGTGGTCTCCAGGGATGAGGTACGAGATTTCAAGCTCTCTACTCTTGCAGCTTTCTTCGGCGCAAAGAGCAACCCTGAACATCGCGCCCTTGCTGATGCGCGAGCTACCGTTGACGTTCTACATGGAGTGATCGAGCGCTTGGGTTCTTACGGTGTAACAACCCTCGAAGATCTAAAGGGATTCACTAATCGGGTTACCGATGCCCAGCGTAGGAAACGCCATTTTGCTGATGGACTTCCTTCGACTCCTGGCGTCTACATCTTCCGAGATTCATCTGGCGAAGCCTTGTATATCGGCACAACTCGAAACCTTCGCTCTCGCGTCAAGAACTACTTCACCGCCGCGGAAACTAGAAAACGCATCCACGACATGATTGCTTTGGCCGACCGGGTTGAAGTAATTGAAACTCCCACGATCATCGAGGCCGAGATAAGAGAATTAAGGCTGATCGCTTCTAAGCGCCCTCGCTTCAATCGACGCTCTAGATTTCAAGAGAAGGCCATCTGGATTCGACTGACCGACGAGGCGTACCCGAGGATGACTCAAGTCAGAGGCGCCTCATCTTTAAACGATGAAGCAACATGGAGTGGGCCGTTTAACGGACGAGATGAAGCCCAACGTGCAATCGAGGCGCTTTACGAAGCCTTTCCGATTCGCCAGTGCAAGCCCCGGATAACGCTTTCTAGCATGAAAAGCGCGAGCGCATGCGCTCTTTTCGATATCGGAAAGTGCGGGGCTCCATGCATCGGTCTTCAATCCTTCGATTCCTACCGATCTATCTCAGAAGAACTCCACTTCGCAATGCTTCATGATTCGAGATCGATACTCGAAGTCCTTCACAAGAGGATGGCTGAACTATCCTTACAGGAACGGTTTGAAGAAGCAGCCGAGATAAGAAATCGTCTCGGCGCTTTTATCCGTGGTTCGGCGCGCGGTGAACGGATCCGGTCATTTACCAAGATTAAAGAGTTGATCGTTGCTAACAAGATTAGCGCCCAAGGCGAGGCCGAGACCCTCGAGCTAGTTCTCATCCGATTCGGACGTCTTGCCGCCTCGCTTATTACTAAGGTTGAACTTTCAAAATCAGATCGGATGGACGAGGTTTTAACTGCTATTCGCTCTATCTCTGAGGTGGTAGCCGATAACGGAACGATTCTCCCCGCCTCAAGTCATGAAGAGGTCGAGACGCTGCTCCGTTATGTAGAGAAGGATTCAACGATGATTCTTGCCATAGATGGAAATTGGTCGCGCGCTACCTTTGGAGCGGGCCATGCAAGATCCTCCCTAGAGAAGCTAAAGATGTTGAATGAACAGAGCCGCTATAAAGAGGATTTCGCTAATTCGTTTGAGAGATCGCGCCAGCGCTGAATAAGCTCGAGAGCTCTTCCGCTATCAATCCCAGCTTTTGCTAGGACGTAACCATTTGCGATCTGTGTCTCAAATGGGAGATTGAAGTCGCCCTTGAAAGCAGCGATAGCCATTGCTGCATTCAAAAGAATCGCTTCGCGGGCTGCTCCTGGTTTTCCAGAGAAGACAGCCTTAGTTACCTCTGCATTTGCTCTCGCGTCGCCTCCACGAATCTCATCAAGAGGCTCTAACTCAATTCCAATATTGCGAGGATCAAATGAAAAGAGGCGATATTCACCATCTTGAACTTGATAGATTGAAGTTGTTCCTGAAATAGAGACCTCATCTAGTCCCTCATCGCCTCTAAATACAAAACCCTCGCATCCTCGTTTAGCAAGAACTTTGGCTACCAATTCGAACATCTCAATTCGAGAAACGCCTATTGCTACCGCTTTAGGTCTTGCTGGATTAGCCAGCGGACCGAGGATATTGAAGATAGTCGGATAGCCGAGAGCTTTCCTCGCTGGCGCCGCGTAGCGCATTGCCGGGTGAAATTTCGGAGCGAATGCAAAACCGATGCCGATCTTCCGAACACATTCGGCTAATTGCTTCCCGTCAAGATTGATGTTGATGCCGAGCGCCTCCAAGAAGTCAGCCGCTCCACTTGCAGAACTTGCTGCCCGATTGCCATGTTTAACGACTCGTGCGCCAGCGGCGGTTGTAAGAATTGCAGCGCTAGTCGAGATATTTATGGTGTTAAATCCATCGCCGCCCGTTCCCACGATGTCGACAGATCGCTCAGATATTTCAACGGGCGCAGCGTGTTCGTATAGTGACTCAACCAGAGCAACAACTTCCTCTGGTTTCTCGCCCTTCTCTTTAAGGGCAACTAAGAAATCCTTGATCTCGTTATCACTGGCGCTACCGGCAAGAATCTCTCCCATCGCCAAGTGAACTTCGGCAACAGTTAAGTCCTCATGTCTAGCGAGTTTAGAATTAACCTCAGCGATTGCCATCTAGTTACTCAAGAAGCGTTCTTTACTTAGTGGCTGAAGGCGAAACGATTAAAGATAAGACGCTCTTTGAAAGAGTGAATGGGTCAATCGGATGGGTGACCACGCCGTCGGCACGAGACCAACCAGCGAGCCAGGCATCTTGCTCTCTAGCGACGATAAGTAGAGTCGGGGGGCAATTGAAAATCTCATCCTTCAACTGTCGGGCCAATCCCATCCCGCCTTCAGGAGTTGCTTCGCCATCGAGGATGAAGAGATCGACAGTGCTCTTCTGGCCGACTTTCTTGGTGTCGATAAAGAGTCGGAGTGCATCAGCGGTGGCAAACTCAATGACCTCATTCTCGGGGAGGTCGGAGGAGAGGCGACGGCCTAGCGCTTTGCGGACGCTCTCCCTCACGGTGGCGTCATCTGAGTAGACCACTACTTTGAAAGTACTCATATCGGGCGAGTCTAGAGGGAAAACCATTTACTCCCTCAGATGGCTCTCTCAGATGCAGATTGGCACCCGGCAATCACTGATGGTCCGAGTGATGCGCTTCACCGCCCCCGGGGGTCAATTGCTTAGGGCTTTTACCTGCCTTTTCGGGAATAATCGCCCGCATGAGCAGCGCGGTGGCAACTCCCCCAACACGGTTAAATCGCCCCAATATCGTCGCTGTCGGAACCATCGTCTGGCTCTCGAGCGAATTGATGTTCTTTGCAGCGCTCTTCGCAATGTACTTCACTACTCGTGCAGTCCAAGGCCCGGAAGTCTGGGCTGAATCAGTTAAGTATTTGAACATCCCGTTCTCTGCATTCAACACCACAATCCTTGTTCTCTCCTCTGTCACTTGTCAGTTTGGCGTTTTCGCAGCTGAGCGATTCCAGAATGCTCGAACCGGCACGCTCCTACAGATTTCCAAGTGGGGCATGCGTGAATGGTTTGCTCTCACATTCATCATGGGCGCATTCTTTATCGGCGGCCAGGTATTTGAGTATGCAGAACTTGCTCACAAAGGTCTGACTCTCTCCTCGAGTGCATATGGATCAGTCTTCTATCTAGCGACGGGCTTCCACGGCTTACATGTAACCGGCGGCTTGCTCGCTTTTCTAGTTGTTCTAATCCGCGTATCTAAGGCGCGTCGCTTCGGCCACTCGCAGGCAACAACAGCAATTGTCGTCTCTTACTACTGGCACTTCGTCGATATCGTCTGGATTGCGCTCTTCTCTGCAATCTATCTGGTGCAATAAAGATGAGCGCAATGAACAAGTTCTTTGGTTTTATCTCCCGGTATCGCCGCCATCGATTCGCTGGTCCTCTCCTACTTCTCTCTGGTCTGTTATTCGCAGGAGTCGGCTACACAGTTGCTCAAGCAGCTACTGAAGAGGTTCAAGTAGTCCTCTCATCTGATAAAGCCTCCCTGATCGAAGAGGGTAAAGAGATCTTCGCTCGCGGATGCTCCTCTTGTCACGGGTTAAACGCAGAGGGCGCTGGGGCTGCTCCCTCGCTCATTGGCGTTGGTGCAGCATCAGTTGATTTCCAAGTCGCAACAGGTCGCATGCCTATGGCGGATATGAGCCAACAAGCGATGCGTAAAGAGCCGGTTTACAACGAGCGTGAGACAGCAGCTCTCGCAGCTTACGTCGCATCTTTAGCTCCTGGCCCAGCCGCCGTAACCAATGAAGAACTTTTCTGGGAGCGCGACGGCAATACCGCTGAGGGTGGCGAGTTATTTAGAACTAATTGCGCAATGTGCCACAACCTTGCCGGACAAGGTGGAGCATTGACGCAAGGCAAATATGCGCCAACTGTTATGGGAGTTGAGCCGAAGCACATTTATGAAGCGATGGTGACTGGGCCACAAGCTATGCCAGTCTTCGCAAATTCAGTACTTACTCACGAAGAGAAGCTCTCGATTATCAAGTGGATTAAATTCGTCGAGACAGAACCATCTCTTGGTGGCGCAGCTCTTGGTCGCGTTGGTCCAGTGACCGAAGGTGCAGTCGGTTGGATTCTTGGACTTGGAATTCTGATTGGTATCGCAGTATGGCTAACGACTAAGGCGCGCTAATGAGTGAAGCAAATAGAGAATTAGAACCCTTATCTGATCCCGGATTGCCTGAACACGTACATCGGAAAACTGATGTGGATCCAATCGCGGCAAAGAAAGCGGAACGACAAGTATCGATTCTTTTCTCACTATCGGCGGTCGGAACGATCCTCTTTGTTTATTCCTACGTATGGATACCCGATGACACACTTATCTTCCTGCCGATCTTCGGTACGACAAATGCTCACCAACTCTTCTTGGGTCTTGGGCTCGCGATGGCGCTCTTCTTCATCGGCATGGGCGCGGTTCATTGGGCAAAGACTCTTATGCCTGATCATGAAGTTGTCGATTACCGAAAAGAACAGCGTTCCAAAGATGAAGATCGCGCCGCCTTTGTTGCAACTGTAAAGGATGGCGCTGCTCAAGCTGGTTTAGGTCGTCGCCCCCTAATAAAGCGGACTATGGGTCTGGCTCTTGGCCTAGTAGGAATCTCTCCGATTCTCTTGCTTCGCGATCTTGGCCCGCTACCGGAGAATGAATTAAATGAGACCAATTGGAAGGCAGGCACCAGACTCGTTACTGATCCCGGCGACCGCCCCATAAGACCATCCGATCTTGAAGTTGGTGGCGTTGCCCAAGTCCAACCTGAATTCCCTGCAGGAAAAGTCCGGCACCTCGACGATATCGCCAAGGATTCGGTTCTCTTGATTCGCATCAGACCTGAAGAATTTAACCTTGATGCCGAACGGTTATCTTGGACATACGAAGGAATTATCGCCTTCTCAAAGATTTGTTCACATATGGGTTGTGCAGTTGCTCTATATGAACAGACCACGAAGCACCTCCTCTGTCCTTGCCACCAGTCGACTTTCGATGTAACCCGTGCCGCAAAAGTTATCTTTGGACCGGCGGCGCGACCCCTGCCACAATTAGCAATCACAGTCGATAACGAGGGTTATCTAGTGGCGAAGGCGCCATTTAATGAGGCTGTCGGACCAAGTTTCTGGGGGCGTGATTCACAATGAGCGCACGTGAACGAGTAGCTGGCGGAACGGCGAACTTCATCGATGAGCGCACAGGCGCTGCTAAGTGGATGAAGAAGACGCTCACCAAAGTTTTCCCTGATCATTGGTCATTCATGTTGGGCGAGATCGTCATGTACTCGTTCGTCATTCTCCTACTCTCGGGAACATTCTTAACTTTTTGGTTTGACCCATCGATGCGCGAGGTCGAGTACGAAGGTTCATATGAACCGCTAAATGGCGTGAAGATGTCTGCCGCATATGCATCAGCACTTCACATCTCCTTCGATGTCCGCGGTGGATTGCTCATGCGCCAGATCCATCACTGGGCTGCTTTGATTTTCATGGCTGCGATGGTCGTTCACATGATGCGCGTATTTTTCACTGGCGCCTTCCGCAAGCCGCGCGAACTGAATTGGATTATCGGCGTCGCGCTCTTGACTCTTGGAATTGTCGAAGGATTCCTCGGTTACTCGCTACCAGATGACTTGCTATCAGGAACAGGAATTCGTATCGCCGAGGCGATCATTCAAGCGATTCCAGTGGTTGGGTCATACCTCTCTTACTTCATCTTTGGAGGCGCCTTCCCGGGCGAAATGTTTATCCAACGAATCTACGCGGTTCACATCCTCTTGATTCCAGGAATCATGCTTGCTCTTATTACCGCGCACTTGATGTTGGTTTGGTACCAGAAGCACACCCAATATCCAGGACCTGGTCGCACCGAGAAGAATGTCGTGGGATATCCATTGATGCCGGTGTACATGGCTAAAGCGGGCGGTTTCTTCTTCATCGTTTTCGGCGTAACGGCTTTCCTAGGCGCAGTAGCTCAAATCAATCCCATCTGGATCTATGGTCCTTACAACCCTGGCCAGATCGGTGCCGGCTCCCAACCTGACTGGTACATGGGATGGCTTGATGGTCTGGTACGCGCCGCTCCCCCAATCGAAACTCACGCCTTTGGCGTAACTATCTCTTGGAATATCTTGATTCCAGGTTTGATTATCCCGGGAATCATCTTCACCTTAATGGCCTTCTATCCATTTATCGAACAATGGATGACTGGCGATAAGAGAGAGCACCACATCCTTGATCGTCCTAGAAATAATCCGAACCGGACCGCAATCGGCGCAATGTCTCTGACTTTCACCTTGGTTGCCCTAATCAACGGTGGAAATGATCTCTTGGCGATTCATTTTGATATGTCAATCAACCAAATCATGTGGTTCTCAAGAATTGGATTGATTGCACTTCCGCCGCTTGCATTTGTGATTACAAAACGAATCTGTCTTTCGCTTCAGCGTGCAGATCGTGAAAAAGTTCTTCACGGTCGCGAAACAGGACGACTGGTGATGTTGCCTCATGGCGAATTCATCGAAGTTCACGAACCTCTCTCTCCAGAGAAGGCATATGTTTTGACCGCCCATGAGCAACTCCCCGCTCTTGAGGTTGGCGCAACCGATTCAAATGGCGTCGCAAATCCTCAGGGTCTCAAGGGTAAATTGCGGGCTCGCATGTCCAAGGCAAGCCAAGAGCAGATTGCCAAGCCGACTCCTAAGGAGATGTTGGAGCTAGAGGATGGGCACCACTAGTTCTTCAGTTACGCCAAATCTTCGGCTAAGTTCTTAAGTCTTACCAAAGTCTTTGCAACTGCCTTCTCCGTGAATGGGTAGGCATTTCTAGCCTTCAACCACCATTGAAGCGGTGAGGGTCGACCATCGAAACTCTCTGTTACCTCGGTCTGGTTCGGACCCAAAGCCCTTAACTCATAACGCCAGATCCATCTACCTAAGTGTCGCCATCCAATTAATTCATTCTCTTTATATTCAACAACAGTATTTGTGATCCGGTACTTAAATCCGATCTTCATATGCATGCCAAATTTCGAACCTAAGACGAGTGTCTCAGGCCCCCAGTTGACTGCTTTGACGCTATTCGAGCCATCTATCCTGGGATGAAGGGATGGCTTAGCAAGGATCTCGAAGATCTTTCTTGCGGGTGCATCGATGATTATCCGTGCAGACTTTAGTTCCGGTATACCGGTGTCAAGGATTTCAGAACGGATGGAATCCATCTGCGAAGTTTAATTAGTGGTGGGCTGAATTAGAAGGACGCTCATACTCGAGAACGAAGCCGAGAACCGAGATGATGAGGGCGCCAACAGCGATAAGTGTCAACCACCAGCCGATTATCAAACCTAATCCTGCTGCCGTCGCTGAGACCGCAACTGGGAGAGGCCACCAAGAGTAAGGGCTGAAGAATCCCAATTCTCCTGCGCCATCAGCAATCTCCGCTTGGAGGTTATCTTCAGGAAGAACTCCCCCGGTTCTACGGTTGATGAACCAGAAGTAATAGCCGATGATCAAAGCTAATCCTGCACTTAATGCAAGTGCTGTTATTCCAACCGGTTCATTTGCCATCTGCCAATAGACAACCGCGAGAGCAGCGTAGAAGGCAAAGAGGAAAATAAAGAGGCGGTATCCAAACTTCATTTAGTGGCCGCCCTCCTTCTTATGTGACTCGATAGCGGCATGCTCTGGATGGTGAAGGTCAAAGGCTGGACGCTCAGAGCGGATGCGTGGCATTGAGTAAAAGTTATGTCGAGGTGGTGGACAGCTCGTTGCCCATTCAAGGGAGGCGCCATAACCCCAAGGATCATTGGTGTTCACCTTTGGAGCATTTCTCGTTATCCAGATATTGATTGCAAATGGAATCATCGAGAGCGCAAGAAGGGCCGCTCCAACAGTGGAGACCATATTCATAAAGGTGAAACCATCAGTAGCTAGGTAATCAGCGTATCGGCGCGGGAATCCCTTGATACCTAGCCAGTGCTGAATAAGGAATGTTGTGTGGAAGCCGATGAAGAGCGTCCAGAAATGAACTTTTCCTAGGGTTTCGTTGAGCATCCTGCCCGTGAACTTTGGCCACCAGAAATAGAAGCCGGCAAACATGGCGAAAACAACCGTGCCGAAGAGAACATAATGGAAGTGGGCAACTACGAAATATGAAGCCGATACCGCGAAATCAAGTGGTGGGCTGGCGAGAATGACTCCGGTAAGGCCGCCAAGTAAGAATGTAACTAGGAAGCCCATCACCCAGAGCATTGGTGTCTCAAAGGTAAGCGAGCCCTTCCACATAGTTCCAATCCAATTGAAGAATTTCACGCCGGTGGGGACGGCGATCAGAAATGTCATGAATGAGAAGAACGCAAGATTGACTTGACCGCTGGCGTACATGTGGTGTGCCCAAACAGCAACTGACAGCGCAGCGATTGCGATTGTTGCAGCGATCAAACCTTTGTAGCCGAAAATTGGTTTACGACTGAAGACTGGAAGAATTTCCGTGACGATTCCGAAGAAAGGAAGCGCAAGGATGTAAACCTCAGGATGTCCAAAGAACCAGAAGATGTGTTGCCAGAGAATTGCGCCGCCATTGGCTGGATCAAAGACATTCGAACCAAAGAGTCGATCGGATTCAAGTGCAAGTAACGCAGCTGCTAGCGGTGGGAATGCGATCAGAATGAGGATCGCCGTCAAGAGCGTATTCCAACTAAAGATCGACATACGGAACATCGTCATTCCCGGAGCACGCATTGTGAAAATCGTTGTTACGAAGTTAACGCCACCAAGGATCGTTCCAAGACCACTGATTGTGAGGCCAACAATCCAGAGATCAGCTCCTATCCCCGGCGAGTAAATGTGGTTAGAAAGAGGAGCGTAAGCGGTCCAACCGAATGATGCGGCTCCACCAGGAGTTAAGAAGCCGGCAGTAGCCATGATGCTTCCAAAGAAATAGAGCCAATAGGAGAGCATGTTCATTCTCGGGAATGCAACGTCTGCAGCACCGATTTGAAGTGGCATGATCACATTTGCGAATCCGACAAAGAGCGGAGTAGCAAACATCAAAAGCATGATTGTGCCGTGCATCGTGAAGACTTGGTTGTATTGCTCAGAGCTCATGTACTGCAATCCCGGCTGTGCTAGCTCAGCGCGAATAGCTAAAGCAAGAAGGCCGCCAATCAAGAACCAGAAGAAAGACGTTGCTAGATACATGTAACCGATCAGCTTGTGATCTGTCGTCGTCATTAGCTTTACTGCAAGTTGGCCCTTGGTTAGAGGCTTAGGGGTCTTTGGCGCAATTGGTTCAGCTGGACGGGTCGCGAAGGTCGTCATGATGTTGCACCTGCCTTCAGGGATTGAATGTAAGCGTCATATTCAGCTGGGGTAACCACTTTCACGTTGAAGAGCATCTGGGCATGTTGACGACCACAGAGAATGTTGCAACGTCCAGGGAACTCTCCCAGCTCGTTCGCTGTGAACTCAATCTGATTTTCAACTCCAGGAATATTCTGAATCTGAATCATAAATGCGGGTATCCAGAAACCATGAACAACATCCGTTGCAGTGATCTTGAAGCGGACCGGTTCGCCCTGAGGGAGATAGAGAGTCGGTGGCTGAGCTGGTGTGCCCGTTACCGTTGTGCCAGGGCCGGCTTCCTCATAAGTGAATTGCCAAGACCATTGGATAGCGTTGACCGTCACATCGTTAACATTCGTCGCCGTTGCGGGCGAAACTGAAGTTATCTCGTTCTGCGCCCTCGCCGTATATCCGAATAGAACAGCGATAATTACAAACGGAATAACTGTGTAAGCGATTTCGGCGGGGATGTTGTATTGGAATTGGCGCGGAAAGCGCTCGTCTTTCTTGCGATGGAACATTGCTGGCCAGAGGATCAAGATGAGAGTAATAGCGCCAACGATTGCAGCGGCTAGCCAAGCACCCTGCCATAGGCCAAATGATGTTTGATTTACGCTCGAGGTGTTTTCAGTAAATCCAATTCCGGTCAACTCTTCGGAGGAACAACCGCTAAGCAAGGTTCCAAAGAGCAGGAATGAGGCGGAAATTACGAGACGCTTCAGAGGGCGAGCGACCGCTCTAGATGCCGAATTACGCACAGGGCAAGGATAGTCGCCGCTCGCATACGAGCCGAGATGGCGGTAGCGTTCCAAGGGTGTCCCCTATCACAGCGCCCGGAAGCGATGAAAAGCTCTTGGATTTTCAGAGCACCCGACCGCTCTCCGCTGGCGCCAAAGCGGCGCTAGATCGGGCTTTTGAAAGCGGTTGGCTTGAGCCGCAGAAACTTCATCAAGGTTCTGCCCGTCTTCGCAATCTCCTTCAAGAGGCTCGCGAGAGCATCGCAGCAAATCTCAAGGTGGAGAGTGAGAGTCTCGAATTCGTAGGTGAATTGGGTTTTGGCTACTGGACCGTTCTCGCGGGGTCGCTCAAAGATTTCCCAGGAACTTTTATTTACGGCGAGACTGATCGACAAGTCGTCCATGCCTTCGCAAGGGAGAGAGAGGAATCGGGCGGCGCAACACAGCTAGCAAGAGTTGATCACTCGGGGAAGATTTCTTACGAGGCGGCGCTTGCAGAAGGAAGACCAGATAATCCTTGTGTTCTATTTTGGCAGGCGACAAATCGTGAGACAGGAGTCGTGCAAAAGCTCCCTAATCTGAATCTTCCATCAAGCTCACTTCTGATTGCCGATATGACTGCGAGTTATCAACTTGATCGCTTCCCAAAAGATTGCGATGTATCGCTATGGGATCCGCGGGTTATCGGAGGACCCGAGGGAATTTCAATCATCTCCATTCGCCCGGGATCCCGGTGGAGATCCCCAATTCCTCCCATTGATAAGCGTCGCCTTTTTGGTTCATTTTCAAAGCCTCTCCTACTTCTAACTGCAGTCGCCATAGAGGAATGGGCCAAATCAGCAGATCGCGAGCTCGCAAATCTACAGAAATTGAACAAAGAGCTTCGCGAAAGAATCAAGAATCAGATCGAAGATGTAGAGATAGTCGGAAACGCGGTCGACCAAGATCCGCGTTATCTAGCTTTAGTAGCGAAAGGCGTTGCAGCCGAGGAGATCCTCCGTCAAGTGGAGAAGCGCGGAATTCTCATAGATGCCGGATCAGCATGTGGCGCCGGCGCCATCTCCCCGAGCCATGTTCTAGAAGCGATGGGTTTTGGAGAACGTGGTCATTTAAGAATCACAATAAAGCCAGAACATTCTGTGACCGGAATCGAGGAACTTGTTACAGCTCTCAAGGTGGAGATTGAGCGCTTTAGATCAACAAACTAGAGACGACTAATTGAATGAGTCGCCACAGGCGCATGAACCCTGGGCATTCGGGTTGTCGATTGTGAATCCCTGCTTCTGGATTGTGTCAACGAAGTCGATTGTCGCGCCCATCAAATAAGGGGTGCTCATCTTGTCGGTTACGACTTTCACAGACCCGAACTCAACGACTGTATCGCCATCTAGTGAACGATCATCAAAATAGAGCTGGTAGCGAAGTCCGGAGCATCCACCGGGTTGGACTGCTACGCGGAGCCTTAGGTCATCGCGACCTTCTTGAGCCAGAAGTGAACCAACTTTTTCAGCAGCAACCGGGGTCAGGACGATTCCAACGGCGGTTGATGTACCAGCGGTGTCTGTGCTCATTATTTCTTCTCCATCTTGCTCGTGACTTACAGGCAGAACTTTACTCGCTAAAGGGAGATAATGTCGCAATGAGCAGCGCTGGCATCGGTGAGCTACTACTTCTAGGTAAAGGCTCAGATTTAACGAGCGAGCGAGGCGTCTCATGCACCGGTGAACTCCCCCCAGCTAGCGCACCAGATCTCGTTGAGCGCGCCGAGAAGGCCCGCGAATCTCTAGGTGCAAGCGCCATGATTCTTGGGCACCACTATCAACGAGATGAAGTAATCCAATTTGCCGATATAACTGGCGATTCTTTCAAGTTAGCGCAAGCTGCTGCGGATAGACGAGAAGCAGAGTTCATTCTCTTCTGTGGCGTTCACTTCATGGCAGAGAGTGCGGACATCCTTACATCACAGGACCAGAAAGTGATTCTTCCGGATCTCGCAGCTGGATGCTCGATGGCTGATATGGCTGCTTCGAACCAAGTAGATGAAGCATGGCGGAGCCTAGATAAATTAGGCGCAACAAGAGGAACTATCCCAATCACCTACATGAATTCCTCCGCTGCAATCAAAGCATTTACGGGGGCGAATGGCGGAGCGATCTGTACCTCATCAAATGCTGAACGTGCAATGCGATGGGCTTTCGAACAGGGAGAGAAAGTCTTCTTCCTTCCTGATCAGCACTTGGGAAGAAATACTGCGGTTCTGAAATTGGGTTTGAAACTTGAGGATTGTGTCCTCTGGAATCCATGGAAACCACAAGGCGGGCTAAGCGAATCCGAAATCAAATCAGCAAAGGTGATTCTCTGGCGCGGACATTGCTCGGTTCATGGCCGCTTCTCCCTCGAAAATGTCAATGAGGTTCGCGAGAAAGTACCGGGTGTAAAGGTGCTCGTTCACCCGGAGTGCCAACACGAGGTAGTGAAGAACGCAGATGTGGTGGGGAGCACGGAGATGATCATTAAGACTGTCTCGGAATCACCTGCTGGTTCAATCTGGGCGGTTGGAACGGAGCTCAATCTCGTCAAACGCCTTGCCGCAAATAATCCCGACAAGAAGGTGCTCTTTCTCGATAAGACGATCTGTTACTGCTCGACTATGAACCGAATCGACCTTCCCCACCTTGTCTGGGCTATGGAATCCATCGTTTCTGGGAGAACGGTAAATCAGATAAAGGTTCGGGATGAGGTCGCGCGAGATGCCAAAGTTGCGCTCGAGCGAATGCTCGCTCTACCTTAAGTCTCATGTCTGATAAGAGTTCCGAGAAGAAGGCCGAGAAAAAAGGTCGCCCTACTCCAAAACGTAAGGAGGCTGAACAACAGCGCGTCTTTAGAAGACTCGCACCGGCTGCCACAAAAGAGGCGAAGAAGCTTCAAAAACAGCAAGCCCGTTTATCTCGAGTGGCTCAGCGTGAGGCTTACATGCGCGGAGATGAGAACGCTCTCCCACTTCGCGATCGTGGACCAATTAGAAAATTCGTGAGGGACTATGTCGATGCTAGAAGGTCTATTGGAGAGTATTTTCTTCCAGTCATTGTGCTAGTTCTCTTTATGACAGTAATTCCAGTCCTTCAGGTTCAACTTGCCGCAATCGTTCTCATGTATTCCGTTCTGCTCTTCTCTATTTTGGATGGAATCTACTTGAGCCGAAAGATCAAGCGGGAGGTCGTGAAACGGTACCCGGGTGAGAGCGTCAAGGGTCTAGGAATGTACGGCTGGTTACGTTCAACTCAGATTAGGAAATTGCGCGCACCTTCGCCAAAGGTAAAGCGCGGAGCAAAGATCTAATCGCTCTGAATGTAGATGCTTAGGCCCGGGGGTTTGGCGAAACAGTCTTGCTTGGATCCATCTCCGGTAATGAACCAAGAACTCGATCAATCTCTTTCATTGTCTCGCCATCAAGTTTGACGCCTGCCGCCTTCACATTTTCTTTGATCTGCGCTGGTTTCGTGGCACCAATAATCGCGCTGGAGACATTTGGGTTTTGAAGGACCCAGGCAACTGCTAACTGAGCAAGGCTCAAGCCATTTCTCTCTGCGATCGGTTTCAATTTCTGGACTGCGCTCAAAACTTCATCTCTCATCCAGCGCGAGATCATATTTGCGCCACCTTTTTTATCGGTTGCGCGTGATCCAGCCGGCGGTTTCTTTCCGGGAAGATACTTTCCAGTTAGCGCGCCTTGGGCGATTGGGGACCAAACAATCTGGCCGATTCCATTAGATTCACAGGTCGGAATGACCTTGTCTTCTATTACCCGCCAGAGCATTGAATACTGAGGCTGGCTCGAGACGAATCTTGTGTATCCGCGAGAATCTTGGATTTTCAAGGCCGATTGAATCTGATCAGCGGTCCATTCAGAGAAGCCGATATAGAAGATCTTCCCTTGACGAATCAGATCATCGAATGCGCTCAGGCTCTCCTCTAAAGGAGTTTCGAAATCAAATCTATGCATCTGATAGAGATCGATATGGTCCGTTTGGAGACGCTTCAACGATGCATGCACCGACTCCATGATGTGCTTCCTCGAGAGCCCCCGGTCATTCTTACCGGTTCCAGTCGGCCAATAAACCTTTGTAAGGAGTTCATAAGATTCACGCTTAACGCCCTTTAGGGCCTTACCTAAGACAGTTTCTGCTCGAGTGCCTGCGTAGACATCTGCGGTATCAAAGGTAGTGATCCCATTGTCGAGGGCAGCTCGCACGCACTTGATCGCCGCATCCTGCTCTACCTGGGAGCCATGGGTGATCCAGTTCCCGTAGGTAATCTCGCTTACGTACATCCCAGAACTACCAAGCCTTCTATATTCCATGATTCAAAGCGTAGCGCCTGCTTGCTTGACCGGTCGAATGGTGGTTTATTTCGCCCACAACTAAATAGTCGATGTGCTTGGGGAAGTCGGTGAAAATCCGACGCTGACCCGCAACCGTGAACGTCTTTGACGTAAGTCGGATTACCAATACATCGATACTTAATTGACCACCCGTCGAGGTTTGCGGGGCGGAGATTTTTTTTCGCCATCGTGAGCTCTCTTTCTTTATGAAAGGTTCACATGTTTAAGAAGTCAATTTCGTTTTCGTTAATTTTTTCTTTTCTAACTCTCCTCGCTCTTTCGATACTCCCAACAGCGGCACAGGCTGAAACCGGTTATAGATATTGGGGGTATTTCCAAGCTTCATCCGGAGCAACAACATGGACAGCTGCCATGACCGGACCATCGGTTGAAGTTAAAGATGGCGACGTTGAAGGATGGACTTTCACCGCAAGTGGCACAGATATTCCAGCTACAGCACCGATGATGGATCCTGACTTTGCTGCTCTCTGTGGCGAGGTCTCACAAGTCGCTGGCAAAGTTCGAGTTGGACTTGTAGTCGACTTCGGCGTTGCGCAGATTGCTCCCGCCGGTGAGACTCCGCGCGAGTTCTTCTCGGATTGCGTCGTTGTCCCGGAAGGCTCGGTGGGGCTCGATGTACTCGAGGCGGTTCTTGATGTTCGCGCAGCTGAATCAGGTTTGATCTGCGCTATTGCCGGATATCCTGCCGAAGAATGCGGAGCCGAGATCGACATGAGCATCTTGTCCGATCCGGTTGCGGATGTAGAACCTATCTCAGAGGAAATTACTGATTCTGATTCAGGAAATACTCCAGCGCTACTCGCTCTTGCGGTTGTGGCTCTCCTCGTTGGAATTGTTGCAGTACGCCGTAGGAAGAAATAACCGTAAATGCAGATCCATCCAATCTACTTCTGGCTGTGGGCAACCCTGCTCGTAACAGCGGTGATTAGGTTGGATGGATCTCTCTTCTCGTTTACAGCCATTATCGGCACAATAGCTTTGGTCAAATTTATCCCCAAGAAGTTGCTTAGATACCAAACTTTCCAGTTGGCTCTACGACTCGCATCGATTGCAATAGCAATCCGGATGATCTTTGCAATCATCATCGGCGTCCCTATGCCAGGTCGCGTCCTATTCTCAATTCCAGAGATTGAATTGCCAAATTTCTT
>DAIOSM010000002.1:0-12996 GCA_036752585.1 Candidatus Nanopelagicaceae bacterium
GTTCTGGTCCCGTTCTAGCAAATGTTAGGGTCACAGCATGACGATTACCTCTGAAAATTCTCAGGCGATCGCCCGACGAATAGTTCGAATTGAACCTAGATTTGGCGAAGTCGTCTCAAAATTCGGACCCGCTCCCATCGGAGTTAAGCGCTCCCGTCAATCCAATTTCGAATCCCTCGCTGAGTCGATACTCAGCCAGCAGCTCTCGACCAAAGCAGCTGCGACCATTATTGATCGAGTTGCAGAACTTTCAGGCGGAAGGCTGGAGTCGAAGAAGCTCTCCTCTTTAGCTCCAGCAAAGTTACGGAGAGCTGGGTGCTCAGAAGCGAAGGCGCGCTCGATTCTAGAACTGGCACGGGCCGTAGAGTCGAAAGAGATTCCAATTCGATCGCTCAATCGGATGAAGGATGCAGAGATTATGTCGACCCTTCTCCCTCTCTATGGAATCGGAAGATGGACGGTAGAGATGTTCTTGATCTTCCAATTAGGTCGACTCGATATCTGGCCAACCGGGGATCTTGGAGTCCGTCGCGGCTGGGAGAAGGTACATAAGATGAAACGTGAGGTCGAAATCGAGGAGTTAGAGGGAGCAGGAGAAAAGTTCGCTCCCTATAGAAGCCATCTAGCCTGGTACTGCTGGCGAGCGCACTCGCTCTACTAGTTTCTTGACCTAGTTTTTTTCTTGACCTAGTTTTTCGGCTTTAGAACTAGTGCGACTGAATTAATGCACCAACGCTGATCAGTTGGTACCGCATAACCTTCACCTTCAAAGACATGGCCAAGGTGCGAACCACACTTCGCGCATCGGACCTCAGTTCTGATGCGAGGTGCTAGCGAGCGATCCTCTAGAAGGATCACGGCATCCCCTTCTTTAGGAGCATAGAAGGATGGCCAACCACATCCGGAGTGGAATTTCTCGTCACTACGAAATAGTTCAGCCCCACATGCTTTGCATTCATAGACTCCGATAGTTTCAGTCTCGTAATACTTTCCGGTGAATGCAACTTCAGTGCCTGCCTTGCGAAGTACATCGTAAGAGAGTGAGTCCAGTTCACTCTCTAGCTTGGTGTCATCTAATTGAACCTCGAAAGGTTTTCCAGTTAGAGGGTTTATCTTCGGAAGTAATGAGCCTGACTCCATATCAACCCTTCACTTTCGGAAACGGTACCCCAGTCGATGAGTGGCAGTCATACCCATTTGGATTCTTCTCTAAATATCTCTGATGATATTCCTCGGCAGGCCAATAAGTGTGTGGAGCGGCTTCTTGAATCTCCGTGACTATCTCGCCAAAGCCTTGGCTCTTCAAAAGATCGTTATAGATTTCGCGAGTATTCACCGCGCTGATCATCTGTTCATCATTTGTGGTGAAGATTGCACTTCGATATTGAGTGCCAATATCGCCACCTTGACGATTCAGAGAGGTCGGATCATGCATCGTCCAAAACTCTTCCAAGAGTCGCTCATATGAAATCTTGGTGGGATCGAAGATTACTTCGACAGTCTCTGCATGATTAGTTGTTCCGGTACAGACTTGCTCGTACGAGGGGTTTGGTCTCGTTCCTCCCATATAGCCGACAGAGGTGGAAACGACTCCATCTAGTTTCCAGAATCGCCGTTCTGCGCCCCAGAAGCAACCAGTGGCGAAATATGCTTTTTGAATTGAAATCTCGCTCATCCCCACATCTTGGCATGAGAATTGACTGATAGCCTTATCGAAAGCCCCCGTAGCTCAGGGGATAGAGCACTGCCCTCCGGAGGCAGGTGCACAGGTTCGAATCCTGTCGGGGGCGCATCTGAGCGATAACTCACCTTTCGAGACTATTGAGAATGAAGGCATAACGCGAGAGAATTCTCTTCTCACCCACTCGGGAAGAAAAGCTCGATTCAGTTCTTGCTTCTTCGTGCGCGGTCGTTATTCGAAGAAAGGTCTTTAGATGTCGGCGGATTTAAGTATGGATTGGCGCCATCGCGCTGCCTGTCGCCACGTCGACCCAGAACTCTTCTTTCCGGTCGGAAATACCGGACCTGCGATTGCTCAGATTGAGGAAGCGAAGAAGGTCTGCATGAAGTGTGATGTCCGCGAAGCATGCCTTCAATGGGCGCTCGAGTCTGGACAGGACTCTGGGGTTTGGGGCGGTCTATCTGAGGATGAACGACGTGCCATGAAGCGTCGCGCCGCACGCCATCGCGCGAGAATGCTTGAAAGCCAGAATCAGATCTCTTAATTCAGATCAGTTAGTTAAGTTCAAACTCAATCTGTGCTTCAGTTCCAGGATTCAAACGGATAAAACGTAACTCCCCCGAGAGTTCGTTATCAGTAAGCGTTCTTACTATCTCTAATCCCAGACTTGGACTCTTCATGAGGTCAAAGTCTGGACTTAGGCCAGCTCCATCATCAATGACTGAGATTTTGAATCTTCCGTCCCGCTTCATCACAACCACCTCTAATTTGTTGCCACACTCATTCAGGCCATGCTCGAGGGCATTCTGAATCAATTCAGTTAAAACCAAAGCTAACGGAGTTGCAATTAGTGATGGCACAAGGCCAAAATCGCCACTCTTATGGATCTCGATCTCATCTGGTCTCTGGCTTAGCTCTAAAGCGCTGTTCAATAACTTAACAACGACTTCGTCGAATTGGACGCTATCTTGTGAGCTAGTCGATAGCGTCTCATGGACATGGGCGATAGACGCTATTCTCCTTATCGCCTCTTCAATCGCCGAACGAGCAAGGCCATCCTCCGTGCGACGGGATTGCAGCCTTAGTAACGCTGATACTGCTTGTAAGTTGTTCTTTACCCGATGATGAATCTCTCTGATGGTGGCATCTTTACTCACTAAAGCTCGGTCACGGCGGCGTAGCTCGGTGACGTTATGAACAAGTACGACTGCGCCTATTCGTATCTCTGACTCGGTGAGAGGTATCGCCAATAAATCTATAACGCCATCAGAATTCTCAAACTCATCCCTGCGGAGAGATTTTCCGCTCATGGCAACTCGCCAACTCTCTTCGCGAGGCTCTCTTCCCCTGATTGGAACTGCAAGTTGATCAAGAATCTCACCGAAGTGCTGGCCATCCATATCTTTAATCCAACCAATACGTCCAAAGGCACTTCGAGCATTTGGACTAGCAAAGGTGATCTTTCCATCAACATCTAGTCTTACTAACCCATCACCAGCTCTAGGTGCTGTCTCGGAGCGATACACGCTTCCCTGAATCGGAAAGTTGCCTTCTGCGACCATGCGGTAGATGTGATTAGCGATCTCGCGGTAATTCAATTCCAATCGAGAGGGAGTTCGCATAGTCTCCACATTACGATGGCGAGTGATCACAGCAATTGCTCTTCCGTTAAATCTGACCGGGATGATCTCTTCTTTTACAGTGAATTCACCGATCTTGGTCGGGTCAACATCACGAATTATGTTTCCCGTCTCAAATGATTTTTCAATATTAGGTTGCTCGCCCGAGGAGATATTCATACCCACAATGTCATTTGCGAAGACCGTTGCCGCAGTCATTGGTCGTATCTGAGCTACGGCGATGAAACCATTTCCGCCATTTTGTGGAATCCAGAGAACTAAGTCTGCAAAAGATAGATCGGCCAATAGTTGCCACTCTGCAATCAGATCCGAAAGTCTTCCAAACTCTTCATTAGAAAGCTTTGACGCCCCGGGAAGGTTTCTAAATGGCACGGGGGAAGATTACTCAAGTAATCGATCAGCCACTTCCCCGATTGACCTACGTAATCTTGAACGTGGGGCGACATCAAGTAGAGCTGAATACGCGCTCTTTGCTCGATCAAGCGCCTCTCGATCAAATGTAAGGAAGTGGGATTCATGCTTACCGACCCGAGCGCTAAATCGTTTCTGGATGGAGCGCTCTCGTCTTGAAGCGCTTAATTGGTTGAGGATGAAGAGTGTTCTTGCCTTTATCCGACCTACCTCTAACGAAGCCAGGAATGATTCAAGTTCAAACATGTGATTGTTATCGGGAGTCATCAAGAAGACGATCCTCTCGGCCCGCTCCAAAAGATTCACATAATCTCGAACTGGCGCTCGCCTATCCGAGAATGCGCTTGATAGTTCTGGTAGCGGTCCGGCATCTACGATCTGCAGAATATTCTCTTCTTCCTTAAGCATTCCAGAGATAGATAGTCGATCAGATAGTCGGACGCTCTCGCTACTTCGCTTAGCTCCTAATAGAAATGCCAGATCTCTCCGGTTGGGATGAAGATCTATCAGTTCGACTGGATTAGATTGTGCAATCTCGCTCCCCAAATTAAGTGTGATTGTGGTTGCTCCAGGCGCGCCGGTACTTCCGGTAACAACAATCAAGTTCTTCTGTCTACGGATCACTCTCTTGGTGGTTTGAGAAGGTTCAAATTCTCGAAGCGCTCGATTCACTAATCGCTCAATCTCTACCGCAGCGTTTCCAATTACCGGCTCAATCGCCATCCGAATCGCATTTGGAAATCCTCGTAGGCGACTTTCTAAGTTAAACGGGATTTCTACCGAGTCATGAATGAGTATGAATCTTGATTCGGTTGAACTCTTTGAATCCAGAAATGAGATTAGTGAGTCGATAGATAGAGCTCGATACTCTAATTCGACCTTACTGATTCCACCTGTGAGAAGAGACTCCAGGACTATATCTTCGAATTCAGCGTTCTCCAGCCAGGTGACTATCCCAATCTTCATATGATTTAGCTCTTCGCTATATCTTTGGTGCTCGACGAACCAGTAAGAATTCATTTCCATTTACTGCCGAAATGATGGTTTCGACCTCGATATCTGGAACCAAGAGCGAGATACCGATTCGACCGCCAAGATCACGAGAAGTTGAATCCACGCTATCAATCGCAATCGCACTTAGTAGTAGCCTGCTTCGCTCTCGTGGCTCCCCGGATAGTTGTAGGTTTCTATTCGGAATGCCATACACATCGACTATCGCACCACTTGTAAGTTCAACAGGCGCCCATTCTCTGGGAATCGAGATAGGAACGACTTGAAGAGTAGGGTCGATATCACTTGCAATAGCGAAACTGGGAATCAATTCAGCTGCGCCAATACCGCGTAGTACCGCAGCTCCAGTTATTGAAGTGCCAGCATCTAGGTATTGCTCAGCATTATCTAGAAGCCTTACCCTAACTTTTGTCAGATCAGAATCCCTTATAACTTCTCCTGGGGCCAGATCCACATTCGCTGCCCAAACCATGACTGTCTTATCACTAGCTTTGCTAATGAGATAAGCAGATGCAAATGAGGAGATGATCAATATCAAACCTAAGAGATATCTAGGTGTCAGATAGAGCGATAAGTTACTCATCTTCGCATTGCTGATCTTTGGGCTCTTACTCTTGACTTCATTCATGGGCCTTGAATAGTGGATTTTTCATCTAATCACCTTGGATTATCCACAGCCGTTAATCGCAGATCTCATCCTTTCGGCTGAGGCGAGGCTTTCGCTTCGACGGAATCCTCTGCTGGATGAACGAAAAGAGATTAGCCGTTTCTGTTGGACTTGATTTTTTCGATGGACCTTTTGAATCTGTTGCTGAAGGACCCTCGAAGCTTTACCTAGTACCTACCACGCATGGCGAGAACTTTGACCCCGATTTCTCTCCAATGCCCACAAGTATTGACCAACTACCTGATGGCGATCGATGGTCAAAAGCCTATGTAGTAAGCGCAATAGAAATCCTTGCCGGGCGTCGTCCAGTCGCTCAGCTCTCGCGCTCTACACATAGATTCATCTACAACAACTTAGCAAGGCGCGCTGGATCCCTTAACGAGTTACCGAAGATTATGAAGATTCATAGAAATCAACCGATAGAAGGAGTTATTGAATTAACAGCAACGCTCGCATTCAAGGAACGAGTCCGTGCTCTGATTGCGCGCTTTGAGGGTGTGGATCGACGCTGGCTCTGTACGGAGTTCGAACTACTCTGATTCGCCGTGGCAACGCTTGTATTTCTTACCTGATCCACAAGGACAAGGCGCATTCCTAGAAATACCAGAGTTTGCTCCCGACTTCTCAGTCGTTCCCGTTTCCGACGGTGCGCTATAACGAAGATTTTCTTGACGCTTGGATTCTTCAACTCCCTTAGCTTCAACCTTCGAATCCTCAACTTTTACCTCGACATTGAATAGGAAGCCAACTACTTCCTCCTTCATAGCTTCAATCATCGCAGAGAATAAGTCGTAACCCTCTTTCTGGTATTCAACTAGAGGATCCCGTTGTGCCATCGCACGAAGACCAATTCCTTCTTGCAGATAGTCCATCTCATAAAGGTGCTCACGCCACTTGCGATCGAGTACTGAGAGAAGGATCTTTCGCTCTAGTTCACGAAGAACTTCACTTCCTAGCTTCGCTTCACGTGCTTCATAAGCCTTGAAGATATCTTCGGTGATCTTGTAGACGAGGAACTCCTGATCTAGCCCTGTACGCCCACCGACTTCATTCTCGAGATCTTGAACCGTGAAGGAGATTGGATAGATCGCCTTTAGGACTGTCCAAAGTTTCTCTAGATCCCATTCCTCCGGATAACCCTCAGCTGTTGCCGCCATCACGTAGCCACGGATCGTGTCTTCAGTGAACTTAGCGACTTGTTCCTTAATGTCAGCGCCTTCAAGAACCTCTCTTCGCTCCGCGTAAATGACCTCACGTTGACGGTTCATAACATCGTCATATTTCAATACGTTTTTACGCATTTCAAAGTTCTGTGACTCAACTTGGGTCTGGGCGGATTTAATTGCATTAGTAACCATCTTGGATTCGATTGGCGTATCCTCAGGAATTCCAGCTGCAGTTAAGAATCTCTCAACCAACCCGGAGTTGAAACGGCGCATCAAGTCATCTTGAAGCGAGAGATAGAAGCGTGATTCGCCTGGATCTCCCTGACGACCCGAACGCCCGCGGAGCTGGTTATCGATTCTCCGAGACTCGTGGCGTTCAGTACCAAGAACATATAGCCCGCCTAATTCCACGACCTTCTCGTGTTCTTGGGAGACTGATTCCTTCTGCTTCTGAAGAACATCTGGCCAACGACGCTCATACTCTTCGCTGTTCTCGACTGGAGAGACACCGTCTCGTTGCAGCTCGAAGTCAGCCATAAATTCTGGATTTCCACCCAACATGATGTCAGTACCGCGACCTGCCATATTCGTAGCTACCGTTACTGCGCCGATCGTTCCAGCGCGAGCGATAATCGCCGCTTCTCTCTCATGTTGTTTCGCATTTAGAACCTCATGTGGAACGCCACGTCTCCGCAATACTTGTGAGAGGTATTCGGACTTCTCAACGCTAACCGTTCCTACTAGAACTGGTTGACCCTTACGGTGTCGTTCAGCTATATCGTTTGCGACAGCTTCATACTTTGCAACTTCTGTCTTATAGATCAAATCTGATTGATCCATGCGCTGCATCGTCTTATTTGTGGGGATCGGGATGACGCCTAGTTTGTAGATCTGCATAAATTCTGCAGCTTCGGTCATAGCAGTACCGGTCATTCCGGAGAGCTTGTCGTACATGCGGAAGTAGTTCTGCAGAGTGATTGTGGCCAGAGTCTGATTCTCATCTCGAATCTCGACCTTCTCTTTTGCTTCCAAAGCCTGGTGAAGCCCTTCGCTATAGCGCCTACCCGCCAATACTCGGCCCGTGTGCTCATCAACAATCAGGAGCTCTCCGCTCATGATCACATAATCTTTATCTCGCTTGAAGAGTTCTTTCGCTTTTAGGGCATTGTTCAGATAGCCGATAAGAGGAGTATTAACCGACTCATAAAGGTTCTCAATCTTCAATAGCTCTTCGACTTTGGCTACTCCGGCATCGACGATACCGACCGTTCGCTTCTTCTCATCCACCTCGTAGTGCTCACCACGGTTCAATCTCGATGCAACGTTGGCAAATTCAACGTACCACTTAGTCGCCTTATCAGCTGGTCCGCTGATGATCAATGGAGTACGCGCTTCATCGATAAGGATAGAGTCCACTTCATCGACAATTGCAAAGTTGTGGCCACGTTGGACACAGTCATTCAAGGACCAGGCCATGTTGTCACGGAGGTAATCGAATCCGAATTCATTATTCGTTCCATATGTGATGTCAGCACCATACTGTTCACGTCGCTCTTGAGGAGTCATCGAAGCGAGTATGACGCCAACTTTTAGACCTAAGAATCTATGGATACGGCCCATCCACTCGCTATCGCGTTCTGCCAAATAATCATTGGTGGTGACGATGTGAACGCCTAATCCAGTTAGCGCATTTAGGTATGACGGAAGTGTTGCGACAAGTGTCTTTCCTTCACCAGTTCTCATTTCCGCGATATTTCCACGGTGCAACGCAGCGCCACCCATAAGTTGTACGTCATAGTGACGTTGACCAAGAGTGCGCTTAGATGCTTCTCTCACAACTGCGAATGCTTCTGGGAGTAGATCATCCAGGTACTCGCCATCGGCATAGCGCTTCTTGAATTGCTCAGTCATTCCACGCAATTCCTGATCGGACATGCTGGCGAAACGAGATTCTTCTTCGTTTACTAGAGCAACGAGTTTTTCAAGTTGCTTTAGCGCTCTTCCCTCGCCTGCGCGCAGGATTTTGTCGAGAATCTTTGCCACGACCAACCTTCCTAGAAACGAGAATCTGTAGGGACGATCAAATAGAGGGCTATCGTATTGGGAGACGACGCCGCGATGCACACGCGGTGGCTGCCCCCAAGACTGTCAGATTCCTCTCTTTAAGCGCTCTGACAGCCTCCCGCAAGGTGTTTCCGGTCGTTATGACATCGTCAATAACCACTATCGGAATCTGAGAATTGAAACCAGGCGAAACTTCAAATGCGCCGGCAAGATTCTCATATCGCTGAGTTTCCGATAATCCCGATTGATCCACAACCCGTTTTCTTAAGGTGAGAATCGACCTCGAGGTATATCGACGGCTCTTGCTAGTTGAGTTTAAATCCTTCACTAGAGCGTTGGTTAATTGCGAAATGAAGTCACCTCCACGCCTCACACGAGATGAGCGCGATGAGGGAATTGGTACCAAGAGCACTCTCGGGTCAACGACTGACCGGGTCCTTAACAATTCTTCAATCGAGACTTTCAATTCTCGCACTACTAGATCTCTCGCAAGTGCGGAACCATTCTCCTTTGCGGACAGTACGATGCTCGAAGCCGTTTCACCGTAAGTGATGCTCGAAGCTACAGGAAATTCCTCACCGCTCAATAGCCTCGGATTGCTACTCCATTCACTTCTACAAATATCGCAGAATTTTGACTTAGGGTCACCACAAATTGTGCAGGAATTATCAAAAGCAAGTGATTCAAAGCCTCGAATGATTGACTTTAAATATTCATTTATCACTAAAGAATTCTGCAATGAAACGAGTTGCAGCAATAGCTAAATCGATGAGTCTGTGGGAATCTCAATTATCGGTGACGTAGTTATCCGCTCGCCTGTTTTCTTTGGCAGGGTTAGAACGAAGTGTGCTCCCTTTCCAAGCTCTCCCCAGACACGGATCTCCCCGCCATGAAGATTGGCATCTTCTTTCGCGATTGATAGGCCGAGACCGGTCCCGCCTCTAATTCTTGAGCGAGATGGATCTGCTCGCCAGAATCTATCGAAGACGCGATTCCAGTACTGGCTTGATAATCCGACTCCATAATCACGGATACCCACCGATACTGCGCTCTCATTCGCTGCGATAGTGACGTCGACAGGACGTGATTCTGAGTGATCTATGGCGTTTGTGATCAGATTCCTGATGATTCGCTCAATGCGACGCGAATCAGCATCGACATAAATTGCCTCTTGAAAGCCATGGAGCCTCAGCGTTGTTCCCTTCTCCTCAGCAAGCAAGGAGAGATCTTCGACGCTTCGGCGTACCAGAGCAGAGAGATCTACTCGATCTAAAGAGAGCACAGCTGCTTCGGCATCGAAGCGACTTACCTCCAAAAGGTCCTGAAGTAGATGCTCGAATTTATCTATCTGCGAAAGAAGCAATTCTGCGCTTCGAGCAACGGTCGGATCGAAGTTGGTTCGCGCGGCATGAATTACATCAGAAGCCATTCGAATCGTGGTCAATGGCGTGCGAAGTTCATGAGATACATCAGATACGAATCTCTGTTGAACGCGGGATAAGTTTTCCAGTCGAGCAATCTGTTCGGCGAGCGTAGAGGCCATCTGATTGAATGCCACACCTAGCCGAGCAATCTCATCTTCACCCTTCACGTTCATGCGATTCTTCAAGTCACCTGTTGTAAGGGCTTCGGCGATCTCAGCCGCTACTTGCACTGGTTTTATGACCATTCTCAGAACCACGGATGCCGTCAAGAGAATCAATGCGAGTAGGAGAAATCCAGTTACCCAAAGTGATCTTCCAATCAGATCTATATTGCTCTGCTGTGCAACGAAATCATAAGCAACATACATTTCATACTTTCCAGCACGAGGAATCTCGAAAATCTTTCCTACGTAAACTCCGGGGATCACCCTTCCATTCACATATTCAAGATTGCCTCGCTGCCATTCAAGCTCTAATGACTCCCGAACCTTCTCCCTCAAAGCTTCTGGGACTGATTCGGGAACAAGGAAGTTGGAGGTACTTACAGAAGGTATTCCATCGACCTTAACCCCGCGCGCATTGATAAGCACTACTTCGCGACCCGATTCTTGGGCGCTCACATTCGCAGATTTCACTACCTCATCTGCTAACAATCCGTAATCTGCTTCTGGATTCAACCCAGCGATAGTGAATCTATATTCCGCGTATTGGATCGCAGCACGGCCCTCTGAGATAGCCGATGCGATCTTCTCATCGAAGATTCCACCAGTGATTCGACCGTATAGAGTCGAACCAACCAAATAGATAAGCGCCATTGATACGACGGCAGTCAGAGAGAATACTTTTAGGAAGAGAGAGCGACGGAAAATTCTTAATGCACGACGCATTAGGAGCGCGTGCCGGAGCCGCCCGCTTTGTATCCAACTCCGCGGACAGTAGAGATGATTGTTGGATTTTCTGGATCGTGTTCTATCTTTGCGCGCAATCTCTGGATGTGAACATTGACCAGTCGAGTATCCGTCGAGTGGCGGTAGCCCCAAACCTCACCTAGTAGGGCCTCGCGGGTGAAGACACGTCCTGGTTCTTTAGCTAGTGCGACGAGTAGGTCGAACTCCAACCTAGTCAAAGGAATCTCTTTTCCACCGCGAGCAACAGTATGTTCGACAATATCGATCGCTAGGTCACCGATGGTTAGAGTCCCATTTATATCGCCACTGACGCGACGTAGCCGCGTACGAATACGTGCAACTAGCTCTGATGGTTTAAAGGGCTTAACCATGTAATCATCAGCACCAGCTTCTAGACCCTTTACGATGTCATGGGTATCGCTCTTCGCGGTCAGCATGACAATAGGAACACGGGTGGATTGTTTACGAATTTCTCTACAGACTTCGATTCCATCCGTTCCTGGCAACATGATGTCCAGGAGAACTAGATCGGGTTGAGAGTTCTTAAATACTTCTACTGCTTCATCACCACGGCTGACAAGATCAACTTCCATACCAACGCCATTGAGAACAATCCCAAGCATTTCTGCAAGGTCTTGATCGTCATCAACGACCATTATCGAAGTCATTAGCTGCCATGCTCCCAGGAGTTCAAGTATTCCTCTTGTATCGGAGTCAAAGTATCGATCTTCGCTCCCATGCTCTTCAACTTGAGGCTAGCAATCTCTTTATCGATTGCTCTAGGTACCTCATATACGCCTGGTGAGAGCTTTGCAGCTTCCTTCAGCAACCACTCAGCAGCAAGGGCCTGGTTAGCAAAGGACATATCGAGAACCGCTGCTGGACTGCCTTCTGCGGCGCCAAGATTTACCAGTCGACCTTCGGCAATCAGAAGGATTCGATTTCCATTAGCAAGTTTGTACTCATCGGTTGCGTGACGAATCGCTGGAGTCTTCTTTGTATTTGCCTCTAACCACTCGACATCAATCTCGATGTTGAAGTGGCCCGCATTAGCCATGATCGCTCCATCTTTCATAAGCTCGAAGTGCTCCTTCGACAAGATGGTGCGATTTCCAGTCACGGTGATAAATATGTCGCCAATCTTCGCGGCTTCCTTCATCGGCATTACTCGGTAACCCTGCATCAAGGCATCTAAAGCTTTCGTCGGGTCAACTTCAGTGATTACAACATCTGCACCTAATCCACGAGCGCGGTCTGCGACGCCTTTTCCACAGTAACCAAAGCCGGCTACAACAAATACTTTTCCAGCAATCAATTGATTTGTGGCACGGAAGATGGCATCCATAGTGGACTGTCCGGTTCCATAGCGATTATCAAACATGTGCTTGGTGTCGGTGTCATTCACCGCAATCATCGGGAACTTGAGAGCTCCATCTTTAGCCATCTGAGAGAGACGAATAACTCCAGTAGTGGTTTCTTCACAGCCAGCGGTGACATTTGGAAGTAGTTCAGTACGAGTTGTGTGAAGAGTATTTACAAGATCGCAACCGTCATCGAATACTTGGTGCGGCGCAATATCTAAACAGGCATTGATATGGCGGTAGTAACCGTCACGATCAATACCTTTCTTGGCAAAGACGCTAATTCCAAAGTCATGAACTAGAGAAGCGACTACATCATCTTGAGTGGAGAGTGGGTTGGAGGCACATAGTGATAGCTCAGCGCCACCAGCTTGAAGTGCGCGCATCAAATTCGCCGTCTCGGTTGTGACGTGCATACAAGCGGAGAATCGGACTCCTACAAATGGTTTCTCCTTAGCCAGCCGTTCGCGAATCTGGGCAAGAACCGGCATGTTCCGGTCCGCCCACTCAATGCGCTTCTTTCCTTCTGCAGCTAGTGATGCATCGGCGATGTCATGAGCAGGTAGGGCCACTTGTGTATCTCCTTGATTTGCTTGAGCGATGTAGAGCGCGAGTTTACTGGAGTTTCATCAACGCGAGAACCGAAGCCTTGATTTGCTCCAT
>DAIOSM010000002.1:13096-23956 GCA_036752585.1 Candidatus Nanopelagicaceae bacterium
GAATCAAAGAGAGCAGCGATTGCATGTAGCGCTGCCAACATTCCTGAGTCAGCTCGCCAAAAATCTCTGAAATAGAAGTGTCCGGAGTGTTCTCCTCCGAAGACAGCTCCATGTTCCGCCATCAGTTTCTTGATAAAGGAATGCCCCACGCGACTTCGTACTGCTTTACCGCCATTCTCTTCGATTACTTGAGGAACTGTTCTCGAGCAGATCAAGTTGTAGATGATCGATGATCCAGGATTTTTCTCCAACTCTCGTTGAGCGATTAGAGCTGTTAGAGCAGATGGCGAAACTACCTCACCATTTTCATCGACTAAGAAACATCGATCTGCATCGCCATCGAATGCAAGTCCAATGTCCGCTTTCTTCTCTATGACTAGCTTCTGCAGATCCCTTAAATTTTCCGGGTCGATTGGATTTGCCTCATGATTCGGGAAAGTTCCATCTAACTCAAAATAGATGCCGTGAAGCTGTGACCTGATACGTGAGAAGACCGCAGGAATTGTGTGCCCACCCATCCCGTTTCCAGCATCGATTGCGATAACCAACTCGCGTCCTTGGAATTCGCGCTTGAATGCATCTTTGCTGAAGAGCGAGAAGAGAAAATCGACATAGTTATCTAATAGATCTAACTCTCGGACTTTCCCTACATTTCTCAGGCCGATTGGCGCTCCACGCAGAATCTCATTCTTTATCCATCCCAGTCCGGTCTCCTGGCTTATCGGACGTGCGCCACTTAGGCAGAGCTTTATCCCGTTGTACTCCGCAGGATTATGGCTAGCGGTGAACATCGCGCCAGGAAGATTTAAGGAGCCAGAAGCGAAATAGAGCTGGTCGGTTGAGGCAAGACCTATGCGAGTTACATCAAAACTCTGTGAAGTGACGCCATCTGCAAATGCAGTTGCCAGATCAGGTGAAGAAGGGCGCATATCCTCGCCAATTACAACCGTTGCGGGCTCTCTTTGGATCTCCAGAAAGCGAGCAAAGGCGACTCCTACCGCAAAGGCAAACTCCTCGGTTACTTCACCATCTACTAGGCCACGGATGTCGTATGCCTTGATTATTCGATTTACAGTTTCGAGATCCATCTTTGATCTAGTTGACTTTCGATTTACTTTTGTGTTGGAAGTACACGCAGATGGCCACGGCGACCAACCTCAGGTTGAGTGCTTCGTTGAACAGGCTCACTCTTTGCAACCTCTCGAACTGCATCTGCGATTGCCATCAGATCTTCTGCGCTAGGTTCTTCGCGAACACCATCTTCCTCATGGCGTATCACGGTCCACCCTCTCGGTACCGTAAGTCGTTCGCTATGCGAACCACAGAAATCAAATGAGTGTGGTTCTGCAAATGTTGATAGGGGTCCTAGAACAGCTGTCGAGTCGCTGTAGATATAGATCAGAGTTTTCGTGGCATTTTCTCTGCATCCAGATTTCGAGCAACGTCTTCCAACAGTGCTGGGCTTGGACCTTGGCGTTGACATAGCGCGAGATTAGTCGCGCTCGTCTACAAAATGTGGGATGTTCCTTCCCGGCTACGTTCTTGGTTGGATTACTGAGATATCCGCCCTTGGCTTGGCCGCACTTTCTAGCGTCGCAGCGCTCTCGATTGGAAGATGGGTAACACCATCACTTGTGAGCCAGGACATGCCAACCTTAGAGTTGGAGAGATTAGAGATTGTGATCAATCGAGAGTTTGGTGGGATACGCCAATTCAGTATCTCTTCTCCGGTAAGGCTTTCAGATCGGGTCTCCCCTTCTCGATTACGCCACTGGATCCGAGCCCTAATCTGCTCGCCAATAAATGTGATGCTCGGCTCGAGGCCATAGATATTGAAGCTAGCGCTATCAAAAGATGATGAGGGTGAGCTCCACATGAAGTCTGAGATTGAACCGGAGCGAACCTCACTAAAAACTGAGGCAACAATAGGAGAACCTGCGGTTATTTTTATTCCAAAATTTCCACGGCCGAGGTCTAATTCGCCCAGAGGCACATCTACTACTTCTCCGGCATTAATCTCGATATTACCCAGATTTACCGGGACGTATACACCTTCACGAGATACAACCTCTACAGATACCGTTGTATCAACATCATCTGTACTCATTATTCGCAATGTTCTTGAAATACGACTTGTGCTACCGAAAGTAGCGGGTAATCCAGCAATAACTAATTCGGTGCTTGGTTGAAGCAGCGGAGCTACGAATTCACCTCCAAGATTGTTGAGTCCACGAACTCGCTCATCTAGCAGGAAGCTAGTAACACGACCACTCATGACCTTCACTCGAACCACGATGCGGTCTGCGCCGGGAAGCAATGAATCGATACGAATCTCGCGTTCGGTTAGCGCTTTCACGGTGATGCTCCGCGGTTGAGTAGGGCCACCCTCGGAGAAGGTACTCACTTCAACTATTGCATCGCTCAAACCGCTATTGATAAGAACTAGTTTTCCCTGGCTTGTGACATTAGCAGTTCCACCAACGAACCAGGATGAAGTGGCTCCTGAACTACAAGTTACTGAACTAGTCCAACGATTCGCTTTACTTTGAATGTTCCAAGAGTTACGTGGATCTCCCTCAATGATTATCGCGCCACGGGAGAGAACTGGAGTTCCAGAAGCGGGTTTAGAGAAACTCGAGTTTCCACGGGATATCTCCCGGATGCCAATCTGTCTCGAGGGAAGTAGCGCAGTTGAGCGCGCATCATTTACTGAACCGGGACAGGTTGTTACAGAGTAGCTCTGACTGACTTCACTCTCAACATTCACTTGCGGGAGAAAATAAGCGATATGGGCTGCGATTATGAAGAAGAGTAAGGCAAACGAGGCTCTAGTCTCTTTCATGCTAGCTCCTCCGGGGTCATCTCACTACGACGCCTTCTAGCTGGGAGCGCAAGAACAATCAGCGTAGTAAGCGCAATGAATTGAAGTGAAACCCATCCTCTACGAGCAGTTCCATCGTGATAGATGATGAAATCTCCAGCTTCTGGAATCACAAAGCGCAGAACTCCACTATCAGTTTCTTGCGAATCAATCGCTCGGCCATCTAGTAGTAGCTTCCACCTTGAATCGAACTTCTCCGTAACGATTACCGTTCCTGCCGAAGGAAGAGTTCCACTCGCTCCTATCGGTCCACTTGGTAGGGCTAGGTAAGTTCCATTTTGCGATAGGAATGAGATATGAGCTAGAGCGCCAGCAACTTTCCAAGTGATTCCTTCCGAAGTTCTTGATGCGCGCGTAAATCCACCAACACCGTCGATAGTTCGCACTAGATCCTTATTGAATGGGCGAGCAAGGAATACATACTTAATTCCAAACTCAGCCATTATCTGGCTAGAGTCGATTCCAGCTCCAGTAACGAGATCAACAATCGCCTTATTTACTACGGTAGAGAGACCAGTCGTTACATCTGGTTCGCCAAGTTGTAAATCGCGATCGCGGGCTACGAAAAACTTTGTCTCTGTCGGACTGCTGTTAATAACCAGAGTCTTGAATCGTTCATCGGTCTGGGCTTCTGCGCTCAAGAATGCTGGAAGAGCAGCGTTCTCTCTACTCTGCAGTGGCACAGAAGTTGCCCCACCTATCCACCAGACAATTGAGCCCAACAAGGAGACGATAGAGAGCAGGGATGTTCCCCCCAGAAGCAAGTGGCGGTAATCGATCGCACTCTCAGAGATCTTGGGAACGTATTGATCGACAATCACTACGCCAGCCAATACCGCAGCAAGGGTAGGGATCACGAGGAGACTTCCAACCCAGAGTGGCTCAGGAATGAACTGACCGTGCCCGGCTACTTGTCGCGATCCGAATATCGCAGCAAGGCCGATGAAAAAGAGCGCGACCTCACCGAGGCGAGCAGTCTTGCTTACGAACAAGGCGATAACTGAGATGAAGAAGATCGAGGGAATCAACCAGTATGGCGGCGAACCTGCGCCCCCTGGATTGGTAAGAAGAATTGAAAGTACATCTCCTCCGGCGAGAGGTAAACCGGGATCTAGAAGAATTCTTGATGGATGGAGAATCAATTCAAGCGACCATGGCATGGTCACAAATATTGGAGATGTAATTATCGCAACCCGACGAATGTTCCTTGCATCAAAGTCTTCTTTGGTGAGATTTGCAGGCTTGCTGTTAAATGCAAAGACATCGAGAATCACTAGTAAGAACTGCCAGATGACGATTGCAGCAAATGTGATTGGCGAGAAAGCCAAGACAATTATCAAAAGAATCGATAGCCACCAGACTCTTCTCCAACTAAGCGTCTCCAGAACTTCTAGACCTAGTAGTGCTCTGACTAGCCATGGTCCAATCACAAAGAGAACAATCGTGCCGAGTCGCCCCGAATTGAGAGCCGTTAGCCCCAAGGGAGCGAAGGAATAGAGCAGCGCTGCTCCAAGTGAGAGATATGGAAGGTTGGTGAATTTTTTCGCCAAGGAATATGCGCCAATAAACGCGAGTGGTACGGCCAGCACAAACAAGAGCGAGATAAAAAGCGGCGCATTGAACCCTGTTATGAGTGTGGCTGTTCCAAGAATCGCAACCCATGGTGGCATGTTCACGCTAGATCCAAGTCCGACGATATGCCAGGAATCAACGTATTGACGTAGCAAATCCCATCCACTCTGCGGAGTAAGGGGCATAGCGCCGCCAACAAGGTCGGCGTAACGACCTCTGAAGGCGAATAAGGAGAGGATGAATACACCAACAAATGCCGTCAAGACTGGGCGAGATTTCAAGCCAGTGAAAATTGAAGGCGCTTTGACCAGCTCGATATCAGCATTCTCCGCGGCCTCATCATTGAAATCGAGTGAAGAAGGGCGTTCGACTTCCTGTTTTCGGTTTATCGAAGTTGCTCGCCAGGCCCTAACTAGAGCGTCTCTTGCTTTATCCAGCGTGAGAGCAATCTGGGTACCTCTTGGCGGAACAAACCTTGCAACCACTCTCGATGAGACCAAACGAACAGACTTACGCGATCTCCGCGCCCGGATGAGATCTTGAGGCTGGAGAATCACTAGAGCAACAGCTGCTAACTCATCAAGAGCATAACCGGGAAGTTTGGCCAACAGATATCCGATTGAGCGCAAGAGCGCTGCGCCGAGCAGTTGCAATGCGATGAGTGGCAAGAGCCAGAATGAAGAGTTTGCAAGAAGCACATAAGCAGCATGGCGTCTATCGAGTAGCAATGGTCGGTGAAGGAATGCATCGGTAACGTCGATCTCTCGACGTTCATTTGCAGCAGCCTCGGCATGAAATGCGATTGCACTAGGAACCACCAAGACGGAGTGGCCTGCGGTATGGATTCGCCAGCCTAGATCTACATCATCTCGAAACAAAGAGAGCTCTTTATCGAATCCACCAATTTCTTCGAAGACATCACGACGAATCAGGGCACCGGCAGTACTTACCGAAAGTACTTCTTGAACTCCATCATGTTGTCCCTGATCCTGCTCTCGAAATTCTAAACCCGTCCAACGCGCACCATTTCCAGCAATGCTTACGCCCACTTCTAGTAGATGGTTGCGGTCGTACCATCCACGGAGTTTGGGGCCTACGAGAGCAACATTTGGTTTCTCATCGACAGCTAAAAGGAGCTCTTGAAGTGCATCTGCTTGTGGTGCGCAGTCATCGTGGATCAGCCAAATCCATTCAGTAACGCCCTCAGGAGCTCGGCGAATTTTCGTCGAGGCCATACCTATATCCACCGCTGCACCAAAACCAGTCTCGCGAGGTGCGTTGATAGTCGTGATTCCAGCATTCTTTAAAAGGCGCGGTGAGTCATCCGTTGAACCCGTGTCGATTGCTATTACTTGATCTATCTCATGACGCTGTTTGGTCAACGATGCAACAACTTCAGGCAGCCAAGTTGCGCCATTATGCGAAACCAAGATTGCGGTTACATAATGACGTGTACGTAAGGAGTTTGAGATAGAAGTCGGCATCTCACCGCCTTGAGTAAGTTAGAAGATCAGGAAAGAGAATTACGCAGGTCGGCGCTTCAAGCGACGGCGTTCGCGCTCTGAGAGTCCGCCCCAGATTCCAAATCTTTCATCATGGGCGAGAGCGTATTCCAGACATTCTTGACGCACCTCGCAGGATAAGCAGACGCGCTTAGCCTCACGGGTTGAGCCACCCTTCTCAGGAAAGAAAGCTTCTGGATCGGTCTGGGCGCAGAGAGCGCGCTCTTGCCAAGAAAGCTCGACGACCTCGCCGTTGCCTAGTTGGATAGATGGACCGGGGTTGTAGTTCTGCTCTATACGACGAGCATCAGTCATCAGCTGAACTCCTACGACAGTGGCCGACCCCTAGGCCGGCTCAATGAGGAGAATTACACGCTTGTTATTCGCCTTAGTCAAGTTTGATTTGGAGTTGATTCGGGTCAATTAGGTCAAAAACCGAAGATCTCGCCCCTAATTTTTGAACCACTTATGACGCGAGTACCAGGCGCAATGTAGCTATTTTCAATCAAAACGTCGCTCTCTACATGAGTTTTCTCACCAATAATCGAACCATTTACCGTCGAATTTGCTTCAATCACAACGCCCATCTCTAGATATGAGCCAGCTCCAACTTTGGCGCTCTCATGGACATTCACCTCTCCCATTTTCAATGCACCTTCCGAGACCGGAGGGGTCGCTTTTGATAGGGCGGGATTTACAACTAGATCTCGGGAGGCGCGAATCATCGACTCAGGAGTCCCCATGTCGACCCAATACCCGCCATCAACATAACCAAAAATCTCTTCCTTCTCCTTGAGCAATTTCGGAAATGTCTCGCGTTCAACGCTTGTTACAACCCCCAGCGGAACCTTTGCTAACACGCTGGAGTTAAAGATATAGCAACCCGCATTGATGGTCTTTGCAATCGGATTATCCATCTTCTCTAGAAAGTCGAGCACTCGTCCTTGGTCATCTAAAGGAACACAGCCGTAGGCTCTCGCATCTTCAACTTCAACTAGATGGAGTGTTACTTGGGCCTTGGAGCTGAAGTGTAAATCTGATTGCGCCTGAAGGTCATGAGAGCTTAAGACATCGCCATTGAAGATGAAGAAAGATTCTTCACTCGAGAGATCAAGATGTTGAGCCGCATTAGAAATGGCACCACCTGTTCCCAGAGGTTCATTCTCAAATGCATATTTGATACTGATGCCGAAACGAGAACCATCTCCAAAGTGTGGCTCGAAGACATCAGCAAGGTAAGAGGTCGCAAGAACTATCTCATTTATCCCAGCTTCTCTCGCTTTGATAATCTGATGCTCCGTTACCGGGGCCCCAGCTATTTTCAGCATGGGCTTCGGGGTATTCGTAGTAAGTGGCATTAATCGAGTGCCTTTACCGCCTACCAAGAGAATCGCCTTTGTGATGGCGCTCATCAGATCATCCGTATCCTGGTCGCAGCATCCTCTATCTGCTCATCTGTAGCTGTTAAAGCTATTCGGATGTAATTCTTTCCAGCATCACCATAGAAACTTCCCGGAGTCACTATCAATCCACGATCTGCAAACCAGGAGACGCTCTCCCAATCACTTCCGCCATTTGTGCACCAGATATATAAACCAGCTTCTGAGTGCTCTATTCGATAGCCAATCTCATCCAGGGCGCTCTTAAGAACCCGTCGACGCCTCCGATAACGCTCAGCCTGTAACTCGACATGCTTCTCATCTGCCAGCGCAACTGCCATGGCTCGTTGTACGGGGAGCGGAACCATCATTCCCATATGTTTTCGGATCTCAAGTAATCGCTTTATGATCGATTTATCGCCGATAGCAAATGCTGCTCTGTAGCCTGCGAGATTGCTCCGCTTAGATAGTGAATGAAGGGCAATCAGCCCAGAATTATCACCCTTTGCAAGATCCAAGATTGACCGCGCCTTCTTGGTATCTGGGAATGGTAAATAGCATTCATCGCTTGCTACTGGAATCGAGTGCTTTCTTGCCCAGTTTAGAACTGATTCGATTTCGGCATCGCTATGCACGCGACCTGTTGGATTTGAAGGCGAATTTAGCCAGACCAAATCAACATCCTTATCTGGCCAACTACTTGGGTCGATCTCGACCTCAATTACCTCGGCTCGATTAAGCAAGCCCCCAACTTTGTAAGTTGGATAAGCGATTCTCGGGATCAGGATTCGCTTTGCTTCAAGAAGGAATGGAAGAAGCGCAACCATCTCTTTAGATCCGATGGTTGGAAGAACATCAAATTCACCAGATGCCCCTAGAACCGCTCTTCCGTAACGCTCCATCGAGTCGCGCAACTCTTTAGTTCCGGTAGTAACGGGATAGCTTGGTGAATTCGCACTCGCCTTTAGTTCCGCCTGTATGAAGTCAGGAGTGGGATCAACGGGTGTGCCCTGAGAGAGATCGATGCCGCCTTGCGGGTGATTGCGCGCTCGCTGCCCGTAGGGGGCGAGGGCATCCCAAGGGAAATCAGGGAGTTTCAAGAAACCCTTATTCTGCGGGTTTCTTTTCGATTTGGAGCAGTTTTGGATGATCCTTACCGGTCGCTCCTACCTTGCTTGCGCCACCTGGTGAGCCAAGTTCATCGAAGAACTCGGAGTTAACGTCCTTAAATTCATTCCACTGGGAAGGAACATCATCTTCGTAGTAGATAGCCTCAACCGGACAGACAGGCTCACACGCGCCACAATCCACGCACTCATCTGGCTGGATATAGAGCATCCGCTCGCCTTCGTATATGCAATCAACTGGGCATTCTTCGATACAGGACTTGTCTTTCACGTCCACACAAGGAAGTGCGATCACATAGGTCACGAGAGACTCCTTACAATTCAAAGGTACCTGAATAGGCTCGTAATCGTACATAATTGAGAGGTATGAAGCGCGCTGGGAGTGATGCGGCAATTCCTATTGATCTTGAGCTTCAGGTCTACGACACCCTCTCTCGAGAGCTGCGAGCCGTACCAGCAAGCAATGGTGAATATGTCCGAATCTACTGCTGTGGTCCCACCGTCTACCGGGATGCGCACGTCGGAAATCTACGAACTTTCCTCTTAGCAGACTTGGTTCGAAGGACCCTCTCATTCTCAGGGATTAAATCTCGACTAGTCCAAAACATAACCGATGTTGGTCATATGAGCGAGGACTTCGAAGAAGACAAGATAATCGCACAATCAAAATTAGAGAAGAAGGATCCCTTTTCCATAGCAAGAGAGTATGAGTCTCGTTTTCATCAAGATTGCCGAGCGCTTAACATCGAGGAGGCTGATGAATATCCTCGAGCGAGTGAGTGCATCGATCTGATGATTGACTCAATCACGAAGCTGATCTCAGCTGGTCTGGCGTATCAAGGAGAGGATGGATCGGTCTATTTCGATGCAACCCGTTTCCCGAGTTATGGAGCGTTGAGTGGAAATCGATTAGATGCTTTGAAGCCTGGTCATAGATACGAATTCACTGAAGCTGGTGCAAAACGATTTCATGCTGATTGGGCGCTCTGGAAAGCTGCTGGTAACCGAAGCGAGATGATCTGGGAAACGCCATGGGGGCGTGGTTTTCCGGGTTGGCACATCGAGTGCTCTGCTATGTCTCTCAAATATCTCGATGGAAAAGTGGATCTTCATATCGGTGGAATCGATCTTCGTTTCCCACATCACGAGAATGAGCGCGCACAATCTAACTCGCTTCTTAACAAATCCGCGCAATCCAAAGATGAAGCAGTAACGCTCTGGCTACATGGTGAACATCTTCTCTTTGAGGGCAGAAAGATGTCCAAAAGTTCAGGGAATGTTGTTTTGGTCAAAGATGTGATTGCGCGTGGTATCGATCCGCTCGCGATTCGATTCTGCTTCATGGAGAACCGTTATCGAAGCCAGATGGACCTCTCCTGGAACTCAATCCAAGCAGCGCACTTGATACTGCAGCGCTGGCGCAAGGCATATCAAGAATGGCGGAAAAGCTCAGTTGAACTCAGTCAACCCGTAAATAAAATCGTAAAGGATATTGCTGAGGCGTTTAATGATGACCTAGATACACCTAAAGCGATGATTCTTTTGCGCGGTGTAGAAAGATCAGAGTTGACTTCGGGAGAAAAGCGCGCGCTTTTCGAGAAGTTGGATCCGCTATTTGGATTGAACCTATTGGAGGAGCTAGCGCAAAAGAGCCTATCTAGTTCTGCCGAGAACCTTCTTGAAGAACGGAAGGTCGCAAGAGCAAACCGAGACTTCCTGCGGAGTGATCAGATAAGGGATGAATTGCTACAACTGGGAATTGAAGTACGTGATACCTCAGAGGGTCAAGAATGGAGTTGGAAGATCAATTAATCTTCCGCGAGCGAAGGGTGAAGGCGAAGATTAAAGCTGCGCCACCAAGTACCAATATATTTCCATAGAGATTAGCTTCGATGAGGATCTCGCCCCCGTTGCCAATCGTTGAGCCACGAATAATCACTAGAACCCAGCCGAGAAGAAATAGCCATGAGTTCAAACGAGATCTATACATCTCTCGTACTAGATAGCCGCCGAGAAGAAGCGCGATAAGTGAAAAAGCCAGACCAAAGGGACGATAACTGTTGTGCAAGAAAACGCCAGATACACCTACTCCGGCCCCGAAGAGGATAGATACGAAGCTTCGAATCATCGCAGTTCTACTCCAGCAAATAGATCCAGCTCTCTGCCTTCTTCATCGAAGGGCTCACTCTTAACGCCCCGCACTAATCGATAGAACTCTCTTCCCCACACCTTGAAACCAAGATTGTCAGAGAGAGCAAAGAATGGACCATCGACTGAGATCTGTGTGGGATGAGCCTTCATCGCGGCCATCTTCTGTGCAACATACTCATCTCCATTGAAAACCGTTGTGACAAGGTGGTCAGGGGCTGCAAATGGAAAATCCTCTGCCTTTTCAACAC
>DAIOSM010000002.1:24056-41105 GCA_036752585.1 Candidatus Nanopelagicaceae bacterium
GTTGTGACAAGGTGGTCAGGGGCTGCAAATGGAAAATCCTCTGCCTTTTCAACACCGAAGAAATCAACTCCAGTTCCCTGCATCGCCGTGATTCCCTCTTCGATAACAGAGATGGGAATAGTATTCCAATAGATCTTCTGGATCTCCCAACCGCTTTCGGTAGCGAATTCAGCAGCCCGCATAGCTACTCGATGAGCCTGGATGTGATCAGGATGGCCATAGCCGCCATTCTCATCGTATGTGATCAATACATGTGGTTTAGTCTCCAGAATAACCTTCTCAAGGATTCGAGCAGCTTCATCTACATCAGCGTTCCAGAAAACATCATCTCTGCTGTTCTGTGGTGTTCCCATCATTCCGCTATCCCGGTAGATCTTTGATGGAGCGCCAAGAAAACGGAAGTCGACTACTCCAAGTTCTTTCATTGCAGCGGCCAGTTCAATCTCTCGATGAGAGCCGAGACCATCCTCTTTATCGCTAGCTAGATGAGCTAGCTCTGGTACAAGAATCTCACCCTCTTCACCTCTAGTGCAGGTGACAAGAGTGACTTGTGCGCCTTTGGCCACATATGCCGCCATTGTCGCGCCATTATTTATCGACTCATCATCAGGATGAGCGTGAACTAGAAGTAAGCGCGGTTTCGAGGTGTTATTCATGATCTACGGAGAAGCGTACCGCTAGTGATATTCGTGGTGAGGCTCTACTATGCGCGTGATGAGTGGCACAGAAGTTAAGGGAGAACCAAAGTCGCGCCTCCCCCGCGATGAGCGCAGAGCGCAGCTTCTTGTTGCAGCGCTTGAGATATTCACCTCCTCCGGTTATCACGCTGCCTCGATGGATGAAATTGCAGAACGTGCGAGCGTGAGCAAGCCTGTTCTTTATCAGCACTTTCCCTCGAAGCTTGATCTGTACCTTGCGGTTCTAGACCTTCATATTGATTCACTGGTCTTTGCAATCCAGAAGGCAATTGCATCTACTAGAGAGAATCGAAATCGCGTGAAAGCAACAATCGATGCGTACTTTGGTTTTATTGAAGGCGAAGGAGAGGCTTTTCGCCTACTTTTTGAGAGCGACATGAGCGTGGAACCACAAGTTCGTGAACGTTTAGAGCGGATGACTTACGACTGCGCGGTTGCTGTCAGTGCGGTCATCTCAGCTGATACTGGGTTACCGAAAGATGAATCGATGATTCTTGCAATTGGATTGATTGGATGTGCCCAGATCTCTGCCCGCCATTGGCTCGAAAAGGGAGGAAAGATAGACCGCTCTCAAGCAAGCGCACTTGTTACCAGCCTCATGTGGCGTGGGATCTCTGGTTTCCCTCTCACAAAATAAGAAATGACAGTTCCAAGACTTTCAATAAAATTGACCCATGACCACAAAGAAGAGTGCAAAGAGCGATAGCGCAAAGAGTGAAGTTAGGATCTCGGTTTCTGACCAAGCTCGGGAATTGACGATTGAAGTCGGCCTCGATCGTGAAGAGGTGCTTGATTTAGTCAAGAAGTCTTTATCTTCTAATGAGCCATTGGTTCTATCGGATGTTCGAGGGAGAAATTTCCTAATTCCTTCCGGAAAGATCAGCTCAGTTGAAGTTGGCGATAGCGCAGAACGTCGAGTTGGTTTTGCCGGCCTCTAAAGATCTAAAGTAGACCAATCTCCTCAAGGAGTAGATACGCCAACTCTCGAAAGTCAGAAGCAATTTGCGAGTGGGGCGACTCAGAGAGAACTGATCTGGTCGAGAGTTGAGCAGCGTTCAACATCGGATCATTGCTTATTGGAACATCTACGACCTTGAAGTCGGCTAGGAAATTAGCCCTAAGCTCTTGATCCCAAGTAATTGAACGATTCTCCAGTGCTCGTACTTGCGGTTTATTTGAGCTCTTGCGGATGAAGTCCAATAAGTTCAAGGCGCCTCGAACCGAGTGGATGCTCCCGTCTACTGGGATGATCACTTCATCTACTAGTTCAACGAGCGGCGCTATAAGCGAATTAGGTCCGCTTGGCGAGTCGATAAGCACCACATCAAATTCACTCAGAGACTCTTTCAGCTCCTTTAACCCACCAAACTCGGTATAGAGCAACCTGCTTGCGCCTGGGATCAATGAGAATCTATCGCCGCTCTTCACAGCGACGTTTTCCAACTTTTGCTCGCCATCAAATAATTCTCTAGCTGAAAAACGCGGATTCTCGATTCCACAGAGGAAGGTGAGCGTTGCGGCAGGATCTGCATCTATTGCAAGCGCGCGTTTTCCATACTCCGTGATTGCTGTAGCTAATGAGTGCACGATCGATGTCTTTCCTACGCCACCTGCGAGATTAGCTACAAGAATTCTCTTCATGAGGCTTGATTCATTCGCTCTTTTGCACTTCGCAGCTGCGGACTCTCTCTAAACCAACTTGGAAGTGCCATCAAAGCGGTTCGGGTAGCGCGTAGTGCAATATCTGTTCCGCTCTGTTGTCCCGGAAGGGTTGGCCAGCCATAAAGACGACGAGCCCAACGTGGTAGTGATGCTGCTGCCAACGAGGTAATCCCACCCCAGAGTGGAGCGATCGGTGTTCCAAATCGCAATAGCGGCGGAAGTGGCGGTAGCGCAATGAATAAGGCTGCACGCTTTGCGTCATCAGAGGCAAGAAGTTCTGGTTGAATATCTTTGAAATAAGTATCGAGCTCGCTCTTATTCCTTGGCGTATCAGCTTCATCTACTCCAACTAGCTCTGCGAACTTGACCATCTCGAGGATGTATTGATCAACCTCGCTCTCACTCAATTTCAATCCTGAGCGAAGCGCAGTATCTAGGAAGGCATCGACCATCGCCATGTGCACCCAGAGCAATAGATGCGGGTCATCTAGCTTCAACTTGGAGTGGATCATCCGAACCCGCGAGGCCAATTTATCCGCCTCATCTTTTCTGCCGAAGGTGAGAGTGCCGACATAGTCACCTGTTCGCTGCAACCTTCCCCATGCATCCTCACGGAAATTTGAGTGGGCGGCGACGCCAGACATTGCCCCGGGATGAAGGGCTTGCTCCAAGAGCGCCCGGATTCCACCGATAAGCATCGAGGGATCTGAATGAACCTTCCATGTAACGCTATTGGGCGAGAAATATCCATCCATTAGAGAAGGCCCTTGATTCCTGTCATGACCATCTCGAAGGCAATCGCGGCAGTAAGTAGACCAGCGACCTTTGCTAGCAGAGCTACGCCAGTCTCCTTTATGACAGAGATGATCCTCGTAGCAAACATCAGCGTTAAGCCGATGACGATGTGAGCACCGATAACGGCACCCGCCAGGCCGATAGCTGTCTCAGTTCCTTCGACTCTCGATGCAAAGAGCATGATCGTGACAATCGCGCCAGGTCCTGCAAGAAGCGGTGTCCCAAGTGGAACCAAGGCAACATTCTTCTCGCCACTCTTCTCTGGATCATTATCAATTCCCTTAAGGAGATCTAGAGAGATCAAAAGTAATAGGAGTCCGCCCGCTCCTTGTAGAGCAGATATCGAAATCTCCAAGTAATCGACAATGAATTGACCAAAGATGGCGAAGATAGTGATTATAAGTAGTGATGTTGCGGCAGCTAGCCATGCCATGCGAACTTGTTCGCGACGATCCTTCCCGCCGACTAGAGATAAGAAAAGTGGTGCTGCACCAGGAGGATCAAGGATCACAAGTAATGTCACAAAAGCTTGGAGTCCAAAGGTGAGTGCGGTTAGCTCATTCATCTCGAGATCACTCTCCTAACCTTTGCTTTCGCTTCTAAACGCTCCCATTGTTGCGGATGAGTGGTGAACTCTGCCAGTTGATTTAGCTTTCCGGTTCCGTGGTAATCACTTGAACCTGTGACAACTAAGTCACTTTCGATAGCAAGCCGCATCAACTCAGATCGCTCCATATCGTTGTGATCCCTGTGATCTACTTCAATTCCGTCTAGACCTGCCTTTATCAATCGTTCTAGAGTCTCAAGGTCTATTTTGCGACCGCTTCTAGATGCAAGTGGGTGGGCAATTACGGCAACACCGCCAGCTTCCTTGATGAGCTGGATAGCGACCTCGGGTGATGGTGAGTAATGATTTATGTAGAACTTAGAACCATTGTGAAGAAAGATGTTGAAAGCTTCTTCTCGGCTTGAGACATGTCCGCGCGCAACTAAGGCATCTGCAAGATGAGGGCGACCAAGAGTTGCATCTCCACGCTTCTGGGCATTGACCTCCTCTATTGTGATTTCGATACCAGCTTCATTTAACCTAGAGATTATTCGAGACATGCGCGTAACTCGATTTTCGCGCGTCTTTTCAAACTCAGAGATCAATGGAGTGAAATTGGGGTCAAAGAGAAGGCCGAGCATATGGATACTGGTTCCATCGGAGTCTTGGCAAGACACTTCTGAGCCAAGTACTAGTTCCAGCTTGGAGTTTGATTCATGGTTCTGAAGTGCGGTGATTGCTTCATCCCATCCAGCAACCGTGTCGTGATCTGTTAAAGCTATTACATCGAGGCCCTTTGAGATGGCCTTATCGATTAACTCACTTGGGGAATCAGTCCCGTCGCTCGCATTTGAATGCGTATGAAGATCAATTAACACCAGAGAAGATTAGCGGAGAAAGACTCTGCATCCGACAAGAATAAGGATCAAGCCAGGAATGGTGCCGAGAGGTGGCAATTGATCTAACCACCAGAAAGCAAGAATCGCGCTAACTGGTACTTCGAAGAAGACTACTAATGATGCGATAGCAGGTGAGAGACTCTTTAATGTGAAGTTCAAGATTGTATGTCCCAGTAATTGGGCTCCTGCAATCAGCGCAATCAGTAGCAACCACTCCCTCATCGGGAAATCGACCAATTCAGTTTTAGAAAAGAGGGCAAAAACGAGAGAGATCAACGAACAAGTCAGATAAGCAACGGAGGTATATGTCGCGGTCGAGACATTCTCTCTCGCTCTTGCGCCGAGTACCACGTACATTGCAGCAAGCGCAGCACATGCGATAGCCGCTATGTCACCCAAGAATGCTCTGGTAGAAATCTGAAGATCAACACCGGTGATTATCACAACTCCCACAAGAGCTATCGACATCCCTGTCCATGCACGTCGTGGAATCGAACCCCCGAGACGTTTAACGAAGTAAGCTGCAAAGATCGGTTGTAGCGCAGTCAATGCAGTTCCAACAGCGACCGATGTGTAGCGCATCGCTATGAAGAAGCCGATGAAGTGAAGTGCTAATGCGATTCCAGACAGGAATGAGAACTTTATTCCAGCTCTCACCTCGGCTTTATTCAAATCAAGGTCACGAAATGCCCACGGTAAGACTAAGAAGAAGCCACCCAGATTTCGCCAGAAGATGAGTGCCAGGATTGGCATAGCGCTAAGCGCGATGACGGGTCCAGAGGTTCCGATTCCGATGATGACCAATGAAAGTAGACCGATCTCCCTACCCGCTGGAAGCTTGGAGTGATCACGGTCGCGCACGACTCAAACGTACTATCAGTTAGCCTTCTCTCATGGAGGTGCCGGATGTTAAAAGAGCAGATCAAATTGATTTATCTCGCAAAGCTTGCGGGCACTCCCGTATTTGATCCAAACGGAGATCGAGTTGGAAAAGTCAGAGATGCGGTGGCCGCAAGCCCCTATCAGAGTACGAATCCTCGAATACTCGGCTTCGTAATTGAGATTCCGCAGAGACGTAGGATCTTCATTCCCGCTACTCGTGTTACTTCGATTGAAGATGGCGGATTATTCGTAACTGGGTCGTTAAACATCAGGCGCTATCAACCTCGCCATGGAGAAATCGCTCTTCTAGAGGAACTCTTGGATCGTGAAGTGACTCTAAAGCGTGATCATGGAGTCTTTGTTGTAGAAGACCTAGGAATGGAGTTATCAGAATCCGATGATTGGCGCTTAACCCTCGCTCACGTAAAGCGCAGAGAGCGTGGTTTTAGTCGCCATGCCTCTCAGACTCTCTCTTGGAATGCGGTTGATGTCGAGTCTCTACATGGAGTAATTACGCCACACGAAGCAAGTAAGGACATTTCATCGATGAGTGCGCAAGAGATGGCTGCGACGCTGCGGGAATTAGAGTTGAAGGAGCGCGCCGAAATCGTAAAAGCTCTGGATGATGAGAAGTTAGCTGATGTTCTAGAGGAGATGGATGATGCCGACCGTGTCGCGCTAGTTACTAATCTAGAAGAAGCGCGGATTGCCGATGTTCTCGTGGAGATGGCCCCAGATGATGCAGCAGATGTTCTCAAAGAAGTAGATTCTGAAGTAGCAGAAGAACTCCTTGAGTTAATGGAGGAGAATGATGCAGAAGATCTAAGGCGCTTGATGAAGTATGAAGATTACTCCGCAGGCGGAATGATGACCACAGATCCGGTGATTCTTGATGTTGATGCAACTGTTGCAGATGCTCTTGCGGCAGTGCGCAGAAAAGAACTCGCTCCTGCGCTTGCTTCTCAAGTCTTTGTTTGTCGAGCTCCACTGGAGACTCCGACGGGACGACTAGTCGGCGTAGTTCACCTTCAGAAATTATTGCGTGAGCCACCTGCTCTAAACCTTGGGTTGATCATCGACTCTCCAGAGAACTCACTTTCCCCTGAAGCTAGTCTCAATGAAGTTGTTAAGCATTTGGCCAAATACAACCTGATTTCATTGCCGGTGGTCGATGAGCATGACCGGCTCCTGGGAGCAGTAACGGTAGATGATGTGCTTGATCACTTACTACCTGAGAATTGGCGAAACCGAGATGGTGAGGATCTCTCATGAAAGAGAAATCTAGACTTTCGATTCCGCGCGAATCTAAGCGTTCTATACGTCCTACCTACAATCCAGAGACGCTTGGAAGGTTGTCAGAGCGATTTGCACGATTCATAGGAACAGCGCGATTTCTACTCTTCATGACGATTTTCGTACTTTCCTGGATACTTTGGAATTCATTGGGTCCGAGAGACCTGCGATTCGATGAGTATCCCTTCATCTTCTTGACGCTTTTGCTATCACTCCAAGCTTCCTACGCTGCTCCCTTGATTCTTCTTGCCCAAAATCGTCAAGCCGATCGCGATCGGGTTACATCGCAAGAGGACCGAAGCAGAGATGAACGGAACCTTGCAGTCACTGAATATATGGTTCGTGAATTAGCTTCGATGCGAAGAGAACTACTTGAGGAGATTAAGAGATTGAAGGATAACTCAGGTACTAAGCCCGAGTCGGACCCCAAGTAGCGATTTCTTACGTAATGTAAGTTGATCGATTACGGTTTCAAATTCCTTTGCTGCTGGTGAATCTGGCTTTATAGCTACAACGGGTTGACCATTATCTCCGCCTTCGCGTAGCGCGATATCAAATGGAATCTTCCCAAGAAGTGGAACATCCGCGCCGACTAAGTTAGAGAGTCTCTGGGCTGTCTCTTCACCGCCACCTTCGCCAAATAGTGCGACCTTGGTCTGGGTCCCATCTGGAATGTACGCAGACATGTTCTCTATTACGCCGATTATCTGCTGCTTCAATTGATGAGCGATTCGACCCGCCCGCTCTGCGACTTCGGCGGCAGCAATTTGCGGGGTTGTGACAACAAGGATCTCAGAGCCGGGAATTAGTTGGCCAAGAGAGATTGCAATATCGCCAGTGCCTGGCGGTAGATCAAGCAATAAGAAATCGAGGTCGCCCCAGTAGGCGTCACTTAGAAGTTGTTCAAGTACCCGGTGCAAGAGTGGACCGCGGTAAGCGACTGGGTCAGCGCGATCCGGTTTGAACATCTCAATTGAAACGGTCTTAACCCCATAAGCCTCAAGCGGAATGAAGGTCTGGTCGATTGCGGTTGGACGCTTACCCTCGATGCCAAGTGCGCGAGGAATCGAATGGCCGTACACATCTGCATCTAGTAAGCCGACCTTGAAGCCGCGCTGTGCGAGCGCAACCGCTAAGTTAACAGTGACGCTGCTCTTTCCGACTCCACCTTTACCCGATGAGACACCAATCACTCGCGTGAGTGATTCGGGTTGAGCAAATGGAATGAACTTCTCTTTTCCGCCACGGAGTAACTTCTTCACTCGATCACGTTGCTCGTCATTCATTACTCCGAAGATGACTCTGACTTCAGTCACTCCATCCACTTTGAGAGCTGCTTCGCTGACATCTTTCTGGAGACGATCACGCATAGGACAACCAGTGATTGTGAGCAGGATCTTTATGCTTGCTGTCCCGCCCTCAAGTTCAATCTGCTCGACCATGCCGAGCTCAGTTATGGGACGATGTAATTCGGGATCAGAAACCTTAGCTAATTCGCTTTCGATCGCCGATTTGATCGCTTCACTCATAGCAAATCAGGATCTATCTTGGCGATATCTTTTAGCTCTTTAGAGCGCGTGCGAGCTTCGCTAGCGAGTGGCTTTAACTCTGACTTCGTATCCTCAAGGGCATCGCCTAAAACTTTCTTGGCAAGATTCTTCGGCGTCAGATCTTTAACATCAAGATCCTCAAATCCTGGGCCAAGGTTCTTCTTTAGCTCCTTAGAGGCATCTGAGGTGAAGTTTCTTACCTTATGGATCATCCGAGCAAAGTCCTTAGCCGCGGTTGGTAGTTTGTCGGGACCAACTAGAAAGAGTCCTAGGACGACTAATCCTAAGAACTCGCCCATTCCGATACCGAACATGATGTAATCCTAGGTCTCTAAATCTTTGTGGCAACCAGAACGCCATCGCCAACTGGCAAAAGCATTGGCATCCAGAGATCACGAGCCTCGCGAATGACCTTTATTACATCTCTATATGCAACTGTTGCTTCATCCCGCTGAGTTGGGTCTGCAACTTTTCCGCCCATCAAGGCTCGATCGATCACAATTACTCCGCCTGGCCTTAGTGAACGATGGGCATTCTCTACGTTCTCAAAGATATCTCGACTCTTCCTAAGAATGAATATGTCATAGAGGCTATCGGCTAACTTTCCAACTATTTCAGTGCTATTTCCAGTGATAAGTCGATAACGAGAAGATGCGATTCCTGCCTCATCGAAAGCTTGCTTAGCTAGACGAGCATTTTCGACTTCATCATCAATCGATGTAAACAAACCCTTATCAATCATCGAAGGAATAATCCATAGCCCGCTAACTCCAGAGCCAGTACCTACCTCAACAATCGAAGATGCTCCTACCAGATGAGTTAGGTAGCGGAGCAAAGAACCGACGGCTGGAGTGGTCTCATATGCGCCAATTTCAACACCGCGCTGCCTCGCGCGTTGCATGATCTCAGTTTCAGGAATGTAGTTATTGGCGAATGCCTTCATATCGCCACGTTCTGAGAATGCAGATATCAAAGGGTTGCTAACCATTCTGTTAGTAATCGAACTCCGTATCCAGTTCCACCCTTTGGATTCTCCCCTGCATCTGCTTCAGAGCGGGCCGGCCCAGCAATATCTAGATGAACCCAATTTCGCTCTCCGACGAATTTCTCTAAGAAGAGCGCAGCAGTTACAGATCCAGCTTGAAACTTGAATTTATTACCCAAGTGATTTAGATCTGCAATATCGCTATCTAGAGCAATCTCGTAGTCATCTATCAACGGCATATGCCAGATTCGATCACCGATGTACTCGCCAATCTGATTCAAGGTTCCGGCGAGCTTCAAATTCCGGGTGTACATAGCTCCATACTGGCGACCTAAACCGAGGGTTGCGGCACCAGTCAAAGTTGCGATATCTACAAGATAATCTGGATCTAGATTCTTATCCGCATAAGCAAGGCCGTCAGCAAGAACGAGGCGCCCTTCAGCATCAGTATTTAGTACCTCTACTGTGGTCCCTCCGTAATGCTTAATTACATCACTTGGACGTTGTGAGGTCGCAGAGAGAGCGTTCTCCGCCAACATCAACAGTCCAGTAACCCTTACCTTTAATTTCAATTCCGCAGCTGCAGCAACGGTCATCAGAACCGCAGCAGCACCAGCCATATCGCTCTTCATGGGAGCCATCAGATCGTAAGGACGCTTCAATGAGACGCCGCCTGTATCAAAAGTTATTCCCTTACCAACCAGAACTACATGAGGAGATTTCTTCGCTCCCTTGGGGGTATAAGAGATTTCAACGAATCTGGGCGGGTTCTTTCGACTGGAGTTCCCTACTGCGCGCAATCCTCCAAACTCAGCGAGCTCTCTGCCGGAACGCTCCTTAATCTTCAAATCTGGGTGCTTAGCGAGTACGCGGGCTTGGGAAGCTATCCACTCCGGAGATTTGATATTTGAAGGTGTATGAATGAGATCTCTAGCCTTCCAAGTTGATTTTACGAGCACTTCGCTTCGCTTTACGGAATCATCGAAATCACCACCAAGAGTCAAGGTTGGAGTTTCGATTTTCTTCTCTTTATCTGCTGCACCTTTCGTGCTCCAAGAATAAGTGGAAAGAGCAAGTGCATTTAAGTGAACCAGCGCTTGGTTGGAGTTCTCGCAACAGAGTGAAAGAAGGTGCGCAGAAGTCGCTTTTACTTTTCGACCGAGTGTTGTGCCAACTTTCCTTAGGTCACCTGGGTTGCCTTCACCAATTCCGATCAAATAGATTCGAGATAGCTTTACCTTCTCGGCATTGAGCGGAATCTCAATCAACTCATTGAGTTTGGCAGAGAAGGCCGATCCGGCCTTCTTAATCTCTTCCTGTAGATCCAGATCGAATTGATCTTCAATTAATTTCTGCCACTTCTTACTTATGGCGAACTCGCCTGATGTATTGACCGGGATTGCGAGGTGAGTAACGCCCTTTAAAGTCTCTCCCGAGGGATTGTTTATCTTTCGCGATCCCAGCTTCGGGATGGGTCGATTCACTTCTTTATTAGCGAGACCGCTGTGTTCAAGACATCCGCGAGATTGCGAGCTTCCTCTTGATTCAATTCCACAACTAGTCGGCCGCCACCCTCCAGCGGGATCCGCATGACCAGGCTTCGAGCTTCCTTCGTAACTTCCATAGGTCCGTCGCCAGTGCGGGGTTTCATGGCTGCCATATCGACCTCTTTCTTGATTAGGCGCTCAAAGCGTGAAGGAGCGAATTATCGCTCATTTAGTCGGGTGAGGGGAAATCGAAGCTCTCGCGTAGGCGGGCTCGGCCGGAGGCGAGAACGGCAGAAACGGCGCGCTCTGGAACCCCGATCTTCGCCGCGATTTCTGTGACAGTTAGGTTCTTGCCGAAATAGAGAAGCAAGACAATCCGCTCCTCTTCTGGCAAAGAGGCGATCAGCTCTATAACAGTTTGTTTCTTCTGCTCCGCCACACGCTAAGGCTACAAGGCTCACCTCCGCCTCTCAGCGAGGCGCTAATTAAAGGTACGTGCGAATTTCCTCAGTGAGTAGTTAACTGTAATGAGAATGAATGGCTTGATGAGAGCAAGAATCAATTTCGGTGCCTTTATCTCCTCGTACCAATCAAAACGAGTAGAACTCCCTAAATCGACTAATCGAAATTCTCCTATGCCCTTGATGAGCTTCCCGTAGTGATCAACCCGGCAGAAATGTGGCGGTTCCCAAGCAATCACCTTCATCTTGTCGAGCACGCCAAGAGGACCAATTCCAGTAAATGCCTCGATAGTAGTTCCGATTCCCGAATCATCCGCTCCTGTATCTGAAGATGTAACTCGCGTTAGCGCCATCCAATCTCCCTGCCGCTGCCACTCAACTAAAGCCCGCCAAACTTGATTTACTGGAGCATCTATAGTGACTTGAGCGTAGAAATCTTTAAGCAAGAGAGTCTCTTTCAAGGTGAGCAATCGATTCGTCTGTACTTGTGCACCACTTCACTAACTCATGTTGACCCGGCTTAAGAAAATTCTGTTTTGTAAGATCATCTAGAGCCTCACGGAGCGAGTTATAAGTTCCTTCAGGATCAAGGACTGAAATCGGTTTATTGTGAAAGCCGAGATATCTACCAACCCAGATTTCAAAGAGTTCTTCTAGGGTGCCTAGTCCGCCCGGAAGAGCGATAAATCCATCAGATAACTTCTCAATCAAACCTTTCCGAGCTCGCATATCCTCAACCAGATGCATCTCATGTGCATCGCTATCGATGAACTCGACATTAGTTAGCTTCTCTGGAATTACGCCGATCGTATAGCCCCCTTGAGCACGCACACCCTTTGCAACTTCTCCCATAACTGATATCGCTCCACCACCCCATACAAGTTGGTGGCCTGCCTTTGCGATCTCCTCACCCAACGTATATCCGATTTTCAAAGCATTTGGCGATACCAAGCGAGATGATGCGCAGAAGACGGCAATTTTCACCCGTGAAGTCTATGGCGTTGGTACCTTTGGCACATGTCTATCGCTTACGGCCATGGTTTGGTTTCAATCTCAAAGAGTGGCGCGATTCTCGATACTTACTTCAAATCACTAGGCCTTGGACACTTAGCTGAAAGTAAGAGTCCTTCACTAGATCACCACGCTCAAAATGATGAAATTAGAGGTGTTCGTAGAGAGGCTATCTCGCTCGAGATTGATCTAAAGAGCGCTCCCAAAGATGTCCCTGATGCATATCTTCGATTACACCTTCTATCGCATCGAATCATTAAGCCTCATGGCGCCGTTCTCGATGGAATATTCGGAATCCTTAACAACGTTGTGTGGACATCATTCGGTCCCTGCTCGTTGGATGATTTTGAAAACGTTCGAGATTTACTCCGTAGTAAATATGGCACCCTCACGATCTTCTCCGTAGATAAGTTTCCAAGAATGGTCGATTACGTAATCCCGGAAGGCGTTCGAATTGCAGATGCTGATCGCGTACGACTCGGCGCTCATCTAGCTCCTGGAACTACTGTCATGCATGAAGGATTTGTGAATTTCAATGCTGGAACTCTCGGCGCCTCTATGGTTGAGGGTCGAATCTCAGCAGGAGTTGTCGTCGGCGATGGAAGTGATATCGGTGGTGGCGCTTCGATAATGGGAACGTTAAGTGGTGGCGGTAAGGAAGTTATCTCGATCGGAAAGAAGACTCTGCTTGGCGCTAATTCTGGAGTTGGAATCTCGCTTGGCGATGAATGTGTTGTTGAAGCTGGTCTATACCTGACAGCTGGTTCAGTAGTTCGACTTCCTGATGGTCAAGAAGTAAAAGCGCGCGAACTTTCTGGCGCTAACGGCCTACTTTTCCGAAGAAACTCGAAGAGTGGATTTATCGAGGCTCTCCCACGCAGCGGCAATTGGGGCGGCTTGAATAGCGTCCTACACGCTAACTAACTCTCCAGTTAAGCGGCCTGCTTAAGCGTTACAAAATACCCCTTGATAAACCGGATTCGGTTTACATTCGGGTGCGAATACTGGATATGTGATCTCTTGAAGATTGCTTTTCAGCCAAGTCGACGGCAACTTAGTACGAGATCGGAAGACTTCGCCGGTGAGCGTGCTCCTTCTTCCCTCAGATGAATAACCAGATATCGCCATAACGCTATTTGTCTGGCTTATTGCATCAATCGTGAAAGCAACTACATCTGGCAGGTTAAAAGCTTGGGCCATCGTTGCTTGCGGAACGCTCCGGGTCCACATATAAAAACGTGGATTTATCTTCGGATCTAAACTCCAAGGATCTGGGACACCAAGTAAGTAAGCAAACTCAGATCCCCATACATCTTTGATGTTCTGAGTGCGTCCACCGCTGGAAGAGAAGTAGAAAGCATTTATAGGAAGGCCACCTTGAGTGATCACTAATGCGCTCTCGCTATCAACAAAAGTGCGATTAACCGCCTCTTTCCAGAGGATGCCGTAATCGATCCGATTTACTCTTTCATCTTCCTTGGCAAAGCCGACAAAATTCTGATCAATCGTAGTGCTGTAGATATTGCAATCACATTCACTTCTAATGCGGCCGATCTTGCCTAAGGCATAAGTTCTCGCAGCGATAACTTGCGCCTCAAGAGCTGCAGGTGGCCAAGATGAAGGAACTTCACCAATTCCATATAGATACTCGTCATGTAATCGAAGCGTTGTTGTTACAGCCAAATAGGAGGTGACTCTGGTGGTGACGCTTTTAAATGTGATCTGTCCATACTTATATCTTCCAGACCTATCACCACTCTTGAATGAGACGATGGAGTTTGGTTCCCATCTAATGGTCCACGCTGGACTGGAGGGCAATGGCGCGAACTTAGCCGTGGGTGAAGTGAGGAGTGGTACAACTTGTCCGGAGAAATTTGTGAATGTTGCAGAAACTGTTCCATCATATTTACCGAATGGTTCAGGATTTTCAGCCGCTGGAATATCTCCCTGGTACAAAGTGAATCCGCCGACTCCTTTTTCGATACTTATCGAAGCAGAGCTAGCCTGATTGACGATATTGACTCTAATCAGATGGTTGTCGGGAAATGGAGTGACTTCTGTTCCGGGGTAGTAATGGCTCAAGATCTCGACTGCGGTCTTACCCTCCATCGCTTGTCCGCGGGCGCCGATCTGGCTCATTCCAACGCCATGTCCATAGCCAGACCCCGCGAAGAGAAATTCAGCTGGAACACTTGTCGTTGCACGAGTTACGGGTAGCGCGGCGAAAATAAGGAGAATGGAGATGATGAGCACGCGCCACTTCATGCTTATTAGGGTACCCGAGCGAGCTGATTAAGAATTGGAAATCAAGGCTCGTGGTGATGTGATGAAACCAATTCCCCAGGAAAAATGCATGATTATCAAAACTAATGGCAGGCGAATTCGCTCATCCCAACTCTTTCCAATCAAGAGTGAAGCTACCGAAATTGTGGTGAAGTAGATGAGACTTGGAAGCAGGAGTAGTGGTGAAACCAATATCCCCGAAATCAGAGAGAGAGCTTGCACTAACAGATTCAAGGGTGGTGCTAGGTAACGAAAATTCGCACTCCCTTTATGGTGACGGGAAACGGCAGCGCGCCATCTCCCATATTCAAAATATTGCTTCGCTAGAGTCTTGACGGTAGAACGCGGCCTGTAAGTGACAGTTAGCTTTGGATTGAACCAGATCAATCCGCCTCGCTCTCGTAGCCGATAGTTCAACTCCCAATCTTGTGCTCTGGTAAAGCGAACGTCATAACCACCAACTTCTTGAAGCGCCGAGCGCTTGAATACTCCTAGATAAACGGTATCGACACTTCCCGCTTCTCCGCCAGTGTGGAACCTTGATGCGCCAACGCCAATTGGAGAGCGCATAGCTCTCGCAACAGCACGTTGGAAAGAAGTTACTCCTTCTGCAGCCATCACACCGCCGACATTCACTGCACCGGTTTCCTCCAATGTGCGAACCGCTTCGCGGATGTAATTGGGTTGAATCGCAGAATGTCCATCGACTCTGACGATGATCTCGTTTGTTGTTGCTGCTAACGCTGCATTAAGTCCTTCCGGGGTACGTCCACTCGGATTTTCGATGACCTTGATTCTCTTATCGCGCCTTGCCAACTCAGCCGCAATCTCTCGTGTCTTATCTTTCGATGGCCCAACGGCAATCGAAATCTCTATCTCTCCAGTGAAATCCGATTGCAATACGGCGTTTACAGCTTCCTCAAGATGAGCAGCTTCATTCACGACAGTGAGGATTACAGATACCGGCGGCTCAATACTGCCGTGGGAATTATCACCCAGAGAATTCGCAGCGTACATAACGGCTAAACGCTATCGCTTCATTACTCTTGCGGAGTGACTTCACCCCGCGCGATTCGGTTCTTCACCATACTTTCGATATCTATCGTCGCGCTCTCCGGAATCACCTGGTTTGGCCTAGGGCGGATTACTGCAGCCATTCCTAAGCTGGATGTATTTGCGGGGCTAGATGATCGCCCAAAGAAAGAGTCCTCGGCGGTGAACTACCTAATTGTCGGATCTGATACTCGTGAGGGGCTCTCTCGGGAAGAGACTAGAAGACTCCGAGTCGGAACCACAAAGGTAGCTGCTGGAAAACGCTCCGATACGATGATTCTCGTCCACATCTCCAAAAAACGCGACAAAGCAGCAATCATCTCTATTCCCAGAGATTCTTACGCATTGATTCCTGAACATAAATCGTTGACATCTGACAAGTTAATCCCTGCTACCTACTCAAAGATCAATTCAGCTTATAACTGGGGCGGCGCTCCCCTGCTGATTGAAACTTTCGAATCAATGTCCGGTCTTCGAATCGATCATTATGTAGAAATCAACTTTGTTGGATTCGTTCGGATGGTTGATGCGCTTGGTGGAGTCGAAATCTGCACTAAGCGCGATATAAATGATCCAAAGAGTTATCTCACTCTTCCAGCCGGAAAGCATGTTCTCGATGGAATTGATTCCCTCAAGTATGTCCGTTCGCGCACCTTTGATGGGCTGGGCGACCTAGGGAGAATGAAGCGCCAACAGGAATTCGCTGGTGCGATGTTGCGTAAAGCAACTAGCGCGGGAGTTCTCCTAAATCCAATAAAGCTACTTGAATTCATCAACTCAGCATTGGCGAGCGTGACCACCGACAGTGGTCTCTCTCAGGGCGACTTACTGACGCTTGGAAAACAGCTAAGAAATCTATCCGCATCAAATGTTCGTACTCTGACGATTCCATTGAAGTACTACAACTACAACAAGAATGGCGTATCCGCTGCAGTCCTATGGGATCCGGAGTTATCGGTCGAATTATTCGAGCGAATCAAGAACGATGAGGCGCTGATCGATAAGGTGAGACCAGAACCATCAGCATCGCCAAGCCTCGTAGATAAGTTCGGTACCAAGACGGCCTCAGATAATCCTTGTAACGAATCAAAGGGATAGTAAGTTTCCCCTATGAAGTTATCGGTGATTGGCACCGGTTATCTCGGTGCCACGCATGCTGCTGCGATGGCATCTCTCGGCTTTGATGTGATTGGAATCGATGTTGACGCCAAGAAAGTCGAGCTTCTTCGGAGCGGAAAAGTTCCTTTCTTTGAACCAGATCTTGAGGAATTACTACTAGCTGAGGTCAATTCAGGGAGATTGCAGTTCACTACTGATTTCTCACTGGCAAAGGATTGCGATGTCCACTTCATCTGTGTTGGTACGCCACAATTAGAGGGCTCTCTTGCTGCGGATATGCGATATGTAGATGCTGCAATCGACGCCATCGCTCCACATGCTAAG
>DAIOSM010000002.1:41205-56032 GCA_036752585.1 Candidatus Nanopelagicaceae bacterium
TGGATTAGAGCAGACCTACCGACTGCAGAGTTGGTAAAGGTGGCTGCTAATTCATTCCTTGCTACGAAGATTTCTTTCATAAATGCCATGGCAGAAATATGTGAAGCATCCGGTGGAGATGTCACAGTCTTGGCGAAGGCGATTGGTTACGACCCACGAATCGGATCGCGATTCCTTCAAGCAGGAATCGGTTTCGGCGGTGGTTGTCTACCCAAAGATATCCGCGCATTTATGGCCCGATCAGAGGAGTTGGGCGCTAAACAATCCCTCGAGTTCTTAAGGGAGATTGATTCGATAAACCTTAGAGCTAGACAACGGATAATTGACCTGGTCAGGCTAGATCTCGGAGAGGATCTAAAAGGTAAGCGAATCGCTGTTCTCGGTGCCGCCTTTAAGCCAGATAGTGATGATGTTCGAGACTCCCCCGCTCTAGATATCGCAGCACAAGTCGCCGCTGCTGGAGCAGATGTCTATGTCTTTGACCCAAAGGCAAATGCGAATGCTAAGTTACGTTTTCCAGAGTTGAGCTACTCCGAGAACGTCGAAGCTTGTTTAAGTGGAGCCGAAATCGTTCTACACCTAACTGAGTGGAAGGAATTTCGCTATCTTGACCCAAATAAGGTGAAGAGTCTTGTATCTAATCCAAAGATCATTGATGGACGCAATGCTCTAGATAGATCAGCATGGGAAGCCGCTGGTTGGAGCTTCAGAGGATTAGGGCGAGCTACTCGTTGATTACGCCCTCTAAGTAATCAACCGCATGACTGACTTTCTCGAATAACTCTTTATCCCCTTGTAGTGCTACATAACCCAAGTGGCTTGAGGACTTGTTGATTCGGTATCCCGGTTCATGTGCAAAGAGATGAAGGAAGGGCTGGGTCATATCCAATTCTCGTGGCGCGTCGAAATTCATAACCAACCAACGTTGATTAATCAAATCTGTAATTCCGAGCGGTAGGGCCTTGGCAGCACGAATAGCATTTTCGAAAACTGATGTTGATGCGTACTCAAGACTCCAGATTGATTCGATACCAATCTGATCGCGCACCTGTATTAACTCTCCATCAAGTGAAAAGAGAAAGGTTGCTACGCCGTTTAGCTCATCTATTCGCACGCGCTCATTTACCAATATCTGTAAATTTTTGAGAAGTTCTTCGCTGCTTTCTGATGGCGAAATAGCAGTTCTATTTCGATGTGTACTAACTCGAATTGCAGGATACGAGGCGAATTGTGTACGGGCTGAGCTGATTGCCACTACAACAAGATGATCATCGCCAAGCAAGGCTCGTTCGACCGGGTCGGCAGAGATCTCAATACCAAGTTCAGCGGCAGCACGCTCAAAGTAAGGAATTACTTCTCTTTCGACCTTAATTTTGGGCGCCATAATGTGAAGATACATCAAGATAGAATCGTGAATGTGCTCCCTAAAATCGTCCTCGCCTCCGCCTCGCCATCGAGGCGTCGCCTCTTAGAGAGCAGTGGAATCTCGCCGGAAATCCGGATAAGCGGGGTAGATGAAGAGGATTCGGCCTATGCCTCGCTATCGCCGAGCGAACTTGTCCTTGCCCTCGCCATCGTTAAATCACATACAGTCAAAGCTCTTATCGATTACCCCGCAATAATCATTGGTTGCGACTCAACCTTCGAATTCCAAGGACAATCACTAGGCAAGCCGATAACGCGCGATCGTGCAATTGAACGCGCCAAATTATTGCGTGGTAATTCCGGCGTTCTCTACACCGGACACTGCATCATCGATACAGTAAAGGAGGTAGAAATCAGCGATATCGCTGCTACCCGAGTTCACTTTGCCGAGATGAGCGATTCTGAGATTGAATCTTATGTCGACACAGGCGAGCCGCTGAATGTCGCAGGCGGTTTCACCCTTGATGGGAAGAGCGCTCCATTTATAGATAGAGTCGAAGGGGAAACATCTAACGTTATTGGTCTATCGCTTCCCCTGTTAAAGCGCGCCATTACTTCTCTAGGTTATAACTGGTTTGACTTTGTTGCCAAGAATTGATGATGAAGGATAGATGGAATAGACGATGACGCTCTACGCCGCATATGGATCCAATCTCGATCCAAGACAGATGCTGCAGCGCGCTCCCCACTCTCCCCACTTAGGTACTGGATGGATTCGGGGCTGGCGTGTGACATTCGGCGGTGAGGAAATCGGCTGGGAGGGATCGGTTGCAACTCTCGCTGAAGATTCAACTGGATCAGTATTCGTTTCGATCTACGATCTAACCAAACAGGACGAATCCTCGCTCGACGAATGGGAGGGCGTCACAACAGACCTATATCGCAAGATAAGAGTGCGAGTTGAGATGTTGACTGGAGCACAACTTTGCTACGTGTATGTGCTTAATTCTTTTGAGGGCGGAAAGCCTTCGGAGCGTTACTTGGAGATCATGATTGCTGCCGCGATCGAAGCAGGAGCTCCCGACGACTACATTGCTGAACTTCGCGATCGAGCGATACGGTAGGAAGATGTCAGAACAGAAGAGTGATCCATTCAATGCCGCTAAGCAGGCCGCAGCAGAAATCGCAGAAATCACCGGCAAAGTAGCTCATGAGATCTCCTTCACCCTTGGCTCTGGATGGAGCGATGCCGCAAGCATCTTTGGTGAGCCAACTCATCGAATCGAGATGTCAAAGTTAACTGGTTTCAATACTTCTACCGTGGCTGGACATGGCGGTCACATCTCCTCTTACACAATAAACAATAAGAACATCCTTATCTTCTTCGGGAGAACTCATCTCTATGAAGGTAAAGGAATCGATGCGGTTGTACACGGAGTTAGGACCGCGGTATCTGCTGGTGCAAAGATTGTTGTCTTGACTAATGCCTGTGGCGGAATTAACCCCTCATACTCTGTCGGGCAACCAGTTTTGATTCGAGATCACATCTCGCTAACCGGAGTCTCCCCGATCAAGGGTGCAAACTTCGTTGACTTGACTGATGTTTACAGCGCTCGACTCCGTGCACAATTGAAGTCTCTTGATCCATCTCTGGTCGAAGGGGTGTATGCACACTGGCCAGGCCCAACCTACGAGACTCCAGCAGAGATAAAGATGATTGGAATCTTGGGAGCTGATCTGGTTGGCATGTCGACTGTGCCAGAAGCCATCGCAGCACATGCCATGGGCGCTGAGGTCATTGGAATCTCACTCGTCACAAATCCAGCTGCTGGACTATCGAAGAATAAATTGAGCCATGAAGAAGTAATCGCGGCAGGAAAGGCTTCTGCAGAAAAAGTAGGAAAGCTCCTAGAGAATCTCTTGAAGGTCTCGTGACTATGCCTGCGGCCATAACTGAGGAATTAAGGAGTGAAGTTCTCGCTTGGATTGAGGATGATCCAGATCCAAAAACGAGAGCGCTCTTGCAAGGATGGTTGGATTCTGGCTCGGTCGATGAGCTGAAGGCCTGCTTCCAGGGTTTTCTGGAGTTTGGAACTGCAGGATTACGTGGCCCATTAGGACCTGGACCTTCTCGTATGAACCGTTCTGTCGTATCCAAGACTGCATTTGGACTCAGCGAATTCATGCGGAAGAACGCTCTTAAATCGATAGTTATCGGGCGCGATGCCCGTTATGGGTCTGAGGATTTCACTCGCGATACTGCAGAGATAATGAGTGGCGCAGGTTTTGAAGTGTTTGTTCTTCCCCGCCCTCTTCCCACTCCAGTTCTTGCATTTGCAGTGCGAAAGCTCGGCTGTGATGTCGGTGTGATGGTTACCGCTAGTCATAATCCGCCGCAAGACAATGGTTACAAGGTCTACTTAGGTGGAACGGTAAAAGGTGTGAGATATGAAGGTTCCCAGATAATCGCACCAACTGATAGCGAGATTTCAGCCGAGATTGCAAAGACGCCAAATCTAAATACCATAAAGCGAGGCAGCGCTTGGACGGTATTAGGCGAGGAAATAGTTACCGATTATGTGAATGAAACTGCGAAGTTGGCGAGCAATCCAGAGAAGTTGAAGATCGTCTACACAGCCATGCATGGCGTTGGCAAGGAAACCATATTGAAGGTGTTCGCTACCGCTGGATTCGATCAACCTATCTTGGTATCTGAGCAGGCAGAGCCGGATCCTGAGTTTCCAACGGTCGCGTTTCCTAATCCTGAGGAACCAGGAGCAATCGACCTATCATTAAAGTTAGCCCGCGAGGTTGACGCAGACTTGGTCATCGCAAATGATCCCGATGCTGATCGCTGTGCGGTAGCAATAAATGAAAACGGTTGGCGAATGCTACGCGGTGATGAAGTTGGAGCAATTCTTGGTGAGTATCTAGCTAGCAAGGCAACTAGAGAGAAAAGGGTTCTGGCTAACTCAATCGTCTCTTCATCGATTTTAGGAAAGATAGCTAAGGCTCATCAACTTCCCTTCACCGAGACTTTGACTGGATTTAAATATCTAGCCAAAGTTGAAAACCTGAGATTTGGATATGAAGAAGCGCTGGGCTATGCAGTTGATGCTGAATCTGTAAATGATAAAGATGGGATCAGCGCCGCTTTAGTGATTGCTCAACTAGCTGCCGATCTAAAGAGAGAGGGAAGGAAAATATCTGAATTTCTCGCTGATATCTGGCAGAAGTACGGATTCCATGGCACCCGACAGATCTCAGTACGCACTAACAGCATCGAGGATATTGAGAAGATCATGGGCAAGCTCCGCCGAAATCTGCCCAAGGAAATCGGTCCCTTTACCGTCACCTCATTCGATGATCTTGAGAATCCGAAGGATGGACTTCCTCCTACCAATGGGGTCCGAATCTGGCTAGATGAGAAATACAGAGTGATAGTTCGGCCTAGTGGAACTGAACCGAAGATGAAGTGCTACATAGAGGTAGTCTCAAAGACAGCGAAGGAAGCAGAACCGATTCTAGATTCATTAGAGCGTGAATTTCGTGGATTGATGGCGGTAGCGTAAGCACATGAGCAAGTTGATCGATGGTTCAGAGAGCTCGCTCAAGGCATTTCTCGATAACTTGCCCGGAGTAGATAAAGTCGGTGCAGAATCGCGGGCTGCGATGCTCGCTACTCGCAGCATCAAAACCTCAAGTAAGGCGCGAGCGATTGATCTCGCTATAAGCATGGTTGATCTGACAACGCTCGAGGGCGCCGATACCCCCGGAAAGGTCCGTTCGCTCTGCGCTAAGGCGGTTAGACCTGATCCAAGTGATCCGACTGTGCCGCATGTTGGTGCAATCTGTGTATACAACGATATGGTGAAGATTGCTCGCGAATATTTGGATTCCATCGGTGGACAATCACTTCCCGTTGCCGCAGTTTCAACAGCATTCCCGTCTGGAAGAGCATCTATGGATGTGAAATTGCGTGATACTAAAGATGCGATTGATGCTGGCGCAGCAGAGATCGATATGGTGATTGATCGCGGCGCATTTCTATCTGGCAGATTTGGCGCGGTATACGATGAGATCGAAGCGATAAAGGGGCTCTGCGGAGATAAGGCCCACTTGAAAGTCATCTTGGAAACTGGAGAGCTAGCGACTTATGACAATGTCCGTAAAGCCTCTTATCTGGCGATGTTAGCTGGTGCTGACTTCATCAAGACCAGCACCGGAAAAGTGACGCCCGCAGCAACAGCTCCCGTTGTGCTTGTGATGCTTGAAGCAGTGCGAGATTTCCACGCTCTGACTGGAAGAAAAATCGGCGTAAAGCCCGCCGGCGGAATACGAACTACGAAGGATGCAATCAAACAACTCGTATTGGTCAATGAGACGACTGGACCGGAGTGGTTAACACCAGAGCTGTTCCGCATCGGAGCGAGTGCGCTGCTAAATGACCTTCTTATGCAACGTATGAAACTTAGTAATGGCAGATATTCGAGCGCTAATTATGTTACGGTGGATTAGTTATGGCCTCTGACATCTTCGAGTACGCGCCTGCACCAGAATCGCGCGCCATCGTAAAACTCGAGAGCGAATATGGTCTCTTCATAAATGGCAAGTGGGTTTCCCCTCACTCAAAGAAGAAGTTTGCATCTATCAACCCAGCGACAGAAGAGATCCTCGCCAAAGTCTCTCAAGGTGATGCTACGGATGTAGATAAAGCAGTTAAGGCCGCGCGCGCTGCTTACAACAAGGTCTGGTCGAAGACCAAGCCAAAGGAGCGAGCCAAATACTTATTTAGAATTGCAAGATTGCTCCAAGAACGTGCTCGAGAATTTGCAGTATTGGAATCGCTAGATAATGGAAAGCCAATCCGCGAGACGCGTGATGTCGATGTCCCATTATCTGCAGCGCATTTCTTCTATCACGCTGGTTGGGCTGACAAGCTTGAATACGCGGGGTTCGGTAACTCGCCAAAGCCATATGGTGTAGTTGCCCAGATAATTCCGTGGAACTTCCCGCTCTTGATGTTGGCCTGGAAAGTGGCGCCTGCTTTAGCTACCGGAAACACAGTAGTGCTTAAACCAGCTGAAACCACTCCGCTGACTGCCTTGCTCTTCGCCCAAATTTGCGAACAAGCCGAATTGCCTGCTGGAGTCGTCAACATCGTCACAGGCGATGGCACTACTGGAGCGGCTCTGGTTAATCATGGCGATGTCGATAAGGTCGCATTTACTGGCTCTACTGAGGTTGGAAAGTTGATCGCCAATTCAATTGCAGAGCGGGGAATTCCGGCAACTCTAGAATTAGGCGGAAAAGGTGCGAATATCGTCTTTGATGATGCCCCCGTTGATGAAGCAGTTGAAGGAATCATCAATGGCATCTTCTTCAACCAAGGCCACGTCTGCTGTGCTGGCTCACGCCTGCTACTTCAAGAGAGCATAGTTGATGACTTCTTGAACAAACTTCAATCTCGAATGGCAAAGATCCGTCTGGGTGATCCATTGGATAAGAACACCGATCTTGGAGCAATAAATTCAGCAGCGCAATTAGCCAAGATCAAGGAGCTCTCTGACTCAGGAACTAAAGAGGGAGCAAATATCTGGAGCGCGCCATGTGCGCTTCCAAATAAAGGATTCTGGTATCCCCCAACAATCTTCACTGGCGTCACTCAGGCGCATCGGATTGCACGCGAAGAGATCTTTGGACCAGTTCTATCTGTTCTCACATTCCGTACCCCGCAAGAAGCGCTTGAGAAGGCAAATAACACTCCGTATGGACTATCCGCTGGAATCTGGACTGAGAAGGGTTCAAAGATTCTCTGGGCAGCTCAAGAACTTAAAGCGGGTGTCATCTGGGCCAACACTTTCAACAAATTTGATCCAGCCAGCCCATTTGGTGGTTATAAGGAATCTGGATGGGGTCGCGAGGGCGGTCGCCATGGTTTAGCTGCTTACATAAAGGGAGCTAAGTGATGCGTATCGATGTGATGAAGACTTACAAGCTTTTCATTGGTGGTGCTTTCCCAAGAAGTGAATCAGGGCGCTCATATGAGCTAAAAGATAAGAAGGGTAACTTCCTCGCCAATCCAGCTCTCGCATCCCGCAAAGACCTACGTGATGCTGTTGTTGCAGCAAAGAGTGCATTCCCAGGTTGGTCTCACGCAACGGCCTTCAATCGCGGACAGATCCTCTACCGAATGGCTGAGATGCTCGAAGGAAGAACTGAGCAATTCGTCGCTGAAATAAAAGCTCTTGAAGGCGTAACTGATTCGGTAGCAAGAAAACAGGTTCAGGATGCGATCGATCTATGGGTTTGGTATGCCGGATGGAGCGACAAGATCTCCACGACTTCCGGCGGTACGAATCCAATCGCTGGCCCTTATTACAACTTCACCATCCCTGAACCACTCGGAGTTGTGGGTGTGATTGCCGAGGAGAAGGAATCGCTACTAGGCCTCACGAGAGGTCTAGCTCCGGTAATTGCTAGCGGAAATACCGCAGTCTTGATAGCGAGCGAGACATCTCCCCTCTCATCGATAACACTTGCGGAAGTTATCGCAACTAGTGATGTTCCTGGTGGAGTTGTGAATGTCCTTACAGGAAAGAAGAGTGAATTGATTCCATGGCTTGCCAGCCATATGGAGGTAGATGGAATTGATATCTCTGGTGCTGACAAGAAGTTAGATGGCGAAATCAAGAGAGCTGGAACAGATAACTTGAAGCGGATTTACCGATTCGATAAGGAAGTATCACTTAAGCGGATCTTGTGCTTTATGGAGTACAAGACTGTCTGGCACCCAATCGGCATCTAAAAGTCCTAACGTTCTAGACCACTTTGGTAATAACAAGTGGCAATCGCTCTGAGGTTTTATCACCTATAACTACCGCATCATTTAGCGCAGCTTCGGCCCGATCAAATCGTGATGCATCATCAGTATGAAGCGTGAATAGTCGATCACCCTTCTTCACTCTCTCACCCGGTTTCGCATGAATTTCGATTCCTGCGCCAGCTTGCACCTTCTCGCCTTGTCGCTCGCGACCTGCGCCAAGACGCCATGCAGAGATACCTACTTGTAGAGCGTTCATGCTCGAAATCAATCCATCCTTCTCAGCAACAATCACTTTATTCTCTTTAGCAACTGGAAGTGAGGCATCTGGATCTCCACCTTGAGCTTTAACCATCCTGCGCCAATGATCCATTGCGCTTCCGTCCTTGAGCGCCTGCTCTGGATCCTTACCCTTAACTCCTGCGGCATCGAGCATCTCTCGTGCCAGCAAGAGCGTTAGTTCAACTACATCTGATGGCCCGCCGCCAGCGAGGACTTCCACTGATTCACGCACCTCAAGGGCGTTTCCGGCGGTATTTCCTAGTGGAACATCCATAGCTGTAACGAGTGCGCGCGTAGTAACGCCAGCCCTCTTTCCTAATTCGACCATTGCCGAAGCTAATTCCTTTGCTTTCTCCGGATCCGACATGAACGCGCCATTTCCAGTTTTGACGTCGAGGATCAGTGCGCTGGTTCCTTCGGCGATCTTCTTACTCATGATCGATGATGCAATTAGCGGAATCGCTGGGACTGTTCCCGTTACATCGCGTAACGCATATAGCTTCTTATCCGCAGGAGCCAAACCACTTCCTGCAGCGCATATAACTGCGCCACAATCTTGGAGAACTTTTAACATCTCTGCATTTGTCAGCGATGCACGCCAACCAGGTATCGATTCCATCTTGTCCAAAGTGCCACCGGTGTGGCCCAAGCCTCGACCAGAGAGCTGTGGAACGGCAGCGCCACAAGCTGCGACCAACGGCGCTAGTGGCAGAGTGATCTTGTCACCAACTCCCCCCGTTGAGTGTTTATCAACCGTGGGCTTATCGAGTGCGCTCCAATTCATCCGCTCTCCGCTATTGATCATGGCATCTGTCCAGCGGGAGATCTCACGAGAGTTCATACCGTTGAGCAAAATCGCCATTAGAAGCGAAGACATCTGTTCATCTGCGACCACGCCACGAACATAAGCATCGATTACCCAATCAATCTGGGCATCACTTAATTCCGATCGATCACGCTTTGCAGAAATAATCTCAACGGCGGCGAAGGATTCAGCCATAACTAATTCAGATCTTTAGGACCAAATCCCCAAGGAAGAATGACCGTCATATTCTTCGGTCCATCCGGGGTCAATAACTCCAAAGCATCTCCACCGTGTTCATATAGAAGTTGGCGGCATCGGCCACAAGGTGAGAGAAGATTTCCATCTTTATCGACGCAAACGACAGCAACTAAGCGACCGCCACCGCTCATGATCAACTCTGAGACTAGAGAACACTCGGCGCATAGAGTCAGGCCGTAGCTTGCATTCTCAACATTACAACCACTGATTACTCGACCATCATCTACCAGGGCGGCAACTCCCACTGGAAACTTCGAATAGGGAGCGTAGGACTTCTTCATCGCTTCGGTCGCTTTAACCTGAAGCGCCTTCCAATCAATCTCCATCAGATCTACCTACGCTAATGCCTTCCGCGCGTATACGGGATTCCATCTGCTGCAGGAGCTCTTACTCTGCCGACGAAACCTGATACCGCAATGATTGTTGCGATGTATGGAACCATCAATAGGAACTCACTTGGGATAGCAGTTCCAATGATCGACAACACGACCTGAAGGTTGTCAGCAAATCCGAAGAGTAGAGCAGCAGCAACGGCGCCCTTTGGACTCCATCTTCCGAAGATGAGAGCCGCTAGGGCGATAAAGCCCTTTCCTGCTGTCATCTCCTTACCGAACATTCCGACAGCACCAACGGTGAAATAAGCCCCACCAAGTCCAGCGACAGCGCCGGCGATGATGACATTTCTAAAGCGGAGTGCATTGACCTTGATACCAACCGAATCTGCTGCTGTTGGATGCTCACCGACTGCACGGGTGCGCAGTCCCCAACGAGTCTTGAAGAGGTAATAATGCGTGAGAATCACGGTCGCATACATCAGATAGACGATGATGGTCTGCTTGAAGAGAACCGGGCCGATTATCGGCAGCTTCGACAATAGCGGGATTTCTATCGGCGAGAGGATCGGACCGCTATTCCAGGTATCTTGATAAGGAATGAGTAATTTCTTATACAAGAAGCCGGTTAAACCGATAACCAAAACGTTGATGACGAAACCTAAGATGACCTGATCGATCTGATACTTAATGGCAAAGGTAGCCAAGATCAGAGATATCAAGGCGCCAGCAAATGGAGCAACAATCAATCCCCAAGTAGTGCTCTGGGTTAAGCTGGCGATAACTCCAGCGGCGAAAGCAGCCGCAAGTAATTGGCCCTCAATCGCAATATTGATCACGCCAGAACGCTCACAGATAACTCCGGCCATAGCTCCGAAGATGAGTGGCACAGCAAGCAAGAGCGCACCCTGAAGGACTCCAGTTAGCGGTATGAAGCTTCCTTTAGCCGCCCAAGAGAGAAATGCCATAAGAAGTGCAAAAGCTCCCAAGAATGTAAAGGTTCCGATCTTTCTACCCTTCAAGAAGAGTAGATAGGAGGCGATTGTTGAGATCGCTGCAATCGCGATGAAGATTATTGCTGCAGTCCTTGAGTTGATTACCCATTCATTAATTAGTACCCACTCATCGCGCAACACAAATCCATAAGTGACATCGGCGGGATCTGAAGCTAGGAAGATAAATGGAATACTCGCGAGAACCGTAAAGATCCCTAGTGTGTAAATGCCACGGCGGGTACGACGCTGCGCCGGTGTGAGTGTTGAGATCTTTGCCATTATCCGTTCCAGCCCTTCGCAGCCATACCTGTTGAGGCGTTGATGTTCTTCAAGCGGAAGATCGCCTTAACGAGAGCAGGCGCTGCTATGAAGAGAATGATGAGCGCTTGAATCACTAGCACCAGATCAAGTGGCGTATCGGTCTTCGCCTGCATCATCTGACCACCGACTCTCAGAGCGGAGAAAAGGAAGGCGGACAAAACGACTCCTAATGGCTTAGCTCTACCTAGTAGCGCAACTGTGATGGCATCAAATCCAAAGGAACCTGCGATTCCAACTGTTAGGGCGTATTCGCCTCCGAGGACATTTAACGCTCCGCCCAATCCAGCCAGCGCTCCAGCGACGATCATCACCGATGTAGTTACGAATGCCACGGACATACCAGCTGTTCGCGCCGCAAAAGCATTGGCGCCTACGGCGCGGAACCTAAAGCCTAAGGTCGTCTTGTTGAGTAGGAATGCAATCAACCAGGCAATCAATAGCGAAATCAAGATGGCCAAACTGACACGGAATTCGCTTCCGAGAAGTTTCGGCAACCTAGCGCTCTCCAAGATATCTGGAGCAATCGGATCGTTACGACCCTCACGCAAGAAAGCCTCAGTCTTAAGTAACCAGAGCAACAAATAGCTCGCAACGTAATTGAGCATGATTGTGACGATGACTTCATGCGCACCAGTCTTCGCCTTTAGCAGTCCCACTATTCCGCCATAGATTCCAGCCAGAAATACGCCGAAGAGCATTGCGACCGTGATGTGTAGAAGTGGTGGTAATTCATATGTGAATCCGATGTAGGAGGCGCCAATCGCTCCAAAGATGAATTGTCCTTGAGCGCCAATATTGAAGAGTCCGGCACGAAATGCCAGGGCAACTGAGAGACCGGCCAAGATAAGAGGTGCGGCGACAACTAAGGTCTCCGATAGCGGATAGAAGCCCTGTCCTCCACCCTGTCGAGCTAAGTTCGGGTCGTAGATGGCGCCCTCAAATAGGGCTACATAAGCATTCCATGCGGTTGCAGCGCCTGCCTTGATCATCTCCCAAGGCTCGGAGCGAAGCGCTAATACCTTTGCATCAGAGAAGGCAATTAGTAATCCACCGATGAACATCGCAAGTGCGAATGCAAGAAGCGGCAAGAGTAAGACGTTATTGAATATCCGCTTCATGCGCTCTTGCCCTTCACTCCAGCCATCAAGAGACCCAATTCATTACGGGAGACATTTGGAGCGACAATATCGATAATGCTTCCGTGATACATAACCGCGATGCGATCGGCTAGCGCCATAACTTCATCTAGTTCGTTACTGAATAGGAGTACAGCCCGGCCAGAATCGCGTTCAGCCAAGATCCTTTCGTGAACAAACTCGATCGAACCGACATCTAGACCTCGTGTGGGCTGGGAAGCCACTAGAAGCTTTACTGGGCGGGTTAATTCACGGGCCAAGACGACCTTCTGTTTGTTTCCACCAGAAAGCGAGGATGCCGGATCGAAGATGCTCTGAAGGCGAACATCGAATTGCTTTACATACTCTTCAGCATTGCTCTTTATCCGCTCTAGATCCAAGATTCCCGATTTCGAAATCGGTGAACTATGGAAAGTGTCGAGTATCAGATTCTCAGCGATACTAAAGGAACCTATCAATCCATCTAGCTCTCGAGACTCTGGAACGAAGGCAATTCCTGACTCAAGCGATTCATTTACAGTCTTACCAACGATCTCTTGACCATCGATGGTGATCGAGCCATATACATGCGGCTCTAAGTTCAAGATGGCTCGGGCCAATTCGGTCTGGCCATTTCCTTGGACGCCAGCTACAGCAAGAATCTCACCAGCGCGTACATCAAAGTTGATATCGCTGACTAATGGTCTGCCTCGGTTATCGGTCACCTTGAGATCATTGATCTTCAATATGACTGAGCCTGGAGTGAATGGCTTCTTCGTAACTTCAAGGTCAACTGGTCGGCCAACCATAAGTGAAGCTAACTCTTCTTGAGAGGCTGTTGGCTTTGCTTGACCAACCACTTTTCCTCGTCTGATGATGGTGATCTCATCAGCAACTTCTTGGACTTCGCGAAGTTTATGCGTGATGAAGATGATCGAGTTCCCTTGGCGTTTCAACTCTCTCATAACGTTGAGAAGCTCATCGGTTTCTTGTGGAGTGAGAACAGCGGATGGCTCATCAAGGATGATTATCTTGGCGTTGAAGAAGAGCGCTTTGATGATCTCTACTCGTTGTTGGACACCGACTGGGAGATCTTCAATCAGAGCATCGGGATCGATCTCAAAGTTGAATCGCTTAGCGATCTCCATGATCTGGGTTCGGGCATCGCGAAGGTCTAACGAGCCAACTCCTCGAATCTTCTCGTGGCCCAAAACAATATTTTCTGCAACAGTGAATACTGGAATCAGCATGAAATGCTGGTGAACCATTCCGATACCGGCGGCTAATGCATCGCTCGGCTCATTGATCTTTATCGGCTTTCCATCGATGAGAATCTCACCCGAGTCAGGTTGTAATAAACCAAAGAGAATATTCATCAGGGTGGATTTACCGGCGCCATTTTCACCCAAGATCGCATGGATCTGGCCGGCTTCTACTTTAAGGTCGATCGAATCATTGGCTACAAGTGAGCCAAATGTCTTAGTGATGCCACGTAACTCGACTGACATGAACTTTGACTATCCCCTATTTAGCGCTTCGAATAATGCGGGAATCTATCGGAAATCTTGATTAATGAAAACGAGCCAGGCGTTATCTCACGCCCGGCTCGTTTTTCTCTTAGATCAGTTAGATCTTGAGTGAACCTGAGGCGATTGCAAGTTGCAAACGTCTCAATTCAGTCTTGGTCTGTGCTGAGATCCTTGAGTCGAAATCATAGAACGGTGCAAGACCAGTTCCCTTGTTCTTCAAAGTTCCTAGATAGGAAGTGCTGGAGAACTTGTTTGCGCGGGTATCTCTGATTACCTGAGCAACAGAGACTCCAACGCCCTTGAGTACAGAGGTAAGGATTACCGACTTGTACTGAGGTGCTGCGATTACGCCATCTGAGTCAACCCAGATAACGACAGAGTTCTTGCTGGTCATAGCGTTCTGAGCTGTTGCGCCACCAAGACCACCGGCTACAGGGAAGATCACATCTGCCTTCTGTAGTTCGAACTGCTTGGAAAGCTGTAGCGCCTTAGCTGAGTCGCTGAAGTTTCCGACGAAGGTTCCATCCTTCTTGACTGGATCCCAGCCAAGGGCGGTTACATTCTTCTTCTTCACCTTGTTGTAGTGAGCTACACCCTTTACGAAACCATCCATGAAGTCAGAGACTGCAGGGAAATTCATTCCGCCGTATGTGGCCACAACGCCAGTCTTTGTATATGAAGCTGCAAGGTAACCAGCCAAGAATGAAGACTGGTTGGTTGCAAATAGAAGACCCTTGTGATTTGCAGTTCCAGCGCCGCCACCGTCAACGATTGCGAAGTTGGTCTTTGGGTATCTCTTTGCAGCATCAGCTAGTGCGCCAGCGATCAAGAAGCCGACACCAATAACGATGTCGCAACCTTCATCAACTAGCTTCTTGATATTTGGTGCGTAATCAGCATCTGATTGTGCAACTAGGTACTTGACCGTAGTTGACTTGTTTGCAACGGACTGCGCGCCAGCCCATGCAGATGCGTTAAATGACTTGTCATCGACACCACCGG
>DAIOSM010000003.1:0-47215 GCA_036752585.1 Candidatus Nanopelagicaceae bacterium
GTTCGCCTAACAGCTGGAACAGTTCCATTGGCTGATATCGATGCCAAGCTAGAGGCAGACTTCAAGAAGAAGATGGGCAAGGCATCTGGTGTCTATGCCGCAGAATCAATCGATGCTGCGAACATCTTCCTAAGCTGCATTAGCAAGGGTGTAACTACCCGCCAGGCAATGCTCACCTGCGTCAAGAACTACAAGGGTAAGTCCCTAACCGGATCCAACCTAAGCTTCGACGCTAACGGTGATGTTGCTGGTGGCGTTATGAACGGCTTCGAAGTTCGAGGCGGAGTCATCAAGTTCACTGGACCAGTTAAGTAATCCAGTCAACTAGATAAATAAGTAGTACCCGCGGGCAGGTCGCTGACGCGATCTGCCCGCGGACCCTTAGTAATATGTAAGTCAAGATTTTTCGTTTTAGTTCATTACCTAGAGAGAGATGGTGTAGCTCTTGATCGGAAACTTTCTCGATCAATTCTGGTCGCTGACATTCGGCGGCTTGAGCCTCGGCTTTATCTACATTCTCATCGCACTCGGTTACACCATGGTTTATGGCGTACTTCGAATGATCAATTTTGCTAATTCAGAAGTATTTATGATTGCAACTTTTGCGACAGTAATCATCATTCGAGATGTCTACAACTTCACCCAAACTTCAGAAGCCGCAACCGGCCTTCGACTTTGGCTAATTCTTGGAACGGCGCTCTTTGCCTCCATGGTAGTCGCAGGAGTGCTATCGGTTGTTATTGAGATCGTTGCCTATCGAAGGCTCCGTCGAATGAATTCAGGAATCCTCGCGCCGCTTATTTCAGCGATTGGCGTTTCTATGGTCTTAGCAGAGGCAGTCCGAATGATGACTGACTCGCGTCCTGTCGCAAGCCCACGCGCTATGGAGAAGTCATTCATTGGAAAATTCTTTGATGCAGATATCCGCCTCGACAACACAATCATCATCGTGGCGGCCATAATCCTTCTAGTTCTCTTGCTCGCCTTCGTTAATAGAACACGCCTTGGTAAGGCGATTCGCGCGGTATCGATGAATGGAAATGCTGCAAAGTTGATGGGAATCAATATCGACGGGGTTGTCTCAATCACCTTCTTGGTCGGTGGATTAATGACTGGCGCTGCGGGCTTCTTCTATGTTCTCAAATACGAGAACACGACTTTTAGTATTGGATTTGAACTTGGCCTCGCTGCCTTCACGGCCGCAATCCTGGGCGGTATTGGCAATATCAAAGGCGCCTTTTACGGCGGATTGACCCTGGGACTCCTTGAGACCTATGCATCGTTCTTCCTTGGAACTCAGTGGAAGGCCGTCACCGTCTTCGTGATCTTGGTACTCATTCTTTACACGAAGCCAAATGGACTCTTTGGCGAAGCGATGACGCAGACGAGGGCATGATGATTAATTTAAGAGATAAAGGCGCAGAAATCTGGGAGAGAGCTAATCGCCCCCAGCGCGTAGCGATAGCAATCGGTTGGATTGCTCTTGCGGTAGCCCTTCCATTTATGGGTGGAACAATCCTCAATACCCCAATCGCAGATTACGAATCAGTTCTCGTATATCCAATTGCCATGTTCGTTTTGATGGCAATCGGTCTCAATATCGTTATTGGTAAGAGCGGATTATTGGATCTTGGTTATGTCGCCTTCTTCGCAATCGGCGCATACACAATGGGTCTACTTGGAACTAGAACAGGACTTAACACCTGGGAGATCCTCCCGATTGGTATTGCGATGGCCATGTTCTCTGGAATTATCCTTGGAGTACCGGCGCTAAAGCTTCGCGGTGATTACTTGGCGATTATCACTCTTGGATTCGGTGAGATTATCCGAATCGTTGCGCTCAATCTTGAAGTGCTAGGAAGATCTGGTGGAATCATCGGAATTCCATCACCACCACCGATATTTGGCATTGAGTATGCATTCGATAGCCATCGCGTCTATTACTGGACACTGTTAGTAATCATCTTGTTGGCAATCTGGATGGTGCGTCGCCTATCGGTTCGCCGCGCAGGCCGCGCCTGGGAGTCAATCAGACAAGATGAAGATGCTGCTGAACTAATGGGTGTTCCCACCTTCAAGTACAAGGTATGGGCATTCGTTCTCGGAGCCTCTGTTGGTGGAGCGGCTGGCGTCTTCTACGCCTCCAAGACGCTCTTCATCGCACCGGATAACTTCACGCTTCAGATTTCAATTCTCATCCTTGCCTGCGTCGTCTTCGGTGGCATGGGCAATATCTGGGGCGTCATCCTAGGAGCGATAATCCTTGGATATCTCCCTGATCGCATTCGCTTCCTCTCCGATGCTCGTCTTCTCGTATTCGGACTAGTTCTTGTAATCATGATGAACCTGCGCCCCGATGGCTTGCTACCTCGTAAGAAGCGAGAGAAGGCTCTTCCAAGTAAGGAGCAGAACTCGTGACCACTCCAATTCTCTCGCTTAAGAATGTCACTATGCGTTTTGGTGGTGTTACCGCTCTTAACGATGTCACATTTGACGTCAAAGAGAAGGAGATTCTCGGACTAATCGGTCCAAATGGAGCTGGCAAAACTACAGTCTTCAATGTAATAACTGGCGTCTACCAGATAACCTCCGGATCGATCGAGTTTCAAGGAAAGTCGCTCTCTGGAGTTAAGCGTTACAAGATCACCAAAGGCGGAATTGCAAGAACCTTCCAGAACATCAGACTCTGGGGCGATATGACCGCTCTTGAGAATGTCATGACTGCGACCGATACTCATAAGCGATCAGGACTGGTTGGAGGCTTGTTCGGCTCACCAGTTTCAAGAAGAGAAGAGAAGCGCGACAAGGGTAGGGCTCAGGAACTCCTAGATTTCATCGGAATTGGAGAATATGCAGATCGTCTTGCACGGAATCTCCCTTATGGCGTACAACGTCGACTAGAGATTGCGCGCGCACTTGGCACAGAGCCAAAATTGCTCCTTCTCGATGAGCCTGCTGCTGGATTCAATCCGGCCGAGAAGGTCGAATTGGCAAAGGTTATTGAGAAGATTCGTAGCGCTGGCTACACCATCCTTCTCATCGAACATGACATGTCACTCGTGATGAAGGTTTCGGATCGAGTGGTAGTACTTGATTTCGGCCAAAAGATTGCTGACAACGCACCACAGATCGTTCAAGATGATCCACGAGTCATCGAGGCATATTTGGGAGTACCAGAAGATGCGTCTTGAGATTAAGGACCTTCGGGTCGCATACGGAAAGATCGAAGCCCTAAAAGGTATTTCAATAACTGTAAACCAAGGAGAGATCGTCTCTCTAATCGGCGCCAATGGTGCGGGTAAGACGACGCTCCTTAAGACTATTTCCGGTCTTCTAAATCCGATCTCTGGAACCATCGAGTATGACGGCAAGAGCATTCTCGGAGCTAAAGCACATCAGCGAGTACACCTAGGAATCTCACAGGCTCCAGAAGGCCGTGGAATATTTCCAGGTCTGACAGTTCTTGAGAACTTAGAGCTCGGTACATATCACTTGAAGTCGAAGAAGAGTGAGATGCAAGAAGATCTTGCGATGGTCTATGAATTGTTCCCACGCTTGAAGGAGCGCTCCACACAAGCTGGCGGAACTCTCTCCGGTGGCGAGCAGCAGATGCTTGCGATTGGTCGCGCACTAATGGCCAAGCCAAAGGTTCTTCTTCTTGATGAACCTTCAATGGGTCTAGCCCCACAGATGATCGCGAATATTTTCAGGATCATCACCCAGATCAATAAGTTAGGTGTGACTATTCTCTTGGTCGAGCAGAATGCACAGCAGGCTCTCTCGCGCTCTGATCGAGCTTATGTGCTTGAGACTGGATCCATAACTAAGGAAGCTCGCGGCAAGGATCTTCTAAATGATCCTCACGTTAAGTCTGCTTACTTGGGAACTGGCGCCCACGAACTAGATTAATTCTACTTTCGCTCGGCAAGAATCAAACATGTAATTCGGGCAGTACAAGTACGCTCGCCATTTTCGTTAGTGATTTCAACGTTATAAGAGCAGAGAGTTTTTCCAAGTGTTATTGCTGTTGCTACCGCAGTAACTACTCCAGATGTAGCTGACTTATGGTGGGTCGCGTTTATGTCGACCCCAACAATCCGACGATGTGGTCCTGCGTGTAGCTGGGTTCCAACCGATCCAAGGCTCTCAGCAAGAACCACATTTGCTCCGCCGTGAAGTAATCCCATGGGTTGGGTATTCCCATCAACCGGCATTGTCCCAACGAGACGCTCTGGTGAGGCTTCGATAATCTCTATGCCCATCTTCTTATCGAGCGCGCCACGTCCTCGCTCACGAAGAACTTCCATGAAATCGATCATGGCGAGGATTCTAGGTGGCTGTGCCTAGGATTGTCTTTGATGAAGCGACGGATTCTTCTTATAGATGGTCACTCCCTTGCGTATCGGGCCTTTTACGCCCTACCGCTCGAGAATTTCTCAACTTCTTCTGGTCAGCATACAAATGCCATCTATGGCTTCGCGTCAATGCTCCTAAATCTCATCCGCGACGAAAAGCCAACCCATATTGCCGCCGCCTTCGACGTTTCAAGGAAGACGTTTAGAACCGAAGCTTTCCCGGAATACAAGGCCAATCGCGCAAAGACGCCCGATGAGTTCCGCTCTCAGATCACATATATAAATGAGTTACTCGAAGCATTTCAGATCAAGAGTTACGAATGTGAAGGGTTCGAAGCTGACGACATCCTGGCAACAATCGTTGCTCAAGAGGGCAGTGAAAGCGAAATTCTGATCTGCACCGGCGATCGGGATGCCTTCCAACTCGTTAATGAGAATGTGACGGTCCTATATCCCAAGAAGGGAGTCACCGATCTAGCTCGCATGAATCCTGAAGCGGTTATCGAGAAGTATGGTCTGACTCCAGAGCAATATCCAGACTTTGCCGCTCTTCGTGGTGATCCGAGTGACAACTTGCCATCCATCCCAGGCGTGGGCGAGAAGACCGCTTCGAAATGGATAAAGGAATACGGCTCATTGAAAGAATTGATTGCACATGTGGATGAAGTTCCTGGAAAAGCCGGAGAGGCGCTGCGCGAATCCCTAAACAACGTAATCCGTAATCGAGAGTTAACTCAATTAAGAAAAGATGTCCCGATTGATATCTCAATTTCGCAATTGGAATGGCATGGTATCGATGGCGATAGATCTGCGAAGCTCTTTGAGAAGCTAGAGATTAAGGCGCTTAGGGATCGGACTCGAGCCCTAGCTGGGACTACAGTAGAGGTTGTTACAAGCGAGTCTAGAAGTATCAGGGTTGAAGATTTGGATTCAGCCTCCCTGGAGATGCGTTTAGCAAAAGCAAAGGGCTCGGTTACTCTGATTGTCACGGAAAGTGAGATCATCGTCGGACTCGATCGGGAAACTGTAATAAAGAGTGGACGAGTCGAGCATGAGTTAGAGACTGAAGCGAAAGTCATTACCCACCGAGCAAAACCAATTGTTCGCTCAGGAATCATCGCTAAATCCCTCTTCGACATCGAGTTAGCTGCATATCTAGTTAACCCTGGGACTCGCGATTTAGAGATAGAGGAACTGGCATCACGCTACTTAGCCTTGAACTTGCCGCCGATGAGTGAGGATCTATTTGCTAGCTCAATCAACCCAGAGCTCGCTGCTTACCTCTTCGATCTTGAGGAGATTCTTAGGGAGGAGCTCGAAAAGCGGGAGCTTTCTAAACTCTTCGACGAACTAGAGATGCCCACTCTTCATCTGCTGGCTGAGATGGAGCGAGTGGGGATAGGAGTGAACCGGATTGAGCTTGAAGAGCTTCGCGACTTCTTCTCATCGGAAGAATCAGAGGCTTCGTCTGCGGCATTTAAGGCAGCGGGTCAAGAGTTCAACGTTGCCTCACCAAAGCAACTCCAGGCAATCCTCTTTGAAGAGTTGAAACTTCCCAAGACCAAGCGGATAAAGACTGGCTACAGCACAGATGCGGAATCACTTGAGTGGCTCTTCGCAAAGACCGGTCATCCAGTCTTGCAGAATCTGCTACGCATCCGTGAAGTAGGAAAACTCAAGACAACAATCGATGGATTATTGACAGCTGTCGCGAAGGATGGGCGGATTCACACGACTTTCCAACAGACTGTAGCGGCCACAGGAAGATTGTCTTCAACTGATCCCAATCTGCAGAACATTCCAATAAGAACTGATGAAGGTCGAAAGATCAGAAATGCATTTGTGGCAATGAAGCCATTTGTGGATTTGATGACAGCCGATTACAGCCAGATCGAGATGCGGATCATGGCTCACCTCTCTGAGGATGAAGGTCTTCTGAAAGCCTTTCATGAGGGGGAGGATCTTCACTCCACCGTTGCTTCACAGGTATTTGGAGTTCCCATTAGAGATGTCGATCCTGAAATGCGTCGCCAGATCAAGGCGATGTCCTATGGATTGGCATACGGTCTCTCTTCCTTCGGATTGGCGCAGCAGCTTGATATAGCGCCGGCAGAAGCGAGCGCCTTGATGGGGCGATACTTCGAACGTTTCGGTGGTATTCAGGATTACCTAAAGGATGTGGTGAGAATTGCGCGGGATCGCGGTTATACCGAGACGATTCTGGGTAGACGTCGCTATCTTCCTGATTTGAACCATGAGAATCGACAGAGACGCGAAGTTGCCGAGAGAGCAGCGCTTAACGCTCCAATCCAAGGATCCGCTGCAGACATCATCAAGGTCGCGATGCTCAATGTGGCCAAAGCGCTCAAGACAGGAGAGTTCAAATCCCGACTCCTTCTTCAAGTTCATGATGAATTGATATTCGAAGTGGCCGATGGCGAGCATGAGCGATTAGAGGAACTTGTCCGAAGGGAGATGGGCTCGGCCTATCCATTGAAAGCGCCTTTGGATGTCAATGTGGGCTTTGGGAAGAGTTGGGATCTAGCCGCTCATTAAGCACTCAAATTGACCCGCAAGGCGCGATGAAAGTAGCCTTCAGCTCCTCGCTTAGGGCTCTTGCATCGCCTCGGACCTAGAAGGAAATGCCCAATTAATTTTGGAGTCAGACTTTAAGCGTGCCCTACTAGTTTCATTTCCCCACGGAGCAACTTGTCAACTCAAATATCAGTAAATGATGTCGGCTCAGCAGCCGAATTTCTTGCCGCAATCGAAGGCACAATTAAGAACTTCAACGATGGCGATCTTGTCTCAGGCGTTGTAGTCCAAGTAGATCGCGACGAAGTACTTCTAGATATCGGATACAAGACCGAAGGTGTGATTCCTTCGCGTGAGCTTTCTATCCGTAACGATTTAGATCCAAGCGAATTAGTGAAGGTCGGCGAGCGAATCGAAGCTCTCGTCCTTCAAAAAGAAGATAAAGAGGGACGTCTAATCCTCTCCAAGAAACGCGCTCAGTATGAGAAGGCGTGGGGAGAGATAGAGGGCAAGAAAGAACGCGATGAAGTTGTCGTTGGAACGGTCATCGAGGTAGTCAAGGGTGGTTTGATTGTCGATATCGGCCTCCGCGGATTCCTTCCTGCATCACTCGTTGAGATGCGCCGTGTACGCGATCTCTCTCCCTATATCGGCAAGCAAGTTGAGGCGCGTATTATCGAGCTTGATAAGAATAGAAATAATGTTGTTCTATCGCGCCGCGCCTATCTTGAGCAGACACAATCTGAATCTCGTACCACCTTCCTCAATCAGCTCCAAAAGGGCCAGGTTCGTACCGGTGTTGTCTCATCAATAGTCAACTTCGGTGCATTCGTTGACCTTGGTGGCGTAGATGGACTTGTCCACGTCTCTGAACTCTCATGGAAGCACATCGATCATCCAGGTGAGGTCGTAGAGGTTGGCGATGAAGTAACCGTAGAAGTTCTTGAGGTTGATTTTGAAAGAGAGCGTGTATCGCTATCTCTTAAGGCAACTCAGGAGGATCCATGGCAAGCATTTGCTCGCACTCACACCATCAATCAAGTTGTTCCGGGTGAGGTCACTAAACTTGTTCCTTTCGGCGCATTTATCCGCGTATTCGATGGAATTGAGGGCTTGGTTCACATATCAGAACTCGCCGAGAGGCATGTCGAGATCCCAGAGCAGGTCGTTCAGGTTGGCGACCAGCTATTTGTAAAGATTATCGATATCGATCTAGAGCGCCGTCGTATTTCACTCTCACTCAAGCAAGCTAATGAGGGCCATGATGTTCCGGTAGAGGCATTTGATCCAACCCAGTACGGAATGCCAGCTCGCTATGACGAGAACGGAAACTTCATCTATCCCGAAGGTTTCGATCCGCAGACTCAGGAGTGGAAGCCTGGCTATGAGGCGCAGCGTGAGGAGTGGGAGCGTCAGTACGCAGAAGCGCAAGCACGCTTCCTAGCCCACAAGAAGCAGAAAGCAGAGGCACAAGCTGCCGACGCAGCTGCAGCTGCCGCTGAACCACAAGCTGATCAAACTGCATCCGCTGATCAGTAATCGACATCAGTAAGTGAAACTGTAGTAAGTGATGAGAACAGGGCCAGATTCAATCTGGTCCTGTTCTTTCTATATGAAAGCAGCTCTTTACTAGCTTTGGAGAAAATCAGATGCTCTCAATTGCACTGACTGGAGGAATCGGCTCAGGGAAATCCCTAGCCGGAGAATTCTTCCAAGAGCTAGGAGCCGTGGTCATTGACTCCGATCAACTTGCCCGTGATGTGATTGAGCGTGGCACGGATGGTTTCGATGAGGTAATCGCTCTCTTTGGCGATGGCGTCCTAACTGGAGGCGAGATCGATCGCGCTAAATTGGCAGAGATCGTGTTTAAAGATGAAAACGCTAGGCGAAGTTTGGAAGAAATCATCCACCCGAAGGTAAGAGAGTTAGCCTCGAAGATTGCTGCTCGCGTTCCCAGTGATGGCGTTGTCATTAATCAAATTCCCTTGCTTTACGAGACTAAAGGGGCGGGACGGTTTGATCTAGTGATTGCCATCTCCTCCTCTTTGGAGCGAAGAAAAGAGCGTCTCGCTCAGCGCGGAATGAAGAGCTATGAGATCGAGCGGAGAATTAGCGCTCAAGCTACAGATGAAGATCGAGCCTCGATTGCTCACTTCGTGATTAACAATGATGGATCAATCGACGATCTCGAACGCGCAGTTCGACATCTTTGGGAGAACGAAATCTCTCCACGAGTTAATAAATGACCCGCGCAATAACGAGCACCCCGAGAGCTGACCGGCCCTTCGAGGTAATTAGTGAATTCCAGCCCGCAGGCGATCAGCCGAGTGCTATCGCCAATCTGACCGAGCGAGTTAACCGCGGTGAATCTGACATCGTCCTTCTTGGAGCAACTGGTACTGGAAAGTCGGCGACAGTCGCCTGGTTGATCGAACAAGTCCAGCGTCCAACACTTGTCTTGGCGCCCAATAAAACCTTAGCTGCTCAGCTTGCTAACGAGTTTAGAGAGTTACTACCCAATAACGCAGTTGAATACTTCGTCTCTTATTACGACTATTACCAGCCAGAAGCGTATGTTCCCCAGACCGATACATTTATCGAGAAAGACGCCTCAATCAATTCGGAGGTAGAGCGACTCAGATACTCGGCTACATATTCGCTTCTTACGCGCAGAGATGTAATTGTTGTTGCGACCGTCTCTTGTATCTATGGATTAGGAACCCCTCAGGAATACATAGATCGGATGGTGAAGATCAATGTGGGGGATAGCTTCGATAGGAATCAATTACTAAGACGATTTGTGGATATCCAATATAAGCGCAATGACATCGCATTTGAGCGCGGGACTTTCCGTGTGCGCGGAGACACTATCGAGATCATCCCGGTCTATGAGGAGTTGGCCATTCGCATAGAGATGTTCGGAGATGAGATTGAGCGACTCACAACGTTGAATCCGTTAACGGGAGAGATAGTCAGTGATGTAAAGGAAGTTTTCATTTTCCCCGCGACTCACTACTCAGCCAGCCCTGCAACTATGAAGCGGGCTATGGCGGATATTGAGGCAGAGCTTGCGCTGCGTTTAAATGAACTAGAGCGGCAGAATAAGCTACTTGAAGCGCAGCGATTACGGATGCGCACGCAATTCGATCTCGAGATGATCCAGCAACTTGGATTCTGCTCCGGGATCGAAAACTATTCAAGACATATCGATGGCAGAGCCCCTGGTTCTGCTCCCAACTGCCTACTTGATTACTTCCCAGAAGATTTTCTCTGCGTGATCGACGAATCGCACATCACAGTCCCGCAGATTGGAGCGATGTACGAAGGGGATGCCTCACGAAAGCGAACCTTGGTTGAGCATGGATTTAGATTGCCAAGTGCGATGGATAATCGACCATTGACCTTCGATGAATTTCTTGAGCGCACCCCTCAGAAGGTCTATCTATCAGCTACACCCGGTCCTTATGAATTGGATAAGGCGGGAGGCGTCTACGTCGAACAGGTAATCAGGCCAACGGGTCTAATAGATCCGAAGATAATCATCAAGCCAACGAAGAATCAGATAGACGATCTCCGGGTTGAGATAAACAAGCGCGCTGAGCGCAACGAGCGTGTACTAGTTACAACTTTAACGAAGAAGATGGCTGAGGATCTAACTGACTATTTTGCAAATGCCGGAATTAGGGTTCGGTATCTCCACTCGGAAGTTGATACTTTAAGGAGAGTCGAACTTCTACGGGAACTTCGACTGGGCGAATACGACGTCCTAGTAGGAATCAACTTGCTCCGCGAAGGACTTGATCTTCCCGAGGTATCGCTAGTTTCAATCCTTGATGCAGATAAAGAGGGATTCTTAAGATCCACGCGCTCGCTAATCCAGACTATCGGCCGAGCAGCCCGAAATGTTTCTGGCGAAGTCCATATGTATGCCGATAATCTGACAGATTCGATGCGAAATGCGATAGATGAGACGAATCGAAGGAGAGCAAAGCAGACTGCTTACAACGAGGCCATGGGAATCGACCCTCAACCCCTTCGGAAGAAGATTGCCGATATCACCGACCTGATTGAGCGCGAGAGCGCTGATACCGAGAATCTCATTAGCGGAAAGCGGCGCGGAGTCACCGAGACTCCAGTTGGCGTTCACGCCAAGTCGCTCGTAGCCTTACCCCGAGCTGAGCTACTGGGCCTAATTGAATCCCTGACAGAACAGATGCGCAATGCCGCTGCCGAACTACAGTTTGAATTGGCTGCGAGATTGCGCGATGAGATCAAAGAGCTTAAGCGAGAACTTAGAAGCATGGATGAAGGTGGGATTAAATGAGCGCGGAAAGATTGGTGGTAAGAGGCGCTCGTGAACATAACCTAAAGAATGTCTCACTAGATCTGCCGCGTAATTCTTTGATCGTATTCACGGGGCTATCGGGTTCCGGAAAGTCATCTCTTGCTTTTGACACTATCTTCGCCGAGGGACAGCGACGGTATGTGGAGTCTCTTTCCGCCTACGCACGACAATTTCTAGGCCAGATGGATAAACCGGATGTTGATTTCATCGAAGGGCTATCGCCAGCAGTTTCGATTGATCAGAAGTCGACCAATCGAAATCCACGCTCCACCGTAGGGACAATCACGGAAGTTTATGACTATCTGCGGCTGCTATTTGCTAGAGCCGGCAAACCGCACTGCCCAAAGTGCAAAAAACCAATTTCGAAACAGACCCCGCAAAACATTGTCGATCAGATTTTGAGCCTTCCTCCTGAAACGAGATTCCAAGTCCTTGCTCCGATGATTCGCTCTCGCAAAGGAGAATTCGCAGACCTCTTCAAAGACCTGCTTGCACAAGGTTATTCACGTGCACGAGTAGATGGCGTAACAATCCAATTGAGTGAGCCGCCTAAGTTGAAAAAGCAGGAAAAGCACACGATAGAAGTTGTGATCGATCGCTTGACCGCTAAAGCAGATTCAAAGCAACGACTCACTGATTCCATTGAAACAGCGCTTCGGCTGGCTAACGGATTAGTCACCTTGGAATTTGTGGACGCAAAGGCTAAAGAGGAGCGCGAACGGACATATAGCGAGCTATTGGCCTGTCACGATTGTGGGATCTCTTTCCAAGAACTCGAGCCACGCTCCTTCTCTTTCAACTCACCATTCGGCGCCTGCCCCGAGTGCACCGGAATAGGTTCAAAGTTAGAGGTGGATGAAGAGTTGGTCATTCCCGATGACTCGATCTCCATTAACGAGGGTGCGATAGCCCCGTGGGCCGGCGGCCAGACATCTGAGTACTTCAATAATCTCTTAGAAGCACTTGCGAAGGATGTTAAATTCTCGATGGACACACCTTGGCGAAAGCTCTCTGAAAAGGCTAAAGATGCGATCTTGAATGGATATGAATACGAAGTTCATGTTAAGTATAAGAATCGATATGGCCGAGTCCGTAGCTACTCAACTGGCTTTGAGGGGGTAATTCCTTTCATCGAAAGGCGACATGGTGAGACGGAAAGTGATTACAGCAGAGAGAAATATGAAGCCTATATGCGCGAAACCCCTTGTGCGGTATGTAATGGATCGCGTCTCAAACCGGAAGTTTTAGCAGTAACCGTCGGAGAGAAAAACATCGCTGAGATCTGCGAGCTCTCTATAGATGAATGTGCCCGCTTCCTTAAGGAGATAAAGCTAGGGGCGCGCGAGGCGAAGATTGCGGAACGGGTAATGAAGGAAGTGAACGCCCGCCTTGGTTTCTTGCTTGATGTCGGACTCGAATACCTCACATTAGCCCGCGCAGCAGCCTCGCTTTCAGGGGGAGAAGCTCAGCGAATCCGTCTTGCTACTCAGATCGGATCGGGGCTTGTGGGCGTCTTATATGTTCTCGATGAGCCAAGCATTGGTCTACATCAGAGAGATAACCGGCGACTAATAGATACGTTGACCCACTTACGTGATCTTGGAAATACCTTGATCGTCGTTGAGCACGATGAAGAGACAATCAGAACAGCCGATTGGATTGTCGATATCGGCCCGGGCGCAGGCGAACATGGGGGAGAGATTGTTGTCTCAGGGGATCTCGCCAGTCTAGTCGAGTCAAAGAAGTCGATTACGGGCGCCTACATTTCAGGTAGAAGTGCAATTGCGATTCCAAAGAATCGGCGAAAGGTTGATCCAAAGCGAACGCTTGTCGTCAAAGAGGCTAAGGAGAATAACCTTAAATCTATCGATGTGACATTCCCGCTCGGACTATTTGTCTCAGTAACCGGAGTTAGTGGTTCCGGTAAATCGACTCTAGTAAACGACATCCTCTATTCAGTCTTGGCAAACAAATTAAATGGAGCGCGTGTAGTTCCAGGTCGCCATAGGACTGTGACTGGCGTCGATCAGTTGGACAAGGTAGTTCACGTCGATCAATCACCCATTGGAAGAACTCCAAGATCAAATCCCGCTACTTACACAGGAGTGTTCGACAAGATCCGCGCACTCTTCGCAGAGACTAGCGAGGCGAAAGTTCGGGGCTATCAGCAGGGTCGATTCTCATTCAACGTAAAAGGTGGAAGGTGCGAAAATTGCGCAGGCGATGGAACTATCACCATCGAGATGAACTTCCTTCCCGATGTGTATGTTCCCTGTGAAGTCTGCCATGGGGCTCGTTACAACCGAGAGACTCTCGAAGTCCATTACAAGGGAAAGACCATCGCAGAAGTCCTCGATATGCCGATTGAGAAAGCAACAGAATTCTTCGAATCCATTCCTGCCATCCATCGATATCTAAAAACACTATGTGATGTCGGTTTGGGTTATGTCCGTTTAGGACAATCAGCCCCAACTCTTTCCGGCGGCGAGGCGCAACGGGTAAAACTTGCTACCGAATTACAGCGCCGCTCGACGGGGCGGACGATCTATGTTCTAGATGAGCCGACTACGGGACTTCACTTCGAAGATGTTAGAAAACTTCTCGGGGTGCTGCAACGATTAGTTGATACGGGCAATACTGTGATCGTCATCGAACATAACCTAGATGTAATCAAGTCTGCGGACTGGGTGATCGACCTCGGTCCCGAAGGAGGCTCAGGCGGCGGCACTGTAGTTGCGGCTGGGACGCCAGAAGAGGTGGCGAAAAACAAGGCTAGCTACACCGGAAAGTTCCTTGTCGATGTACTCAAACCTGCATCATCCGAACCCGCAGCATCTAAACCTGCATCATCTAAAACCATACGTAAATGAAATGACCGACCCAAATAGTTATAGACCTACCGGAGTACCTGACGAACCAGGCGTCTACAGATTCTTCGATAGCGACGAGAAGGTTATCTATGTAGGTAAAGCTCGCTCTTTGAAGAATCGACTCAACTCATACTTTCAAAAAAATCTCCCGGAGAAGACTAATCGAATGGTTCACGCAGCCAGTCGGGTTGATTGGACCGTAGTTGATTCTGAAGTCGAGGCGCTTCAGCTTGAGTTCACTTGGATCAAGGAAGAAAATCCGCAATTCAATGTCCAGTTCCGTGATGACAAGTCATATCCATTCTTGGCAATCTCCATGAATGAAGAGTTTCCTAGGTTATTCATAACTCGTAGAGCTAAACAGAAAGGCCTGAAGTACTTCGGACCATATGCCCATGCATGGGCGCTACGAACCACATTTGATCTAATCCTTGAACTATTCCCAATTCGATCATGCTCAAAGAGCAATTTTGATCAAGCGGTCAGAAGTAAACGGCCCTGTCTTCTTGGTGATATCGGTAAGTGTGCAGCCCCCTGTGTTGGACGAATCTCGGCTCCCGATCACAAGGAGCTGATAGTTAAATTGACTGAGTTCATGGAGAAGGGCTCAGGTGACTTAGAGTCGAAACTCAGAGAGGAGATGGAACGGGCTGCAGAAGCTGAACAATTCGAGCGAGCCGCAAAGTTGAGAGATCGCCTGAGAGCTCTTGAACTGGCGAATGAGTCAAACGAGGCCGCTATTTCAGATTCAATCTCAGCAGACTTTGTAGCTTTACATGATGACATCACGCACTCGGCTGCATCGATCTTCAGAGTTAGAAATGGGCGGATTGTGGGATCGCGCTCTTGGATCATGGATCGAGCAAATCTGCCCGAAGAAAGTAAATTGATTGAGGCGACACTGGAACTTATTTATCGAGAGTTTGAGCTGCCACGCGAGATATATGTGAATGTTGATGATGCCGATTTATCCTCACTAGAGGAACTTCTCTCCAAGCGGGCGAGTAGCAAGACCACCATCGCCTCGCCCCAGCGCGGGGAAAAAGTCGAAATCCTTGAAACCGTAAAACGAAATGCCCATCATGCTCTGGTTCAATTCCTAAGTAAGCGCGCAAGTGATGCAGGCGTATCAGGTAGAACTTTGGAGGACCTGGCTTCAGCGCTTGAGTTGGATGAATTGCCGCTACGAATCGAGTGCTTCGATATCTCTAATATTCAAGGCACATCCGTTGTGGCCTCGATGGTTGTATTTGAGGATGGTCAGCCAAAAAAGAGCGACTATCGAAGATTCGGAATCGATGATCGTGAAAAATTCGATGATACACGTGCCATGCATCATGTCATTACGAGAAGATTTAAGCGATATCTAGAGGAGAAGGATCTAGATCTTGAAGAGATTGAGATTCATGGGGGAAAGAAACGTCGCTTCGCTTATCCGCCTCAACTGGTCATCGTCGATGGGGGACGCGGTCAGGTAAATGCCGCAGCGCGTGCTCTATCAGAACTAGGAATCACCGATGTTGCTCTAGTCGGTTTAGCTAAACGGCTAGAGGAGATCTGGTTCCCCGACCGCGCATTTCCCGTAATTCTCCCCAGGAATAGTGAGTCGCTCTATCTTGTACAACGCATCCGCGATGAAGCCCATCGCTTTGCACTTACCTTTCATCGCTCAAAGAGATCTAGGTTGATGTTGGAGTCTCTCTTGGATGAAATCCCAGGGCTAGGAGAGATTCGAAGGAGCGCATTACTCGACTCTTTCGGTTCTATCGCAGCGCTGCGAAAGGCGGAGCTCTCAGAGATAGCTTCAGTGCCTGGAATAGGGGAGAAGACTGCAGTGATGATCCGGCAGCGATTGAGTGCCCAGGGAAGTGAGATTGAGGTCGATGCTCAAACAGGGGAGATCATTGAGCGTCCTTGACACGGATAGCATGATGAAGCCATGACGCGCGAGGTAGTAGTCATTACCGGCATGAGTGGAGCCGGCCGATCAACGGTAGCTCACTCCATGGAGGATTCCGGTTGGTATGTAATAGATAACCTGCCACCGTCATTACTTGCCTCAGTTCTCGACATGACAGAGCGAACATCTGATTCGATAGCCGTGGTGATCGATGTTCGTGGCCGCCAATTCTTTGATGACTTAAATCGATCCTTGGCAGAGCTGGTTGAGAGAGGCGTGTCTCGGAAGATCATCTTCGTCGATGCATCTGATGAGGTTCTAATCACTCGCTTTGAGTCATCAAGAAGACCGCATCCGCTGCAAGGAAACGATCGCATCGTTGATGGAATCGAAAGGGAGCGGGAGAAGCTACGCGAACTACGGCAAGGAGCAGACCTAGTTGTGGATACCACACAACTAAATATCCACCAGTTGGAGCGTAAGATCAAAGAGTTATTCCAGAGCGGTTCACTTGCCGCTTTGAAAGTTAACGTTCTCTCATTTGGCTATAAATTTGGTATTCCAGCAGATGCCGATCTAGTTATGGACTGCCGATTTATTCCTAATCCACATTGGCAGCCAGAATTGAGACCGAAGAATGGGCTGGATAAAGAAGTTAGCGACGCAGTCTTGACCGCCAATGCTGTTCCTGAATTCTTGGATAGGTATGTTGCCCTTTTCGACAGTATTGCTCGTGGATACCTTCATGAAGGAAAGAAGTTTCTTACCTTAGCCATTGGATGTACTGGTGGAAAACACCGCAGTGTGGCGGTCGCAGAAGAATTAGCTAAGCGCTTGAATGGACTTGAAATCGCTAAAGATGCCTCCGTATCTGCTCACGCCATTCATCGCGATCTAGGGAGAGAGCGTTGAAGGTAGTCTCTTTCGGCGGTGGGCATGGCTTAGCAGCAATGCTTAGCGCGCTTCGTCAATTGACTCCAGAGATAACTGCAATTGTCACAGTCGCTGATAACGGTGGATCAAGTGGGAAACTGCGCGCTGAATTTAACGCCCTTCCCCCTGGTGATTTGCGGATGGCGCTCGCTGCGCTATGCGCTGATGATGAGTGGGGTCGGAATTGGGCCGATTTGATGCAATATCGCTTCACTTCTGATGGTGATCTAAATGGGCATGCCGTCGGAAATCTCCTCCTCGCTGCGCTATGGGATAGAGATGGAGATCCAATAAAGGGTTTAGATCGAGTTGGAGCCTTGTTGAAAGTCGTGGGGCGAGTACTTCCGATGTCACTCACTCCGTTGGATATTGAAGGCACATTTAAGAATTGGCAAGGAATTCAAGTCATCAGGGGGCAGAAAGAAGTTGCGGTCGGTAAAGGCTCTTTAGAGAACCTCGCTCTCATCCCACCAGATGCCAAAGCAACAACAGAAGGATTGGCCTCCATAGCTAATGCAGATTGGCTTACTTTCGGTCCTGGATCATGGTTTTCAAGTGTCTTGCCCCATCTCCTGCTAAAGGAACAGATGGAGGCAATCGTAGATTCGAGCGCTAAGAAAATTATCTTCCTTAACCTCGATGCTAATCCAAGTGCGACAGGGGATGAATTCGCAGGTAGTTCGCCCGCAGAACATTTACGACTTCTTCGCAGATTTGCGCCGGAGCTGGGGTGCGATATTGCCGTTGTCGATCAATCAATTATGACTAACACTGAGATGAGTAGCGCCCTGGAGGCGATTGTCAAGGAGATGGGAGGTCGCTTAATTGTGGCCGATCTCGCAACTTCACCTGGCAGTAATCATCATGATCCGAGGAAATTAGTTTCGGTATTCCGCAACATTTTTGCGGGGGAGATGCTTAGATAACGCTCATGGCGATGACCGCATCAGTCAAAGACGAGTTAAGTCGACTCTCCATCTCAAAGCCTTGTTGCCGTAAGGCCGAAGTCTCTGCAATTCTCCGCTTCGCTGGAGGATTACACATCACCTCTGGCAAGATCATGGTCGAGATCGAACTCGATACCGCTCAAGCAGCGCGAAGAGTTCGAAAAGATATCGCCGACATCTATGGTCATGAATCTGATCTTGCGGTCATCAGCGCGGGGGGATTACGAAAAGGTAGCCGTTATCTTGTGCGTGTAATAAAGGATGGAGACGCCCTTGCTCGCCAAACTGGTCTGGTCGATTCGAACGGTCGCCCGGTTAGAGGCCTTCCTCCTCAAGTTGTCTCTGCTGGAGTCTGCGATGCAGAAGCCGCGTGGCGTGGAGCTTTTCTTGCCCATGGATCTTTAACAGAACCTGGAAGATCCTCTGCTCTAGAGATTACATGTCCCGGCCCAGAGGCTGCACTCGCACTAGTAGGAGCAGCGAGGCGACTTGGCATAACTGCGAAAGCAAGAGAGGTTCGTGGAGTTGATCGAGTCGTGATTCGCGATGGCGATGCCATTGGGGTCTTGTTAACTCGCCTTGGAGCGCATGAAAGCGTATTGGCTTGGGAAGAACGAAGAATGCGACGCGAAGTGCGAGCAACCGCTAATCGACTCGCAAATTTTGATGATGCGAATCTACGTCGCTCTGCCAGAGCTGCTGTTGCTGCTTCCGCTCGCGTGCAGCGCGCCTTGGAAATTCTTGGCGATGAGATTCCAAAGCATTTACGTGATGCCGGTGAGTTACGCATAAATCACGGACAGGCGAGCTTGGAGGAGTTGGGTTCGTTGGCCTCACCGCCAATGACAAAAGATGCTATTGCTGGACGGATCAGAAGACTCTTAGCAATGGCCGATAAACGGGCCGCTGAATTAGGTATCCCAGATACAGAGGCGGGGCTCTCGCCTGATCTGCTCAATTAACTCCCACTGATAGACTTCGGCTAGGTCCACAAGGTCGTGGCACATAATCTTTCGTAAATTTTGTAAAGGGTGTAATCATGGTCAAAGTAGGTATTAACGGTTTCGGTCGAATTGGCCGTAATTTTCTTCGTGCGGCTCTCGCTTCAAATGCTCCTATCGAGATTGTCGCTGTGAATGACCTGACGAGCATCGACACTCTTGCACACTTAATCAAATATGACTCGATCCTTGGAAGAATAAATCAGGAAGTCACATATGATGATAATTCGCTGACAATTGGCGGAAAGAAGATTCGGGTCTTCGCAGAAAAAGATCCAGCCGCTCTTCCTTGGGGCTCTGTAGGCGCCGAGATTGTCATTGAGTCCACGGGGCGCTTCACATCAGCTAAGGATGCAGGTAAGCATCTAGTTGGTGGAGCCAAGAAGGTCGTTATCTCTGCTCCTGCCACAGATGAGGATGTGACGCTGGTTCTTGGAGTCAATGATTCTGCATACGATCCGGCAAAACACAACATTATTTCGAATGCATCATGTACGACGAATTGCCTCGCCCCCATGGCGAAGGTGCTTCATGAGAACTTTGGAATTGTTAGAGGTTTCATGACCACCGTACACGCCTACACCAACGATCAAGTTATTCTCGACTTCCCACATAAGGACCTCCGCCGAGCACGGGCAGCGGCTACAAACATCATCCCTACTTCAACGGGAGCAGCTAAGGCCATCGGACTTGTTCTACCAGAACTCAAGGGCAAGCTAGATGGGTACGCTCTACGAGTTCCAGTACCTACAGGCTCAATCACAGATCTCACAGTTGAACTCGCTAAGGAGACTACTGCAGCTGAAGTAAACGCTGCAATGAAGAAGGCGGCTGAAGGACCTCTCAAGGGAATTCTCCGTTACACCGAAGATCCAATCGTCTCAACCGATATTGTTACCGATCCACACTCGAGTATCTTTGATGCAGGAATAACAAAGGTAATTGGCAATCAAGCAAAAGTTGCATCTTGGTATGACAATGAGTGGGGCTACTCAAATCGTCTCGTCGATTTGATGTCTTTCATCGGCAAGAGCCTCTAGCGGCCAACGTTCTCCTAGTAATTTCAGCAACGAGATAACGTGGTCAAATCACTAGATTCGCTCGCATACAGAGGCAAGAAGGTTTTCTTGCGTTGCGACCTAAACGTACCCTTAAAGGATGACGGCACTGGAAATCGAATCATCACTGATGATGGTCGAATTAGAGCTTCTCTTCCAACCATAAGTCATCTTCTTGAGGCTGGCGCATCCTTAGTGATTTGTGCTCATCTGGGTCGCCCGAAGGGAGAGCGAAAGCCAGAGCTATCGCTAGCTCCGGTGGCAAATCGCTTAAGAGAGCTACTAGGTCGCGATGTTGTTTTTGCAACTGATGTAGTTGGTGACTCTGCAGAGAAGTCGGTCTCTTCCCTCTCACCCGGAGGCATCGTTCTTCTGGAGAACATCCGATATGAAAGCGCCGAAACGTCAAAATCTGATGAAGAGCGCCTTGAGCTTGCCAAGAAATTAGCGAGCTATGTAGATCTTTATGTCGGTGATGGATTCGGCGCAGTCCACCGTAAGCATGCATCAGTCTTTGAATTGGCGAAACTATTACCTCACGCTGCTGGCAAGTTAGTTACTGCAGAAGTGGAAGTACTACGTAATTTAACGGAGAACCCAAAACGGCCCTACGGAGTAGTTCTTGGCGGGGCTAAGGTCTCTGACAAAATCGGCGTAATCACCAACCTAATCGAGAAGGTTGATGTCTTAGCCATTGGCGGCGGAATGGTCTTCACCTTCCTTGCAGCTCAAGGCCATCAGATAGGAACTTCATTATTCGAAGCCGAATCAATCGATACGGTGAAAGCAATTCTAAAGAGGGCAGAAGAGCGGGGTATCGAACTTCATCTTCCAACCGATGTGATAGTTGCTCCTAAGTTTGCCGATGAGAATCCAACTGTTGTCCCAGTTACAGAAATTCCATCCGACCAGATGGGATTAGACATCGGCCCCGAGAGTGCGGCTCAATTTGCCTCTGCGATTGAGCGTTGCAAGACGGTCTTTTGGAACGGGCCTATGGGAGTGTTTGAATTCTCGAACTTCGCCGGCGGAACTAAAGCTGTCGCCGAGGCGCTCTGCAAAGTCGAGGGGCTCTCGGTAGTTGGTGGAGGAGACTCCGCCGCGGCAGTTCGCGCCTTAGGTTTCTCCGAGAGCGACTTCGGTTATATCTCGACCGGGGGAGGCGCCTCTCTTGAGTATTTGGAGGGCAAGGAGTTACCAGGGTTGAAGGCTTTAGAGTGATGAATAGAGTGCTAAGTCGAGTGATTACTTGCGTGAGAGGATTGCGCTATGAGTAGACGTCCGTTGATTGCTGGAAATTGGAAGATGAATCTAAATCATCTTGAGGCTATTGCAGTCACGCAGAAGCTCGCATACTCACTTGAGGATCGGGATTTTGAAGCGGTTGATGTCGCAATCATGCCGCCCTTTACCGATATCCGATCGGTACAGACTTTAGTGGACGGAGATCGACTGAGAATTTCGTATGGCGCACAGGACATATCACCCGAGAAGTCCGGCGCATTCACTGGCGATATCTCTGGCGCGATGCTTAAGAAATTGGATTGCACTTTCGTAATTGTTGGACATTCGGAGCGACGCGCAATACATGGCGAGAGTGATGACTTGGTAAATCGCAAGATTCGCGCAGTCCTTGAAAATGAGATGGTCCCCATCTTCTGTATCGGGGAAGAGCTTCCTATTCGAGAGTCCGGTAACCATGTAGAACATGTCCTAAGTCAGTTACGGGCTGGTCTCAAGGGATTGCACAAGCCAGAGTTGAAGAAGATTGTCTTCGCATATGAACCTGTCTGGGCAATTGGCACCGGCAAGACCGCTACACCAGAAGATGCTCAAGAGGTTTGTTCTGCAATTAGAGTTGAATTAAAGAAGATCGCTAATGATGAGATTGCTGAAAACGCCAGAATTCTCTATGGCGGTTCGGTTAAATCTGCAAATATCGTTGACATCATGAGACAGGCAGACGTAGACGGGGCCCTTGTTGGCGGAGCAAGCCTCGACCCGGAGGAATTTGCGCGTATCTGTAAATTCCATAGGGTCATCTGAGGCCCACTGAGCCCTCAGTAACGCTCAGTAACCCTCAGACAAGGTAATATTCGGGCTTCATCTAGATATCAAGGCAGGAGAAATTAAGTGGCACTGGCGCTCTCGATCCTTCTTGTGATCACAAGCATCCTCATGATCGTCCTAGTTTTGCTTCATAAGGGCAAGGGCAGTGGCCTCTCAGATCTATTTGGCGGTGGCCTCTCTTCCACATACGGAGGTTCTTCCGTAGTTGAAAAGAATCTAGATCGGATAACTATCGTTGTCGGCGGGCTCTGGTTTGCCTCTGTAATCGCCCTAGGTTTAGTTCTTAAATAGAAGTTTTAATTTTAAAGAAAGTTAAGGAGAGAAAATGGCCGGTGGTAGCGCAATTAGAGGTTCTCGTGTCGGCGCTGGCCCCATGGGCGAGGCTGAGCGTGGCGAAGCGATTGCCCGCTTTCGAATCTCTTACTGGTGTCTAAATGGCCACGAGACGAAACCTTCATTCGCCGATGACGGGACCGTCGCCATCCCAGATGAATGGGATTGCCCGCGCTGCGGATTCCCAGCTGGTCGCGACAAAAATAATCCTCCTTCTCCAATGAAGAATGAGCCTTACAAAACTCATCTCGCTTATGTGAAAGAACGCAGGACTGAAGCTGAGGCGAAGAAGATTCTTGAAGCAGCCCTGAAGAAACTTCGCGCTGAAGAGGAAGAGTAAGCCTAAGTAATTTTTCTCTAGACCTATTTTTTCGAGGTCAGTTTGCTTGCAACGCCCAAGAGAAGGGCTATTCCTGCACTTTCATCCTTAAGGTGAATTCTTATAACTGGTAGGTTCCTTGCCGCTAGCGCTTCAAAGTCACCTAGGGCTTGAGCAAGAACTAATCTTTCAAAACCGTAGCTACTGCCAGGAATTGGAATCCTAAGATCTGTGGATCGTGTTATCTGAATGAATGATCCAACTAGTGGCCCACCTTTGTGAAACTGTCCGGTGGAGTGAAGAAATCTTGGACCCCAACCAAAAGTAGTGGGAATTCCCAAAGCCTTTTCAAGAGCGTCTCTCAAGCCAATGATCGCTTCTCCGGAATTACGATTCAGGTAAGCCATGATCGAGAGATACTTCCCAGAGCCCATTTCACCCAGATAACTCTCTATCGAGTCAAGCTTCTTTGATGCGTAGATCTCTAGGTTTTCATCTTGGTAAACAGGATTTGCAAGGTCATCTCTCCAGTTGGAAAGAATCTTTCCAGTCCGTTCTTTCGATTCAGCAACATTTGGCTGATTGAAGGGGTCAACTTCTAGGAGATAACAGAGAAGCGCAGTCACCCACTCCCAGAAGATGAATTGGGCACCAAGTGGCCCGACTACGGCAAGCGGATCTCCAGAATTGAAGGTGATCACATCCGCTTTAGAATCAGGAAAACTAGTTAGGACGACAGGTAAGACTCCGCGACCATCTTTACCAGTCGATTCCGCAACTAATTGTTCAATCCAATCAGCTATTCCCGGCATCGAAGAATCTCTGTCGTAGAACTTTGGAAAGGCGAATTCAGGCTGGGCGAGTAATGAAGCGAGGGCCACAACTGCGGAGTCTTGATCAGTAAAAGTTCTAGCGGCTTCTAAGGCATCATCTAAGAGAACTGATACATCAACCCCGATTAATGCCGCGGGGGTAAGGCCGAAGGCGCTCAGGGCGCTAAACCTCCCGCCAACTTTCGGATTAGCGGTGACCACTTTCAAACCATCTTCAGCCGCTGATTTATGTAATGGGCTATCTGGGTCTGTGATAACTACTAGATGATTCTTTGGATCTAAGCCAGCTTCCGATAGAGCGCTTTGAAATAGCGCTTTCTGGGAGGAGGTTTCGATAGTAGATCCAGATTTAGAGGCCACGATGATGCAGCACTTACTGAGGTCTGTCTTGAGTGCATCATTGACCTGATCTGGTTGTGTCGAATCAAGGATTATCAGCGGTTTTTTGTAATGCGTTGCGATCACTTCTGGAGCGAGAGAAGACCCGCCCATTCCACAGAGGATGAAATGTGTATGGCCAATTTCTCGCGACCACGCCGATAGAGCATCAAGGACGGGCAGTAAGTCGCGAGAGGTTTCCGGTAGATCGATCCAATCGAGCCTGATGGAAGCTTCGGACTGGGCCGCAGCGCCCCATAGAGAATCATCCTTCTTGGCTAGTCGAGCGGTAATTTCGTTTAGGCGGTCCCAATTTGAACTTCGGCCGCCAACACCATAGAGCTGGATCACGCCTTAGCCTGTTCGACCACGTTGATAAGTTCAAGCCAGGGTTTGATGAACTTATCAATACCTTCACTCTCTAGTTTTTCTGCGACCTGCTCAATATCAATTCCAATTTCAGAGAGCGTCGACAGGACTTTTCTTGAATCATCAAATCTTCCATTGATCGTATCGCCTGCAAATCTCTCACTGGAGCGAACCGCAACCAGCGTCGATTCCGGCATTGTATTAACCGTCTTATCGGCAACGAGCTCTAGCACATACATCGTGGACTCGTAATTTGGGTCCTTAACTCCAGTTGAAGCCCATAGTGGACGCTGAATATTTCCACCTGAACGAGAAATCTTCTGCCATCGCTCACTCGATTCAATCTTCAAGAAGTGTTCGTAAGCCAGGCGGGCATTAGCTAGAGCGGCCTGACCGGCTAGTAAATGATGCTCGGTTCCCTTGATCCGGGAGTCAATCTCGGTATCTACCCTGCTTATGAAAAAGGATGCGACAGAGTGAATCATCTCTATCGGTAGACCGCGAGAAATTCGATCCTCTAAACCAGCAATAAATGCATCAAGCACCGCTTCATAGCGAGAGACAGAGAAGATTATGGTTACGTTGACGCTGATGCCCTCTGCAGTTAAGGCGCGGATCGCCGGCAATCCCTCAATGGTCGCGGGTACTTTTATCAGGACATTCTCCGCTCCGACAATTTCCCATAACTGCTTCGCTTCTTTGACTGTGCCCTCGGTATCTCGAGCTAGGCGCGGGTCAACCTCGATGCTCACTCGACCATCAACTCCTGAAGTCCGATCATAAGTAGGAAGAAATAGTTTGCAGGCTTGCCTCACATCAGAGGTCGTAATCTCCGTGATGATTTCTTCGGCTTTTAGACCCTTGCCATGTAATGAGGCGACATCGGTCCGATACAGCGCAGAGTTAGCAATAGCCGCTGAAAATATAGCTGGATTTGTAGTTACTCCAACAACGTAATCCTTTTCAATTAGATCGGGTAGATAACTAGATTTTCCACCTTTAACCATCCGCTCTCGCGAAAGATCATCTAGCCATACCGAGACTCCTGCCTTGGAAAGCTTCTCAAGCGACATCAGCGAACTCGCTTCAAAGTTGCGTGTGCAGCCTCAACAACTCTCTCCACGGTGAAGCCGAATTCCTTGAAGAGTGTCGTATGAGATGCCGAGGCTCCAAAGTGGTCGATAGAGATGGACTCTCCTGAATCCCCGATGAGATCGCGCCAACCTTGTGCAATACCGGCTTCGATACTCAGACGCGCTTTAACTTCGCTGGGCAGAAGCTCTTCCTTATAAGAATCGGGTTGCTCCTTAAACCATTCAAGACATGGAGCGCTGATCAATCGCACCTTGACTCCTTGGTCCTTGAGAACTTCATATGCGGAAACGGCAAGAGCAACTTCTGATCCAGTTGCGATGAGGATTAAGTCAGGATTGTTTTCATCGTTTAAGGCGTAAGCGCCCCGCGCAGCGCCCTCCGCGCTATTGAACCTGGTCCGATCAAGAACTGGCAGATTCTGTCGAGAGAGCAAGAGTCCAGATGGCGCCTTCCGCCTCAAGATCTCTCGCCAAGCGATTGAAACTTCATTGGCATCTGCTGGTCTGATTACATCGAGATTTGGTATCGCCCTAAGTGCGGCGATGTGTTCGATTGGTTGATGCGTAGGACCATCTTCGCCTAATCCAATTGAATCGTGGGTCCAAATATAAGTAACGGGAAGGTCCATCAAAGCAGAGAGTCTTACTGCGCCTCTCATATAGTCGCTAAAGACCAAGAAAGTTCCGGCGTAAGGCCTTAACCCGCCATGTAGGGCCATGCCGTTGAGAATCGCACCCATCGCATGTTCTCGGATTCCGAAGAAGATATTCCTTCCATAGGGAGAAGCGCTCTTTAAATGTGATGAGGCAGGAAGGAATGCTCCGCCTCCCTCCACCATGGTGTTATTGCTCTCGGCCAAATCAGCTGAGCCACCGAAGAGCTCTGGCAAAGTCTTTGCAAAGTGATTAATCAGCTCTCCAGATGCCTTTCGAGTAGCTACCTCTTTATCGCTCGAGAATAGTGGGAGGTTGTTGTCCCAACCTTTAGGTAGTTCTCCAGATTCGAATCGAGATAATAGTTCCGCGCGCGAAGGGTTATTAATCTTCCACTCTTTAAAATCTTCATCCCAGGCTCTACGAAGAGCGTCAGTGCGCGCGAGCAACTTCTTTACATGGCTCTCGACTTCCACGGGGAAGTAGAAATCCTCTTGTGGTAACCCCAATTCAACCTTGGTCGCGGCAACTTCATCCTTGCCGAGGGCAGAGCCGTGAGACTTTGCGGTATTGCGCGCATTCGGAGCGGGCCAAGCAATTACCGTCTTCAATCTAATAAGAGTCGGACGGATCTTCTCCGATAACGCTTCATCCATCGCCCTTTCAAGGGCATCGCGATCTACATCGCCATTGGACTTAGCTTCCACTTCCAGGACATTCCAACCGTAGGAGCGATAACGAGCGCTCACATCTTCTGTGAAGGTATGGTGCGTGTCTCCGTCGATTGAGATTCGATTATCGTCATATATGACTTTAAGTGCGCCAAGTTCTTGAGTTCCAGCAAGCGAAGAGGCTTCAGCGCTCACGCCCTCTTGAAGATCGCCATCGCTACAAATAACCCAGATGTTGTGATCAAAGATGCTCTCACCGACTGCGCTCTCTGGGTCAAAGAGACCTCTCTTGTAACGTGCTGCCATAGCCATGCCAACTGCATTTGCCACGCCTTGACCTAAGGGCCCGGTTGTTGTTTCAACTCCAAGAGTGTGTCCATACTCTGGATGGCCTGGGGTGAGCGATCCCCAGGTTCTAAAGGACTTTAGATCATCGATATTTAAACCATATCCGCTGAAGAGAAGCTGTATGTAGAGAGTCAGTGATGAGTGGCCACAAGAGAGAATGAATCGATCCCGTCCTACCCACTTTGAATCACGGGGGTCATGGCGGAGAAATCTTTGAAACAAGGTGTATGCAACAGGGGCGAGCGACATCGCTGTACCGGGATGCCCATTCCCAACTCGCTGGACCGCATCCATAGCGAGCGCACGAGCAATGGCTACCGACCGATCATCAAGCTCGGTCCAAGTTGGGCGTTCTGGATTTCTCATGACCGGGTCAGGACATTACCTTTAATTGTTAGGTTCCATACGCTTAGCCACACTAGAACTGAGCCCAGAATATGGAAACCCACGAGCAATTCGGGCAAACCGGTGAAGTACTGGGTATATCCAATAAGGCCTTGGGCCAGGCAGACCAATAGGAAGTTGCGTGCGCTAATTCCCCAAGTTGATCTTGTCTCCTCAGGCTCAGCAAATCGGGTCGCAATCAAAAGCGCAACAGTCACCCCAATCAGAGCGATGACGAGATCGGCATGAATCCAAGACATCGTACGAGGATCAAGATCGAATCTTTCGGCTATTGCATCGCCAGCGTGAGGACCGCTTCCTGTAACGATCGTGCCGGCGAAGATAACTAATGTGGTCAACAAAAGGGTGACTCGGGCTAGTCGTCGAGTAAGAGGATTTAATTGAATATCGGTTGGAACTTTTCCATGAGCCCGTTGCCGAAGCGATAGAGCCGCTGCAATGAGAATTATCGATAGCAAGAAATGCGCCGCCACCGTTGCTGGATGTAACCCGGTTAGTACCGTAATGCCACCAAGCACTCCTTGAGCAAGAATGCCAATGATTTGTACCGCGCCTAATATGCGTAGTTCGCGGCGTCTATTTCTCAAAATCGATATGAAGAGGAGTAGCGCGTTGATTAGAAGCACGAATGTAAGGAGGCGATTTCCGAATTCAATCCATGCGTGTAAGGGCGATTCTGGTTGATCGGGCGTTGGCGTGAAAGAACCCGGCGTACATTCAGGCCATGTCGAACATCCCAAGCCAGAACCGGTTAATCTGACTGAAGCGCCGGTAATAACGATCGCCGATTGTGTGAAGACCATAAATGAGGAGAGTCGCTTAAGGGATTTAAGGCTCTTCAACATGGGGGAGAGCCTACGGTCCAACTCCCGACTAGACCCCTTCTCCAATTGGCAGGGGGAGATGAATTACGCAACAATAACGTTGTGAAAACCAGCCTCGCCAACCCGGACCTGCGGACCCGCGACCAGGTAGCCCGTGCCATTCTCGAAAGTGGCCCTTCAACGGCGGTCGCTCTAGCCGATCGACTGAAGATGACGCCGGCTGGTATTCGGCGCCATCTCGACTCCCTTATTGAGGATGGAATTCTGGAAGAGCGCGAACCTCACTCACGGAGCGTTCGAATGCGGGGTCGACCATCGAAAGTTTTTGTCATGAGCGATAAGGGTCGAGAGCAGTTCGAGCACTCTTACGATGATCTCGCCGTTTCTGCCCTTCGTTTCATCTCCACCCAGGGGGGAGATCATCTTGTTGCTGGTTTTGCCAAGCAGAGAGCTGATGAGATTTCCAAGAAAGCGGAGGTCGAAATTGGCCCTGCAAAGGAGAGAGCTCGTGCGCTAGCGAAATTCCTTACCAAAGAAGGATACGCTGCAAGCACTCACTCCCACGGAATAGGTGTCGAGCTCTGCCAACACCATTGTCCAATTGCGCACGTCGCAGCAGAGTTTCCCCAGCTATGTGAAGAGGAGACGAAAGCCTTCGCGCAGATCTTGGGCACACATGTGCAACGTCTAGCAACAATTGCAGATGGCGATGGTGTTTGCACAACCTTTATTCCCCAGCTACAACTTCAAAGTAATAGCCAGAAGAAAGGCCTTATCGGTAGAGATTTGACCGGTCGAGGAGCAAGATCAAAGAAGTCCACTGTAAAGAAGTCCAATGTAAAGAAGTTCAATGTAAAGAAGAGCGAGAGGACAGGAAGCAAATGAGCCAAACAACTCATCCGGAACTAGAGGGCCTAGGAAAGTATCAATATGGCTGGGCCGATAAGGATGTCGCAGGTTCACAGAGCAAACGCGGTTTGAATGAGGATGTCGTACGCGACATCTCATCTAAGAAGAGCGAGCCTGATTGGATGCTGGATCTTCGCTTGAAGGGACTCTCGCTATTCGATAAGAAGCCCTTGCCTGCTTGGGGATCAGATCTCTCAACAATCGATTTCGACAACATCAAGTACTTCGTGCGCTCGACCGAGAAGCAGGCCAAGTCATGGGAAGAGTTACCCGAGGACATCAAGAACACTTATGACAAGCTCGGAATCCCAGATGCAGAGCGCCAGAGACTCGTTGCTGGCGTCGCCGCCCAATACGAATCTGAGGTTGTTTATCACTCGATCCGTGAGGATCTAGAGCAACAAGGCGTCATATTCCTCGATACTGACACTGGCCTCAAGGAGCATGAAGAGCTATTTAAAGAGTATTTCGGAACGGTAATCCCAGTAGGCGATAACAAGTTCGCGGCTTTGAATACAGCGGTCTGGTCGGGTGGATCATTTATCTATGTTCCTAAAGGTGTCCACGTCGAGATTCCGCTACAGGCATACTTCCGAATCAACACCGAGAACATGGGTCAGTTCGAGCGAACTCTGATAATCGCCGACGAGGGCTCCTATGTGCATTATGTAGAGGGCTGCACAGCCCCGATTTACTCATCTGATTCGTTGCACTCTGCAGTCGTCGAGATTATCGTCAAGAAGAATGCACGTGTTCGTTACACGACGATCCAGAACTGGTCGAACAATGTCTATAACTTGGTAACGAAGCGCGCTACATGTGCTGAGGGCGCAACCATGGAGTGGATCGATGGAAATATTGGCTCAAAGGTGACCATGAAGTACCCAGCAGTTTTCATGATGGGACCGCACTCCAAGGGAGAGACTCTCTCAATTGCATTCGCTGGCGAAGGTCAACATCAAGATGCTGGAGCAAAGATGGTTCACGCTGCTCCGTACACATCATCGACAATTGTCTCCAAGTCAGTTGCTAGAGGTGGTGGTCGTACTTCCTATCGAGGCTTGGTCCAGATACAAGAGGGAGCGCATCACTCCAAGAGCACTGTTAAGTGCGATGCCCTTCTCGTGGACACAATCTCGCGATCCGATACCTATCCTTATGTGGATGTCCGCGAAGATGATGTTTCGATGGGCCACGAGGCGACTGTGTCGAAGATCAGCGATGACCAACTCTTCTATCTGATGTCGCGTGGCCTCTCCGAAGATGAGGCTATGGCGATGATTGTTCGCGGATTTATCGAGCCGATTGCCCGAGAATTGCCAATGGAGTACGCACTTGAATTGAACCGCCTCATCGAACTTCAGATGGAAGGTGCAGTCGGATAATGAGCGGACTACCTACTAATTACCTGACTCCAACGGGACGCGAAGAAGCATGGCGCTTTACGCCTCTCAAGCGTCTAAGCGGTTTACATGATCCAGCTACCTCAGTCCTAGATCGCATCTCGATTGAACTTGTTGGGGGTGCAAGAACCGGATTTAGTATCGACACAGTTGCTGCTGCCGACTTACCACCGAAGTCTGTAACTGAGGATGCGATCATCCAGAGAGTGCGTGCGACTGTCTCGAAGGTTACTCATCTGAAGATCGAAAAAGAGGCTGTTGTAAATGAGCCAATATTCTTGAAACGCTCTGCCGGGTCTGAGAAGGAGTTGTCACGCACCGTCGTGACAGCTGGTCCACATAGCAAGGCGACGGTTGTAGTCGAGAATGAGGGCAGTGGCACTATCGGTGAAGAGATAGAGATTCGTCTAGAAGCAGGTGCGAATCTCACCTTTATCTCGTTACAGGAATGGAACGAGAACTCGATTCACCTCGGCCGTCACCATGCGATTGTTGGTCGTGATGCAACATTCAACTCAATCACGATCACCATTGGGGGCTCTCTAGTTCGACTTCTGCCCACTGTCGAGTATTCGGATCAGGGTGGAAGTGCAGAGTTGCTCGGACTGTATTTCGCAACGGATGGACAACATCTTGAGCATAGAGTTCATGTGGAGCATGGAATTCCTAATGGCAAATCGCGAGTTACCTACAAGGGGATCCTTGCAGGCGCGGAAGCACGTACCGTCTGGATTGGCGATGTATTCATTCGAGGCAATGCTGAAGGAACTGATACATACGAGTTGAACAAGAACCTTCTCCTTACTGATGGTGCGCGCGCTGACTCAGTCCCGAACTTGGAGATTGAGACCGGTCAAATTGTCGGAGCGGGCCATGCAAGCACCACGGGTAGGTTCGATGACGAACAGCTCTTTTATCTGATGTCTCGCGGAATCCCAATGTCTGATGCACGTAGATTGGTAATTCGCGGCTTCTTCGGTGAGATCGTTAACAAGATTGGAATCGAGAGCGTCGAAGAGCGCTTGATGAATCGGATCGATTCGCAACTTGCAAAGGTCGGTGAGTAATGACTGCATCGATTAAATTTTCAGATCTAGCTCCCGGTAAGCCTGCCAAGGTGACTCTGGGTAGTAAAGATGTCTGCGTTGTCCGAGTCAACGAAGAGGTGTTTGCAGTCGCCGATATCTGCAGCCATGCCGAAGCCTCCCTCTCCGATGGAGAAGTCTCTGGAGAAAAGATCGAGTGTTGGTTGCATGGCGCAGAGTTTGATCTGCGCTCAGGTGCAGCTTTAACCCCGCCGGCAACTGAGCCATTAGAAGTTTTTGAAGTAAAGCGTGATGGAGATACCGTCACGATTTCTGAGCGTGGACGCTAGGAGCGAGAATGTCACAGCTAGTAATTAAGGGTCTCCAAGTAGGAGTAGAAACCGAGTCAGGATTGACTGAGATTCTGCGCGGCGTCGATCTCACGATCAACTCTGGTGAAGTTCACGCGATCATGGGTCCAAATGGATCTGGTAAATCAACTCTGGCGTATTCGATAGCCGGTCATCCGAAGTACACGATCACCGGTGGCTCTGTGACGCTCGATGGTCAAGATGTTCTCGAGATGGGCGTTGATGAGAGAGCTAAGGCTGGTTTGTTCTTGGCAATGCAGTACCCAGTGGAAGTGCCGGGAGTATCTGTCGCTAACTTCCTGCGTACTGCCGCGACTGCTCTTCGTGGCGAAGCTCCAAAGGTCCGTACCTGGGTTGGTGAAGTTAAGGATGCTATGAGCAAACTTGCAATGGATCCAGCCTTCTCGGAACGTAGCGTCAATGAAGGTTTCTCAGGTGGAGAGAAGAAGCGCCATGAGATTCTTCAGATGGAACTACTAAAGCCAAAGATTGCCATTCTTGATGAGACCGACTCTGGTCTTGATGTGGATGCGCTTCGTATTGTTTCCGAGGGAGTAAATCGAGTTAAGCAAGAACAGAACCTCGGCATTATGTTGATCACTCACTACACCCGAATTCTGCGCTACATAAAGCCAGATTTCGTCCATGTATTTGCGGGCGGAAAGATCGTCGAGGAGGGCGGACCGGAATTGGCCGAACGCCTCGAGGAAAAGGGTTACGCCGAATACGTGAAGGCGTAAATCAAGTAATGACGAGACCTCTTGATGTCACACGGATCAAAGCTGACTTCCCGATCTTCGGGCGCTTGATCCGTGGTGAACATCGACTGGTCTATTTGGATAGCGCCGCCACTTCTCAGAAACCAAACTCTGTCTTGGATGCAGAGCGTGACTTTTATACGAAGCACAATGCTGCTGCACATAGAGGGGCCCATCAGCTAGCTGAGGAGGCCACTGAACTCTTTGAAGGATCTCGCCAGCGAGTGGCCCGCTTTCTAAATGCCGAGAGTGATCGTGAGATCGTATTCACTAAGTCAGCAACAGAGGGCATTAATCTCGTCGCTTACTCTCTTGGTAATGCAAAACCTGGTTCGAGATTCCACCTGAAGCAAGGTGATCGAATCGTAGTTTCTGAGATGGAACACCATGCCAATCTGATTCCCTGGCAAGAACTTGCTGCTAGGACTGGGGCGGAATTGAAATGGTTCAAGGTCACAGATGAAGGAAGATTGGATTTAGATGGTCTCGAATCGTTGATAAATGAGAAGACCAAGATTGTGGCATTGACTCATCAATCTAATGTTCTAGGAACAATCAATGACTTTGCAGGTGAACATAAAGATGTGCTTGCTCGAATAAAGGAAGTGGGAGCGCTATTTCTAATCGATGCTTGTCAGTCTGTGCCCCATTTCAAGGTCGACGTTCAAGCTCTAGGAGCTGATTTTCTTACCTTCTCAGGGCATAAGGCACTTGGCCCAACCGGTATTGGCGTTTTATGGGGAAGAAGTGAGATCTTGGATGAGATGCCACCCTTTTTGACTGGTGGCTCGATGATTGAGACCGTCACCATGGAAAGTGCAACTTATCTTCCTGCTCCTAAACGTTTTGAAGCTGGAGTACCCAATATGGCCCAGGCCGTCGGCTTGGCGGCAGCAATCGATTACATGGATGCCTTATCCATGGATGCGATTCATCAGCATGAAATGTCACTGACGAAGTTAGCTCTCGACGGTGTCAGCTCCATCAAGGGTTTATCCGTAATCGGCCCTAAGGAATTGATTAATCGAGGTGGCGTGATCTCTTTTGCTATTGAGGGCATACACCCGCATGACCTCGGGCAAGCCTTGGATCAATTTGGAATAGCTGTAAGAACCGGTCACCATTGCGCGTGGCCATTGATGCGCCGATTCAAAGTGGTCGCAACCACTAGAGCATCCTTCTATTTGTATAACGATGCTCAAGACGTTGCTGATTTTGTTGAAGGCGTAGAGCGCGCGAGAAAGTACTTCCTGGAGCGATAGATGGAACTCGACTCGCTCTACCAGGAAGTGATTCTTGATCACTACAAAAGACCGTTGAATAAGTCGCTTGCTCCAAATCCCGATGTTCAAGTTCATCACGTAAACACCAGTTGTGGCGATGAGGTTACGCTCAATCTTCATCTTGACGGTGATCAAGTATCGAAGGTGACTTGGGATGGAGTTGGATGCTCCATATCTCAGGCCTCAACATCGGTGATGTCAGACCTGCTGATCGGGAAATCTGCCAACGAAGCGCTTTCCTTGGTCGATGAGTTTCAAGCAATGCTCCAGAGCAAAGGCATGGATAGCGGAGATGAAGAGCGCCTTCAGGATGGAGTCGCATTCGCGGGAGTATCAAAGTTTCCAGCACGGGTAAAATGCGCCCTGTTGGGTTGGATGGCATTTAAGGATGCTCTTCAACAGGCTAGCAAAAAGTAGCTAGCAAAAACTGGTTTTCAGAGATGAGAGGTTGAGCGATGACAGATAAAGCAGCAGTCGCAGACATTACAGAGGCGATGAAGGATGTCATCGATCCTGAATTAGGAATCAATGTGGTCGATTTGGGACTCATCTATGACGTTACTGTCGATGAATCCAATGTCGCAGTCCTTGATATGACGCTGACTTCGGCAGCTTGTCCTTTACAAGATGTGATTGAGGATCAGACTCGCTCGGTGCTTCAAGACCTCGTCTCAGATGTTCGCATCAACTGGGTTTGGATGCCGCCTTGGGGTCCAAACAAGATCACTGACGATGGTAGAGAACAACTCCGCGCCATCGGCTTTACGGTTTGATTTCTAGATCTACTTCCTAAACGCATAAGGTACTTCCATGTCTCAACATGCGATGTGGATGTCCTTCCGCTCGCTAACAGCAGACGCGTCGGTTAAGGACCAAAGATTAAAAGCCGGAACGGTTAAGCGGATTGCATCTTACGCCGCTCCTTACCGCACAGCGCTAATTTTCTTCCTGTTAACCGTAATCGTCGATGCGATTCTTGTCATCACCTCTCCACTACTTCTAAAGCAGCTCATCGATGATGGCGTGATTCCGGGTAATCCCGGATTGGTAACTCAACTAGCACTTCTTGTTGGCGTAATCGCAATCGCAGACGCCCTCTTCTCCATGATTGGAAGATGGTTCTCGGCAAGGATCGGCGAGAATCTGATATTCGATTTACGTACCCAGGTGTTCAGCCACGTACAACGTCAATCGATTGCCTTTTTTACCCGTACACAAACCGGCGCGCTTATATCCAGGATTAATTCAGATGTAATTGGCGCCCAACAGGCGTTTACTACAACGCTTGCTGGATTGGTGAGCAATATTCTCACTCTGATACTGGTTGTAGGCGCACTATTGACGCTCTCCTGGAAGATCACTCTCTTAGCTCTGGCGCTACTCCCACTCTTCCTATTTCCCACTAAGTGGGTAGGTCGGAAGTTGCAGGGTCTGACCCGGGAATCCTTCAATCTAAATGCCGAGATGTCGGCGACCATGACTGAGCGATTCAATGTTTCGGGCGCACTATTGGTATCTCTATATGGAGATCAGTCGAGTGAACGAGAGTATTTCTCAACCAGGGCGAGGAAGGTCGCAAATATCGGCGTCTCGATAGCGCTACTACAGCGCATGTTCTTCATAGCACTGACCTCGATCGCTGCTATAGCAACTGCATTCGCTTACGGAGTAGGCGGACATCTCGCAATCAATAAGGAAATCACTCTAGGTACGCTCCTAGCCATAACAACCTTGCTGGTTCGACTTTACGGTCCACTAACTGCGCTATCTAATGTTCGCGTCGATGTGATGACAGCTCTAGTCTCATTTGAGCGGGTTTTCGAAGTTTTAGACCTGATTCCGATGGTGCGAGATAAGGAAGATGCGCGCGCGGTTAAACCTGGTCCACTTAGTGTGGAGTTTGAAAGCGTTAATTTCGCATATCCAAAGGCAGATGAGATATCGCTCGCATCGCTCGAATCGGCAGCAAAGGCGGAACTGATAGAGAGTGGCGAGATTCTTAAAGGCATTTCCTTCCACGCACCCGCCGGGACGCTGACAGCGCTCGTTGGTCCCTCCGGTGCCGGAAAGACGACTATCAGCTCACTTCTTCCCAGACTCTACGATGTAACTTCCGGCGCAATAAGAGTCGGAGGAGATGACATTCGTGAACTGAAATTGGACTCGTTACGAGAATCAATTGGCGTAGTAACTCAAGATGCACATATGTTCCATGACTCGATAGCTGCGAATCTGCGCTATGCAAAACCAGATGCAACAGAGAATGAGATGGAAGAGGCGTGTAAGGCAGCGCAGATTTGGGAGATGATCCAATCTTTACCGAACGGTTTCGACACTGTCGTTGGCGAACGAGGCCATAGATTATCTGGGGGAGAGAAACAGCGGCTAGCGATAGCGCGACTACTTTTGAAGGCGCCGAGAATTGTTATTCTCGATGAAGCTACAGCCCATCTTGACTCGGAGAATGAGGCGTTAGTTCAAGAAGCTCTGGCGACTGCATTGAAAGACCGAACTAGCATCGTGATCGCCCATCGACTTTCAACAGTTCGCAGGGCTGATCAGATCCTTGTAATCGAGTCAGGAGAGATAAAGGAACGTGGACGCCACGAAGAACTTCTCTTGTTAAATGGCTTATACGCTGATCTCTATCAGCGTCAAAGCTTCTCTGCCTGAACCTTTCGCTCTTCGCGAACTACTAGATAAAGACCGAATAGGACTAAGCCAGCAAATAGGACCCACTGAAGAGAGTAAGCAAGGTGTGGACCGTCGCTCAACTCTGGAAGCGAAGCGGGAACTTCCGGGATGAATTCGCTCCTGCTCGCCTCGATAAGATCAAAATAGAAGGGTTCAGTCATGATGGACTTTTCGTTGTTCCATCGCGCAAGTTGTGAACTGCCATCAGCTCCAGGAACTGCGAAGACTGTTCCAGAGATCTGAGACTCTAACTTCTCCGCGCGAACGCGCGCTTCTATAGTGATTAAATCAGAATCGACTGGACTTACATCTGGAGGCGTCAGGGCATCCTTGCCTGCTATTACCCAACCTCGATCCACCCAGTATTTTTTATTGGAGGAGCTCTGGAAGAGCGTTATCACTCCAAACCCATACTGTCCTTCGTGATAACGATTACGGAGCAGTATCTCTGTCTCTGGAATGAATCGACCCGTGATGCTAATTGTCCTCCAGGCAACATCATCTTCTTTTAGTTTGCCTAGATCACTTTCGCCGATTAGGGGCTTTACGATGTTTGCTCGAATCAGGTCATTTTTGGCGTGTCGAATCTCGTGACGGTCAAATTGCCAACGAGCACCTTGGATACATAGGGCTACGAGAATTACTGCAAGGAGTGATGCTCCAACTATTCGCTTCATCTACCTATCTCACGATTACGAGAGCGAAGCAGTTTTGCTTCTCCTCTAATCGTCTCACGACCAGCGTTTGCAACAATTACTGAGATGTAAGGCAATGTGACGGCACCGAACAAGAAAAACCAACGGTATGGACTGGGCGTGAATACTGCGAGTATGAAGCAGAGTGTTCGGATCATCATGGAGTAGAAATACCTCCGCTGGCGACCTGGTATATCGTCCGAGAGCGCGGATTGAGCCTCAGTTATGTTGTGGAACTCTTTTTCGACGCGCTTCTTCATGCGCTAACGCTAGATGCCAGACTCATTACCCGCACCCCGATTTGGATGACTCGCCTCACCCCGGTAGCCTTCGGCCTAGTGATTTGGTCCCTTGGGGCCGGATTGCCAAGATGAAGTGGAGCTAGCCGCTCCCACCTACCTCGCGATTCGTTGGAAGATTCAATTCACGATCTAGCGAGATGGTCAAGGTTTACGGGGTTCATCGCCCGTTTACATTGATGCGGCATCTGCGGACTCTTGAATCTATTCGAGTTTCTAATTCGAGTACTTGAAAGGAAGAGTTATCAGCACCACAGAACCAAGAATCAACGATCGTATTCGCGTTCCTGAAGTCAGATTGATTGGCGCAGGCGGTGAGCAGGTTGGAGTGGTTGCTACTGATGTAGCGCTACGCCTAGCTGAAGAGGCAGGGTTTGATCTCGTAGAGATTGCACCAGATGCCCAACCACCAGTCTGCAAGATCATGGATTTCGGAAAGTACAAGTACGAGATCGCCCAGAAGGCAAGGGAGGCCCGCCAAAACCAGACCCACATAGTGGTGAAGGAGATACGGATGGGCTTGAAGATCGAGAACCACGACTACGAGACGAAGAAGAACCATATCGAGAAGTTCCTTCTCGGTGGAGACAAGGTGAAGGTAACTGTTCAGTTCAAGGGGCGCGAACAGACGCGTCCTGAGATTGGTTTCCGGTTGCTGCAACGTCTTGCAGAAGATGTAGCAGGAACTGGATTTGTTGAGTTCGCTCCGAAGCGAGAGGGACGAAGCATGACGATGGTGCTTGGGCCTTTGAAGAAGAAGAGCGAGGCAGTTGCCGAAGCAAAGAGACGCGCAGCCGCTGTTAAGAACGAGCAGAAGTAAAGGAGCTACATATGCCAAAGATGAAGACTCATAGTGGTGCGAAGAAGACCTTCCGCGTCACCGGATCCGGAAAGGTTATGCATGAGCGCGCCGGAAAGCGCCACCTGCTCGAGCGTAAGTCATCAAGATTGACTCGTCGCCTTTCGAAGGATGCAACTGCAAATGACCGCAATACGTTCTCGGCCAAGCGTCTGCTTGGAATGAAGTAAGGGGTGTGCAATGGCTAGAGTAAAACGCGGTGTTCATGCGGCGAAGAAGCGCCGCACAGTCCTAGAGCGCGCCAGCGGTTATCGCGGGCAGCGTTCTCGACTCTTCACAAAGGCAAAAGAGCAAGTCACTCACTCGATGATCTATGCCTTCAATGATCGCAAAGATAAGAAGGGCGATTTCCGTCAGCTTTGGATCACCCGTATCAACGCTGCTGCTCGCGAAAATGGAATTACCTACAATCGCTTCATCCAAGGCCTGAAGGCCGCAGGTATCGAAGTTGATCGTCGCGTCCTATCAGATCTCGCTACTAACGATCCAAAAGCTTTTGCTAATTTGGTCGAAGTAGCTAAGAAGAATGTGAAAGTCTCCTAACCCGAGCTAATCAGTAGATGATTACGAGCCTTCATTCGCCTCACGTTGAGGCGGTGAAGGCTCTTTTGGGTTCCAGGGGAGTCAAGGAACGTCACGAACGTGGCCAATATGTAATTGAAAGTGTTCAGAATATAAAGGCTGCGCTCGCCTCTACTGAGACCGAGATTGAAAGCATCTTCTACACACAAGAGGGCCTAGAGCGCCTCGGATCCTTTTCGCATCCAAATCTCGTAGAAGTTTCTCCTCAGGTTATGAAAGCGATGACAGATACAGTCTCTCCTCAGGGAGTTCTCGCTGTAGCCAAGCTAAGGGAACGATCACTCTCGGAATTGAGTGGCATCAAGAATGGAAAGTTCGCCTACTTCTGGCAGATACAAGACCCTGGAAATGCAGGGACCATTATCCGTACTGCAGATGCTTTCGGTTTCGATGCCGTGATTTTCTCCGATAGTTCTGTTGATATTTATAGCCCTAAAGTGATCCGTTCTACAGCAGGATCTTTCTGGCAGATTAAAGTTCTGGCTGATGTCTCAATTGAGGAGATTAGAAATTTTGCCAGAGAATCATCTTCTGGGCTTTACGCCACAAAGGCTGATGGCTCAACATCTCTGGGGGAGGCTGCGCGAGAGTCGATTGGTAAGGCTTCCATCTGGATCTTTGGAAATGAAGCTCGAGGCTTACCGCCCGAAGTTGAGTCCGCTTTAAATGCCAAAACCGTTTCGATTCCTATGTCGGGCAAGACCGAGAGCTTGAATTTGGCCACTGCTGCTTCGGTTGTCATGTACGCCGTATCAAACGCTGATAAATAGCCACTCAATTCCAACTTCTTTTAAGTAGAATTACCGGGTGTCATCGGCTCCTATAAGCATAGATCCTGCTCAAATAAATGAGATTAAGGAGAATGCACTCGCGGCGATTGCCGGAGCAGATAGCCTTGAGGATCTTAAAGAGATCAAGATTTCCCATGTTGGGGATCGCTCGCCTATAGCACGCGCAAATCAATCCCTAGGTCAGGTCCCGATCGAAGAGCGTGCCACGACTGGTAAATTGATTGGAACAGCTCGCGCGAACATTAATCAAGCTTTTGATGATAAAGAGCGAGAGCTCACAAAATTGCGCGATGCGAAGGCGCTAGTTGAAGAGCGGGTGGATGTCACACTTCCTACTCAGCGGACGCATAGAGGAGCGCTTCATCCTCTTACATCGCTCCGTTTTGAGATTGAAGATCTCTTTGTTGGTCTCGGATATCAGGTCGCTGAAGGTCCAGAGCTCGAATCAGGGTGGCTAAATTTCGATGCTTTGAATATTCCAGAAGATCACCCGGCGCGAACGATGCAGGATACATTTTTCATAGAACCTATCGATTCAGGATTGGTTCTTAGAACGCACACATCACCAGTTCAGATTCGAACGATGCTTGAAAATGAGCCTCCGATATACGTGATCTGTCCAGGTCGAACCTATAGATCTGATGAATTGGATGCGACTCATACACCGGTCTTCAATCAGGTCGAGGGCCTCGTGATCGATAAAGGAATCACAATGGCTGACTTGAAGGGAACTTTAGATCTCTTTGCGGCCCGAATATTCGGTCCAGATGTGACGACTCGGATACGACCATCCTTCTTCCCGTTCACAGAGCCAAGTGCAGAAGTTGACTTCTTCTATAACGGACGATGGATTGAGTGGGGCGGCTGCGGGATGGTAAATCCCAAGGTTCTCGAGGTGTGCGGCATCGACACCTCCATTTACTCTGGTTTTGCCTTTGGCATGGGCCTTGAAAGAACCTTGATGGTGCGTAACGGAATCACGGATATGCATGACATCGTTGAGGGCGATCTGCGGTTTTCACGTCAATTCGGGATTGGTAGCCGATGAAACTTCCAGTCTCTTGGCTAGCAGAATTCATAGCGTTCCCAAAAGGTTTCAACCCCGCAAGAAACATAGAGAAACTGGTTGCTGGTTTCGTAAAAGTTGGCTTTGAGGTCGAAGATGTCGTTAATCCGGCCGCTTCAATCAAAGGACCACTTAAGGTTGGAACAGTTTTGGAGATCGAGGAGCTAACCGGATTAAAGAAGCCCATCCGATACGTCGGGTTAGATCTTGGCGAGAAATCAACCAGGTATGTGATTTGTGGTGCCACAAACTTCAAAGTTGGCGATCAGGTTGTTGTAGCCCTTCCGGGCGCTGTACTTCCAGGAGACTTTGCGATTTCAGCCCGTGAAACATACGGAAGATTGAGTAACGGAATGATCTGCTCAGCTCGGGAGCTAGGTATGGGCGATGATCACAGCGGAATCATTGTTCTCGAAGGCAAGGAGAAGAATGGCGCCGAAGCTCTTGCGGTCCTCGGGGCCGATGATCCGATCATTGATATCGCTGTAAATCCTGATCGTGGATATGCGATGTCCGTACGAGGTGCCGCACGAGAGTTGGCGATGGCTTTGGGGTATCCGTTTAAGGATATTGATCGAAAATCTCTATTGAACAAGCTGGCAAAGAAGAAAAAGACGGGCAAAGTCACCCAAGCTGAGATTGTGGATAAGAGTGGCGCCGATCTAATCTTCTTGCGCTCACTAAGTAGCGTGGACACAAATGCCAAGACTCCAACTTGGATGGCGCGAAGACTAACTCAAGCGGGTATGCGCCCAATTTCATTCGCAGTTGATGTAACTAATTACGTCATGTTGGAACTTGGTCAACCGCTCCATGCTTTCGACTCCGAGAAGATCTCAGGGAAATTACGGGTACAAAGAGCTGGAAAATTCAAGGCCATCAAGACGCTCGATAATCAACTACGCCAATTATCTAAAGAAGATCTCCTTATCGCCGATGATAAGAAGCCACTGGCCCTAGCTGGAACTATGGGTGGGCTCGAGAGCGAAGTCGGGGAGAATACAACCAAGATCACTTTAGAAGCTGCGCACTTCAATCCGGTTGCTGTAGCGCGCAACTCTCGGCGCCACATTCTCTCTTCAGAAGCATCGCGAAGATTTGAGCGAGGGGTCGATCCATTGCTCGCCGAATTAGCCTCAGCTCGAGCAGCTCTTCTCCTAATTGAACATGCTGGAGCTAGGTATCACGGCACATCCACTAAGGGCTCAGCGCCAAAACCATCAACGGCGCTGATCTCGCCGGCTCAAATTTCAGAGCTCATTGGAACTGAATACTCCAATGCAGAGATTACGAAGGCTCTTGTGGCCATTGGTTGCAAAATCACCAAGTCGGGTAAGAAATGGAAGGTTACATCTCCGAGTTGGCGTACTGACTTGGCACATATATCCGATTTTGCAGAAGAGGTTGCCCGCTTCTATGGATATGAGCGGATTCCATCGCGAGTTCCGACCCCAAAGATTCCAAAGTCCGGAAAGACTGGGCTTACGCCGCTACAGCAACGTCGGCGTTACCTATCACTTGCGCTTGCTAACCGGGGATTTACTGAAGTGCATAACTATCCCTTCGTTAACCAAGCCCAGATGGAGCTCTTTGGCTTCACTGGAGATCGTGCCAAGACATTCAGAATTGCAAACCCAATCTCGGATCAAAATCCTTTACTGCGCACTCATCTTTCGCCCGGACTTCTAGAAGCGGCGGCGAGGAATTTGGCTCGCGGAGCGAAATCTGTCGCACTCTTCGAAAGTGGCCTGGTTTTCCGCGACATCCAGAAGTTAGAGAACGTCGTCGGCATAGGAACTTCAAAGCGTCCTTCAGCGACTCAGATAAAGAAGATCTATGAGAGCGTTCCGTATCAATCTCTGCATATAGGTGGAGTTGTTGCGGGGGAGATAGAACTCTCTGGTTGGTGGGGCAAGGGGCGAATTGCCTCTTGGGAAGATGCAGTAGCCATCACTAGTGAACTTGTCCGAAACATCACCGATGAATTCACAGTAAAGAGAGTTGATTTAGCGCCGTGGCATCCTGGCAGATGCGCCGAATTTATCGTTGACGGAAAACCGGTAGCGCATGCCGGAGAGATTCATCCGCGAGTCACAGAGGCTCTTGGGCTACCTGACCGCACTATTTTCTTTGCCCTCGTCGTCGATGCGATCCCAGTTCAAAGTGCTGTATCAGCTAAGCCTGTAGTAACGATGCCGGCCGCAATTCAAGATATTTCAATGTTCGTACCTGCGGATGTGGCGGCTGCCGACGTAACAGCTGCTCTTAAGGAAGGAGCTGGTGAGCTTCTCGAGAGCGTTGAATTATTCGACAGATTCCAAAAAGATGGTGAGGATCAAATCTCGCTCGCCTTTACTCTCACTTTCCGGGCTCCGGACCGCACTTTGACGAGCGATGAAGTTTCGAGATTGCGCACCTTAGCCGGCGAGGCGGCCGCTAAGCGCTGCAAAGCCATAATCCGTAGTTAACGTATAATTATGCGTTGGATTGCATAATTATACAAAGCCCGGTACTCTAGTCCGATGCGCGTTGGGGTAGTTGGTGCGAGCGGATATGCAGGGGGAGAGCTCCTGCGCTTATTGGCTAACCATCCTTACTTTGAACTCACCTACATCGCGGCTGGGTCCAATGCTGGCGAGGAAATCACCACAGTCCACTCTCATCTAACTAGCTACTCGGGTCAGAAGTTTGAAAAGACCGATAGCTCTCCTTTGAATAAATGCGAACTCGTCTTTATGGCTTTGCCGCATGGAGAGTCTGCTGCGCTAGCGGCTCAAATTGATAAGAACGTGAAGATCGTCGATTTAGGAGCAGATTTTAGGTTGAAAGACTCACGGAGTTGGAAGAAGTACTACGGAAGCGAGCACGCGGGAACTTGGGTCTATGGGTTACCAGAACTACCTGGACAAAGGTCAAAGATTGCTGAGGCTATGAGGGTTGCTAATCCAGGGTGTTATGCAACAGCAATCTCTTTAGCAATAGCGCCAGCAGTGAAATCAAATGTGATTAACGTGGGCGACATCGTGGTTGTGGCCGCAAGCGGAACTTCAGGAGCCGGACGAAGCAACAAGATCAGTTTGAGCGCTACCGAGGTCATGAACTCGATGACCTCATACAAATTTGGCGGAGTTCATCAGCACACTCCAGAGATAGAGGAAACTCTAGCCTCACTGACTTCTGATGACGTCTGTCTTTCTTTCACTCCGATTCTCGCGCCAATGCCACGTGGGATCCTCGCAACGGTCACTGCAAATACTGAGCTCAAAGAAGATGAGATTCGCAATCTTTACCAAGATCAATATCAGGGGGAGAAGTTCATTCATTTACTTCCCAAGAGCCAATTGCCGGAGACCTCTTCATTAATTGGTTCCAATGGCTTCCAGATGCAATTAGCTGTTGATGAGCACTCGTCGCGATTGATCGTCTCTGCGGCGATAGACAACCTAGGTAAAGGAGCGGCGGGGCAAGCTCTCCAGAATGCAAACTTGATGGCTGGTTTCGACGAGGCGTTGGCCCTAAGTCCGATGGGAATTGGGCAGTGAATCGGGGAGTAAGTGATGGCTCATTCCCGAGAGGATTTCGTGGTTGCGGGGTCGCAGCTGGACTAAAGAGTTCGGCAAAGAGAGATCTAGCTCTAATCGTAAATGATGGCCCAGACCTTGTTGCATCTGCGGTATTCACAAGCAATCAGGTGGTAGCGGCGCCGGTCATTTGGACTCGCGAGGTCATCAAAGACAACGAAATGGCTGCGGTTCTACTAAATAGTGGCGGTGCGAATGCTTGCACCGGCCCTGAGGGTTTCGCCGATACGCATAAGAGCGCGGAGTTAGTTGCGACCAAGCTGGGGATATCCGCGAGTGATGTTGGGATCTGCTCTACCGGTCTAATCGGTGTCCGTTTGCCAATGGAGAATCTGTTGAGCGGGATTGATTTAGCTTCTAAGAGTTTAAGTGAGAATTCGTTGCTGCACGCGGCTGAGGCGATAATGACTACTGATTCTGTTCCAAAGATCGCCCGAGCTGTTAAGGGAAGTTTTGAAGTCGTTGGAATCGCCAAGGGAGCCGGGATGCTGGCCCCATCGCTTGCAACAATGCTCTCGGTAGTCATGACCGATGCAAAAGTAGAGAAGTTGTTAGCCGATGAGATTTTCCGAGAGGTCTGTGATGAGACGTTCAATCGAATCGATTCCGACGGATGCACCTCGACAAATGACACAGTTCTATTCATGGCCTCGGGGGCTAGTGGGGTCCAACCCGATAGAGATCAATTAAAGGATGCAATAAGGGAGGTCTGCCAGAGCCTTGCTTATCAATTGATTGCAGACGCCGAGGGTCACTCGAAAGTCGTGTCTATTCAAGTCATAAATGCCAAGAGTGAACGTGATGCCGTTGAAATAGGAAGAGCATGTGCGCGAAACAATCTTTTGAAGTGCGCCCTTCACGGTGAAGATCCAAATTGGGGCAGGATTTTGGCCGCAGTCGGAACGACCAGAGCGGTCTTAGACCCGCTAAATATCGACGTGACATTGAATGGAGTGAAAGTTTGTATCGCAAGCGCCCCTGGGCAAGGCCGTGAATTGGTCAATATGAAGGGCGAGCGAATCGACATTTTGATCGATCTCCATGTAGGTAGCGCTACCGCAACCATTCTTACCAATGACCTAACTGCAGAATATGTCCACGAGAATTCGGCCTACTCGACATGATGGTTATCAAGTTCGGCGGTCACGCTATGGACGATGATCCTGCGTGGATGAGGGAGATTGCCACTCGCTGGAGCGCAGGCGAGAAGTTTGTAGTGGTGCATGGCGGCGGGCCACAAATAGATCGACAATTGCAAGTTGAAGGAATTGTCTCTGAATTTGTGAATGGCTTTCGCATAACGACTGCAGAAGTAATGAAGGTTGTCGAGTCGGTCTTGACTGGAACGGTTCTCCGTTCCGTGGTTCGCTCATTGAGTAAGGTCGGGTTACCTGCTGTAGGCATTACCGGCAGCGATGCGGGATTGCTTGAAGTGAGCGTTAAGGATGACGGAGCTCTTGGATTAGTAGGACAAGTCGACGCCGTTAATCCCAAAATTCTAGTTTCTCTTATTGATGCAGGCTATCTTCCTGTAGTTGCACCTGTCTCGAATGGCGCTGATGGAGTTGCTCTAAATGTAAACGCTGATTTGGCCGCGGGCGCAATTGCTGGAGCGCTTCATGCAAATGAGGCGCTCTTCATGACTGACGTGCCCGGCATCTACAGGAATTGGCCCGATAAGGCTTCCTTGATCGATGAGATCTCAATATCAGAGCTCGCGGCTCTGAGCTTTGAGGGCGGAATGGTGCCGAAGGTTGCAGCTGTAATAAACGCGATCAAATCTGGAGCGAGATCGGCACGGGTTATCGATGGGAAGTCGCTTTCGGCATTCCAGAGCGCGCTTCATGGGAAGGGTGGAACATGGGTAAGAGCGTAAAGCAGGTTAAAAAGAGCGCTACCAAAAGAAACTCGATGACCCAAGCTGATCGATGGAATTCATTGATGCAATCAACATACGGAACTCCAGGTATCTCGTTGGTCAGAGGGAAAGGGATAGAGGTTTGGGATATTGATGGAGCGAAGTATCTAGATCTACTTGGAGGTATCGCGACTAACCTCTTGGGTCATAATCATCCGAAGGTGAGCGCTGCTATCACCAAGCAGGCTAAAGAGTTGAGTCACATCTCCAATTTCTATAGCCACGATCAAGCGCTTGATTTAGCCGAGCGCCTAGTTGACATGACTGGAGATTTGAGTTCGCGAGTTTTCTTTTGCAACTCAGGAGCGGAGGCGAACGAAGCTGCCCTAAAGCTTTCCAGACTCACTGGAAGAACCAGAGTCGTAGCAGCCCAAGGAGCGTTCCACGGTCGAACCATGGGAGCACTTTCGCTTACGGGCCAGCCCAGCAAACGTGCACCATTCAAGCCTCTTCTAGGAAGAGTTGTGCACGTGCCTTATGGTGATGCAAAGGCTCTCGCAAGGAAAGTGAATCGACGAACGGCGATGTTAATCATTGAACCGATCATGGGAGAAGCGGGCGTTGTTGTTCCACCGCCTGGCTACCTCAAAGCAGCGCGGGAGATTTGCGATAAGACCGGCACATTGTTGGTCTTTGATTGCGTTCAAACGGGGATGGGCAGAACCGGAAACTGGTTTGGATATGAGCATGAAGGAATAAAGCCTGATGTAGTAACGATTGCTAAGGGATTAGGTGGTGG
>DAIOSM010000003.1:47315-50801 GCA_036752585.1 Candidatus Nanopelagicaceae bacterium
TGATGACGTCATTCGAATAGCTCCGGCCTACATAATTCAAGAGAAGCAGATCCTTAGGTTTGCCGAAGCTTTCGCAGAAGTCTGCGAGGAGATCTACGATGGCTAAGCGATCCATACTTTCGACTAATGCTCGGCGCGCTCTCGTCATCTCCTTTGTGAACCAGGGACTCGTGCACTCTCAAAACGACTTAGTCGAATTGCTGGCCGACGAGGGAATCGAGGTTACCCAAGCGACCGCAAGTCGAGATCTCGAGGAAATTGGCGCCGTACGAGGGCGGGACCAGGGCGGATTGCTCCGCTATCAATTCTTATCTGAGAGCAATGAAAATCGATCCAGGCTTTCTCGAGCTTCTGACGAATTAGTCTTAAGCGTCGTTGCGAGCGGAAATTTGGTGGTCTTAAAGACGCCGGCCGGGGGAGCGCAGCTGCTTGCAAGCACTCTTGATCGCGCCTCGGGTTCTGGGGAATTACCCAACATCATTGGCACAATCGCTGGGGATGACACGGTTTTGGTTGTATCAAAATCGGCTTCAGGTGGAAAGCAACTTGAAAAGCAACTGCGAGAATTCTTACGCGAGAATCCAGCGAAGAGGCGAAAGGTGGCTAACTAATGGCTCTATGGGGCGGAAGGTTTGATTCCAAAACCGATGATGCGGTCTTTGCGCTATCCAGAAGCGTTCACTTCGATTGGCGCTTAGCGCCGTACGATCTTGTCAGTTCGATGGCTCATGTGAAAGCTCTCAAGAATGGAAAACTGATTGATAGCAAAACCGCTGAGAAACTGCAGAAGGCTCTCTCTGAATTGATGCGAGAAGTTGCCAAGGGAAGGTTTGTTCCGACCCCAGCCGATGAAGATGTTCACTCGGCGCTTGAGCGTGGATTGAAAGAGAAGCTAGGCGATTTAGGTGGAGCAATTCGCGCTGGCCGCTCTCGTAACGATCAAGTTGCCACTGATTTCAAGCTCTTCCTTCTCGACAACATGCTTGATATCGCCTCAAAGCTTTGCGATCTAAATAGCGCTTTGCTCGAGAAGTCTTCTGAGTATGTAGATGCGGTGGCGCCTGGCTTTACCCACTTCCAGCACGCTCAACCAATCTCTTTCGGTCATGAATTAGCAAAGCATTGCTCGGCCCTAAATCGCGATGTGGACAGGATCAAAGATTGGTTTGAGCGCACCAACCTCTCGCCATTAGGTTCAGGAGCCCTTGCTGGAAGCTCACTTCCTATCAGCCCTGATAAAAGCGCTCGAGAACTCGGTTTTGATGGCGTAGCCCCGAATAGCGTCGATGCAGTATCTGATCGCGACTTTGCAGCCGAGGCCTTATTTATTTTGGCTCTCATTGGAGTCCATCTATCGCGCATCGGGGAAGAATGGACTATCTGGTGCACGAGCGAGTTTGGCTGGGCAAAGTTGGATGACGCATTTGCGACCGGTTCTTCAATAATGCCCCAAAAGAAGAATCCTGATGTTGCAGAGCTCGCGCGAGGAAAAGCTGGTCCTTTGATCGGAAATCTAACCGGGCTCCTTTCAACGATGAAAGGCCTACCTTTTGCATATAACCGCGACCTACAAGAAGACAAGGAGCTGGTCTTCTCATCCATTGATCATCTACTTCTGCTTCTTCCAGCACTGACTGGCATGGTTGCTTCTACTCAATTTGACCGAGCGAAGATGGCCAAGAGCGCTCCAGAAGGCTTTTCTCTGGCAACAGAGATTGCAGACTTTCTAGTACGAAAAGGTATTCCATTCTCCGAAGCACATGAGGCAGCAGGAAAATGTGTGAGGACTTGTGAGAAAACAAATAAGGAACTTCATCAATTGTCCGATGAGGAATTAGCGGCGGCCCATCCAAAGCTCGATAGGAATGTGCGAAAGTTCTTGGATGTCCAAGGTGCAATTGCTTCTAGAGCAAGCGCAAACGGAACAGCGCCGAAATCAGTCGCAAAGCAGTTGCGGGCCACCAAAGCTACTCTCAAGCGCGATAGAGCCTGGATATCCAACGAGACGAAACGTTTTTCGGGCATGATGTCCCTATGACCAGTTCACTGCTTAATGATCTCCAGTGGCGTAAATCGCTAGCCCAGACCACAGATCGCAGAGAGCTGGAAACCTTTCTCGATTCAGGAAGTCGCTCGGTGTATCTCGGATTCGATCCAACTGCTCCTAGCCTCCACCTTGGGAATCTGGCAGTCCTAACGGTCTTGCGGAGATTCCAATTAGCTGGCCACAAACCGATTGCTTTAGTCGGTGGAGCTACTGGCTTAGTGGGTGATCCGAGTGGTCGCAACAGTGAACGCTCTCTCAACGATGTAGAGGTGGTCGCTGATTGGGTAGGGAGAATCCGTGCTCAATTAGAGGGCTTTCTCGACTTCACGGGCAAAAACGCTGCGATTATGGCCAATAATCTTGATTGGACCGCTCCTGTCTCCGCCATAACCTTCTTGCGGGATATCGGAAAGCATTTCTCAGTGAACCAAATGTTGGCCAAAGAGTCGGTATCTGCGCGCCTTGAATCAGGCGGAATTTCCTACACGGAGTTCTCCTATCAAGTTCTACAAGCTTTTGATTTCTTGGAATTGAATCGCAGAAATGATTGCTCGCTACAGATAGGTGGCAGCGATCAATGGGGCAATATCGTGGCCGGAGTGGATCTCATTCGTCGCGTCGAGAGTAAGAGCGCGCACGCACTCACTATCCCTCTTATGACAAAAGCCGATGGAACCAAGTTTGGGAAGACCGCAAGTGGCGCAATCTGGCTTGATCCAAAGATGACTTCACCTTACGCGTTCTTCCAATTCTTCCTAAATTCAGATGACAGAGATGTAGAGCAACTCTTGAGGAGCTTCTCATTTAGAAGCCATGAGGAACTCGAGCAACTCTTTGAATCGCTGCGCACAAATCCAGGAGCCCGTGAAGCACATCGAGAACTAGCTCGCGAAGTCACAACGCTAATTCATGGCGAAACAGAGACGGTGAAAGTCGAAGCGGCAGCAAAGGCGTTATTTGGGCATGGCGAGATTAATGATCTTGATGCAGATACTTTGGCTGGCGCATTAAGTGAACTGCCACGTACAACGATCCCTAGAGGTAGTTCGATACCTACCTGGGTGGATCTGATAGTTGCTACTGGCTTGATTGAATCAAAGTCTGCGGCTCGAAGAATCATCAAAGAAGGTGGTGCATATCTGAATAACCAGAAAATCTCTGGCGAAGATTTCGCACCAGCATCATCGGATCTGCTACACGGACGTTTCTTGGTTCTTAGAAAAGGAAAACGAGATCTCGCTGCTGTCGAAGTGAGCTAGAACTGACCCAGGAAAGGGTCGCGAGGCGCCCCTTCTGGGGAAATGCCCGATTTGCCCCCTCGAAAAAGGGGCGTTATTCTTGGGCTCTCGCTACGAAATCGGACTTCAACACCAGGCCGAGTAGTCGAGCAAGAACTTCCCTAGAAGCCAAAAACCTTGATTTATAAGGGTTTTCGCGCC
>DAIOSM010000004.1:0-49227 GCA_036752585.1 Candidatus Nanopelagicaceae bacterium
CCTCTAGCTTGGCATCGATATCAGCCAATGGAACTGTTCCAGCTGTTAGGCGAACGCCCTCGAGAACTGATGCAGGAGCAAGAGTTACGAAGCTTGGGCTTAGAACGCCATCGCCACCAGCCAAGATTCCTGTGTAACCGCTATCACGGAGCTGCTTGAAGAATACAGCTGCCTGTGGGAAGTAGCCGGTGTAGATGACTACGTTCGCATTAGCGGTCTTGATCTTGGAGATAGTTGCTGACCAGTCAGTGGTCTTATCTGAAACGCTGTCGAAACCAGCTGATTGTCCTGCTGGAATACCAGGCTTCATGTAATCGACTAGACCAACGCCGTAAGCGGACTGGTCATCGACGATGAATACCTTAGGTGATGAAACTCCCTTGGTAGCGAGCTTGAATAGTGATGGTCCCTGAACTCTGTCAGTTACAACTACGCGATGGAATACAGGAACTCCAAGAGCTCCACCTGGTGAAGCTGGATCTGTGATCGATACGCGAGTAGCTGATGGAGAGATCATTGGGAGCAAGCGCTGCTTGTAGAAAGGAAGCGATGCGATTGTTGCGCCTGAGTATGCAGGACCAACAACGCCGATGATCTTGTTATTTGAGGCGATACCAGGAGCAACCTTTGCAGCTTGTGCTGGGTCTCCCTGATCGTCAGCCTGTACAACTCTTACTCTGATCTTGCCCTTGTTCTTTGCATTGAAGAGCTTGACTGCGTATTGAACGCCAGCCAACTCATCTTGACCAACCTGTGCTTCTTCACCGGTTAGAGGGCCTTGGAAAGCGATTGTTACAGTTCTAGCTTTAGCATTCGACGCCGGCGCATATGCGACGAGCGAAGTAATCGCTAGAGCGGCTGCTGCAGCAACCGAAGTTAAGCGAAGCTTCTTCATGTTTACCTTTCAGTTGTCCGCGAATTCCGGACTCGCGGGATGGCGCAGTTTAGATGAGCCTCTCAGATCGTGACAATGGCAATTTTCCGGAAAAGGTAAACATCATGTAACAAAGAGTCCCAAATAGTGGACGATTACCAGTTTTGAGCCTGTTGGGGGTCGATAACGGCCTCAGCCACCTGCTTCATGGAGACCCGCTTATCCATCGCGGTCCTTTGAATCCACCGGAAGGCATCCGGCTCACTTAAATTCATTGCCTTCATCAAAATCCCCTTAGCACGATCAATTAATTTTCTAGTCTCTAATCTCTCACTCAGATCCGCTACCTCGGCCTGTAGCGCAAGCATTTGGGCATGGCGCGTAGTTGCAATCTCTATTGCAGGGATCAAATCGTCAATCGTGAAGGGCTTAACGACATATGCCATCACTCCAGCATCTAATGCTCGTTCTACTAAATCCTTTTGGCTAAATGCCGTCAGCATAAGTACTGGAGAAGTTTTGACAATAGTTTCTGCGGCGGAGATTCCATCCAACTTCGGCATCTTGACATCGAGAATTGCCAAATCAGGTTTCAATTCATTAGCAAGAACTACCGCTTCCTCTCCGTTAGTGGCTTCAGCAACGACTTCATATCCATTTTCGCGGAGCATTTCTGCCAGATCCATCCGAATGAGTGTCTCATCTTCGGCAATAAGGATTCGTTTACTGGTCATGTGCCTCGAGTCGGATTCGAACCGACACTATACGGTTTTTGAGACCGTCCTCTCTACCGTTGGAGTACCGAGGCGAGGAAGCGTTAGTTTAGCGATAAGCAGGAGCGACGCCACCCACAGCATCTCCGATGATGTGCACGCGCATCGCGTTGGTAGAACCAGGAATTCCCGGTGGTGAACCGGCGACGATCATTATTGCCTCGCCCTTTGTTACCCGCTTCTCTTCAATAAGTATCGCATCAACCTGCTTTACCATCTCATCGGTTGTATTAACTAGTGGAGTAATGAATGACTCAACTCCCCAAGAGAGTGCAAGTTGACGATAGGTCGCCTCATCTGGCGTCAAAGCAACTACTGGAATGTTGCTACGCAAACGGGACATGCGACGAGCTGAGTCCCCTGATTTAGTAAAGGTAGCTAGAACTTTCGCGCCAATTACCTGGCCCACTTCGGTAGCGGCTTTCGTTATGGCACCGCCTTTAGTGCGTGGATTGTGCAATAGCGATGGGATTAGATGTAGTGCATCTGTTTCTGTCTTCTCGATGATACGTGCCATGGTTTTGACGGCTTCGATTGGATAGCTACCAACACTTGTCTCGCCAGAGAGCATCAATGCATCTGCGCCATCGAGAACAGCGTTTGCGCAATCCGTAGCTTCTGCGCGGGTTGGTCTCGAATTAGTGATCATGGAATCAAGCATCTGTGTAGCAACAATGACCGGCTTCGCCTCTTCGCGGGCAAGAGTGATACACCGTTTTTGAACGAGCGGAATATCCTCTATCGGCATTTCTACTCCGAGATCGCCACGAGCGACCATGATTCCATCGAAGGCCTTGATAATCTCTTCGAGATTCTCAACTGCTTGTGGCTTTTCAATTTTCGCGATCACAGGACGGAAGATTCCCAGTTCCTTCATGACTGCATGAACGCCCTCTATATCTTTGGCGCTTCTAACAAATGAGAGTGCGATGAAATCGGCGCCCGCCTTAAGCCCCCAACGAAGATCATCAATATCTTTCTCAGAGAGGGCAGGAACCGACACTGCAACTCCTGGAAGATTTAGTCCTTTGTTATTCGATATTGGGCCAGCTTCAACACACTTAGTCTTCACCTCGGTCTTAGTAACTTCTATGACTTCTACAGTGACTTTTCCGTCATCGATAAGAATTCGATCACCAGTTTTGCAATCGCCTGGAAGACCCTTATAGGTGGTGCTTACTCTCTCTTTAGATCCGACAATATCCTCGGTGGTTATCGTAAGGAGATCATCGACCTTAAGTTCATGAGGGCCACTCTCGAATCTACCGAGGCGGATTTTTGGCCCCTGTAGATCTACAAGTATCGCGACTGCCACACCTTTACTTGTGGCGGTACTTCTAACCAGATCCAAGCGAGCCTGATGCTCGTCGTAACCGCCGTGTGAGAGATTGAGTCGAGCCACATTCATACCAGCTTCAATAAGTGAGGCGATGCCTTCTGGGCTCTCTACAGCAGGACCGAGAGTGCAAACTATCTTCGCTCTACGCATTGGAGAACCTTATTCCATTACTCGTTTTATACCGAAACTACTACTCGATCAGACTGTCAAGGGTCTTGAATTCGGTTCGATCGGCGAAGGAAGTTGTGTCCGCCCCATTAAGTACTCATCAACGGATGCTGCAGCGCTTCTACCTTCTGCGATGGCCCACACGATTAATGATTGTCCACGACCTGCATCACCGCATACGAAGACATTATCGATATTTGATTTGAAGTTTTCATCACGCTCGATATTTCCACGTGCATCAAGTTTCAGTTCTAGATCTTTGACTAATTTATTCTGTTCGATACCGGTGAAGCCCAAGGCCAAGAAGACCAGGTCAGCTTCGATTACCTTCTCGCTTCCTTGGACTGGTTCAAATTTTCCATTCTCGAAAATTGTCTCAACTACTTTCAAACCAGTTAGGTTTCCTTCTTTATCTTTGACGAACTCTTGTGTTGCAATCGAGTAGAGACGCTCGCCAGCCTCTTCATGCGCGCTACTAACTCGGTACACCATTGGATAGGTAGGCCAGGGTTGCGATGACGGACGTTCATCGCTAGGGCGTGGCATGATCTCGATCTGAGTTATATGAGCTGCGCCTTGTCTTATCGCAGTTCCTAAACAATCTGCTCCGGTATCTCCGCCACCAAGGATGATGACCCGTTTTCCATGAGCATCAATCGCAGGAGATTCACTTAGTTCGCCGAGAGCTTGTTTATTTCCCCAAGGCAGATACTCCATCGCTTGGTGCACGCCACGAGCTTCTCGACCAGGAATATTCAATTCACGAGCTTGAGTAGCACCCACAGCCAAAACCACAGCGTCATACCGTGACTTCAATTCACTTGCAGTGAGATCCACTCCTACATTCACTCCGGCACGGAAACGAGTTCCCTCTCGCTGCATCTGATTGAGACGGCGATCAAGTATCGATTTCTCCATCTTGAACTCTGGAATTCCATATCGGAGTAGGCCACCGATCTTCTCGGCTCTTTCGTAGACAACAACTGTGTGTCCGGCTCTAGTTAGTTGCTGCGCAGCGGCAAGCCCGGCTGGGCCCGAACCAATCACTGCGACGGTCTTTCCTGTGATCCGGTCTGGCTGAAGCGGGCGGACTGATCCGGCGAGAAATGCCTCCTCGATGGTGCGAAGCTCAATCTGCTTTATGGTCACCGGGTCTTGATTGATGCCTAAAACACAAGATGTCTCACATGGCGCGGGACAGAGCCTTCCGGTGAATTCTGGAAAGTTATTTGTGGCATGAAGTCGGTCGATTGCATCGACTTTCTCATTCCGCCAAATTAGATCGTTCCATTCAGGAATTAGATTTCCAAGCGGACAACCCTGATGGCAGAAAGGTATTCCGCAATCCATGCAACGACCTGCTTGGCGCTGGAGACTCGAGAACTCTTGCTCTTCATAAACTTCGCGCCAGTCTCTAATTCGAACATCGACGGGTCGGCGCTTGGGAGTTTCCCGATCAAACTTCATAAATCCTTTGGGGTCAGCCATTTAGCACCTCCATAATCGCACGGTCTGTGTCCTTACCAGATTTCTCGGCATCGGAGATGACTTTCAGTACTCGCGCATAGTCACGAGGCATTACCCGAGTGAATCTTTTTACTGAAGATGACCAATCCTTTAGCAATTCCGATGCGACTTCGGAGCCAGTCTCAGCAAAGAATTTCGAGACAATAGCTTGAAGTCGAACTTCATCTTCTATGGGGACTTGTTGTAGATCCACCATCTCTGTGTTGACTAATCGTGGATCTAGATCCAAAAGGTAGGCGACTCCCCCGGACATTCCTGCAGCAAAATTTCTTCCCGTCTTTCCTAGTACAACAACGGTTCCACCAGTCATGTACTCGCAACCATGATCGCCAGATCCCTCGACTACAGCAGTCGCGCCCGAATTTCGAACGCAGAATCTCTCGCCAACTATGCCGCGAACAAATATCTCACCGCTCGTCGCTCCATATCCGACGACATTTCCCGCGATCACATTCGCTTCGGATTTAAAGAGCGCCTTCTCGTCTGGTCTGACTATTAGTCGACCACCTGAGATTCCCTTGCCCAAGTGGTCATTTGTATCGCCGTACAAGCGAATAGTGAGTCCACGTGGAATGAAAGCTCCCAATGATTGACCTGCGGAGCCATGCAACGTAACTTCGATGGTGTCCTCCGGAAGGCCCGCTCCTCCAAAGCGTCTCGTTATCTCTGATCCCAGGATCGTTCCTACCGTGCGATTTCTATTTCTAATCGCTAGCGAAATTGCCAGGTGATCTCCTGATACCAAGGCGGGAGCAGCTAACTCAAGTAGTTCGTTGTCGAGCGCACCCGATAAGCCATGATCTTGATCAATCTCTTTCTTTCTAGCTGGATACTTCGTTGAATCTGGGAATTTGAGGATTGGTTCTAGGTTCAGGCCGGAGGCCTTCCAGTGATCGACTGCTTTCTTGGTATCGAGCAGCTCAACCTGGCCAATCGCCTCAGCTAAGGATTTGAAGCCAAGTTTCGCCAACCACTCCCGCACTTCTTCAGCGATGTATTCGAAGAAAGTCTCTACAAATTCTGGTTTCCCGGTGAAACGCTTTCGGAGTTCTGGATTCTGAGTCGCAACTCCTACGGGACAGGTATCGAGATGGCAAACACGCATCATCACGCAGCCGGAGACAACTAGTGGAGCAGTAGCAAACCCAAACTCTTCGGCTCCCAGTAACGCGGCAATGATTACATCTCTGCCGGTCTTCATCTGACCATCAGTCTGGACCACAATGCGATCACGCAATCCATTTAGAATCAAAGTTTGCTGAGTTTCAGCCAAACCTAACTCCCACGGAGCGCCAGCATGCTTCAAGGATGTAAGAGGTGAAGCGCCAGTTCCGCCATCATGGCCAGAGATGAGAACGACATCTGCGTGTGCCTTACTTACTCCTGCAGCAACAGTTCCCACTCCCACCTGGGCGACTAATTTGACGTGGACACGAGCATCTCGATTCGAGTTCTTTAGATCATGAATCAATTGAGCCAGATCCTCGATCGAATAAATGTCGTGATGAGGCGGAGGCGAGATCAAACCAACGCCAGGAGTGGAGTGGCGGGTCTTTGCAATCCAGGGATAGACCTTATTTCCAGGAAGTTGTCCACCCTCGCCAGGTTTTGCACCCTGGGCCATCTTGATCTGAAGATCATCAGCGTTGACCAAATATTCGCTAGTTACGCCAAATCTTCCTGACGCAACCTGCTTTATCGCCGAACGCTTTGAGTCGCCATTTGCGAGCGGTTTATAACGCTCCGGATCTTCTCCACCTTCACCAGTATTTGACTTTGCACCGAGGCGATTCATCGCAATAGCTAATGTCTCGTGCGCTTCCTGTGAGATGGAACCATATGACATGGCGCCAGTTGAGAAGCGTTTCACTATCTCCGAGACCGGTTCTACCTCTTCGATCGGAATAGGTTTACGAACACCTTCTTTGAATGTAAATAATCCCCGAAGAGTCATCAAAGCTTTTGATTGCTCATCAATTTTTGTCGTATAGCGTTTGAAGATGTCATAACGCTTCGAGCGAGTGGCATGTTGTAATGCGAATACAGTCTCTGGATCAAATAGGTGTGGCTCACCATCTCTGCGCCACTGGTATTCCCCACCGATAGGTAGCCGTTTCGTGTTTGGAATCTCTCCGCCTGGTGGATAAGCAATGTGGTGACGCTTAATCGTCTCTTCAGCGATTACATCCAATCCGACGCCACCGAGTCTGGATGTTGTGCCAACAAAATATTCGTCGATCAACTCTTGAGATAGTCCTAAGGCCTCAAATACTTGGGCACCGGTGTATGAGGCGATTGTCGAGATTCCCATCTTCGACATAACTTTGAGAACGCCTTTGCCAAGCGCCTTGATTAGGTTGTAGACAGCTTTCTCTGCCGTCAGATCCGATATAACTCCTTGGAGAACTAGATCCTCAGCTGATTCCATCGCCAGATAAGGATTTACAGCAGCTGCGCCATAACCGATAAGCAATGCGACATGGTGAACTTCTCGCACTTCCCCTGTTTCAACGACCAAACCAACCTTGGTTCTAGTCTTCTCACGAATTAGATGATGATGCACGGCTGCGGTAAGAAGTAGTGATGGAATCGGTGCATTTTCACCATCGCCATCGCGATCGGAGAGCACGATGATTCGTGCACCCTCTTTTATGGCCTGAGAAACTTCAGCTCTAATCTCTTCGAGGCGCTCTCTAAGTCCCTCTCCCCCATCAGCGATCGGGAAGAGACCTCTCACTACATATGCCGATAAACCTGGATGGTTTCCATCAGCATTAACATGAATAATCTTCGCGAGTTGATCATTATCAATCACCGGAAAATCAAGGGCTATCTGACGGCATGAGGCTGGGCCTGGATCGAGGAGGTTATGTTCTGGTCCGATTGATCCACCAAGAGAAGTGACTAACTCTTCTCGAATCGCATCAAGTGGCGGATTTGTTACCTGGGCAAAGAGTTGAGTGAAGTAATCAAAGAGCAAGCGTGGTTTTTCCGAGAGAACAGCAACTGGGGTATCTGTTCCCATGGAGCCAATGGGCTCAGCACCGCTCCTCGCCATTGGCGTGATGATCAGGCGCAACTCTTCTTCCGTATATCCGAAGGCTCTCTGCCTACGGAGAACTGAAGAATGCGGGTAGAAAATGTGCTCACGTGGCGGAATATCTTCTAAGCGAACCATTCCGCCATGAAGCCATTCTCCATATGGAGCCGAGCTTGCTAGTGAATCCTTAATTTCATCATCTTCAATCACGCGCCCAGCATCGAGATCTACTAGGAACATCTTTCCGGGTTGGAGGCGACCTTTCCGCATTACTCTTTCTTGCGGAATATCAAGAACGCCAACTTCGCTTGCCAAAACCACAAGACCATCTTTTGTAATCCAGAAGCGACTTGGCCTTAATCCATTTCTATCGAGCACGGCACCGATTTGGTGACCATCTGTAAATGTTATGCAGGCTGGACCATCCCACGGCTCCATCAGCGCAGAGTGGAAGCGATAGAAATCGCGGCGTAGTTGTGACATCGTCTCGTGGTTCTCCCACGCTTCTGGGATCATCATCAAGACCGCATGAGGGAGCGATCGACCGCCAAGATAGAGAAGTTCCAAAACCTCATCGAATGAAGCCGAGTCACTTCCCTGAGGGTCAACGATCGGAAATAGTCGCTTTAGATCTCCCGGAATCAATTCGCTCTCAAGAAGGGCCTCTCGAGCTGCCATCCAATTGCGATTGCCTTTAACTGTATTGATCTCACCATTATGTGCGATGAAACGGTAAGGATGAGCTAGCGGCCAAGAGGGGAAGGTATTGGTAGAGAAGCGAGAGTGGACTAAGGCAAATGGCGAAGCCAACTTAGAATCGTTTAAGTCAGGGAAGAACTCTCCAAGCTGGTGAGTAGTAAGCATTCCCTTGTAAACGATGGTCTGGGCTGAAAGCGAAGCGAAATAAATTGGTAGTTGATGCTCAACTCTCTTCCTAAAGCAGAAAGCCAGGCGATCTAGAGCTATGCCTGATTCACCCTTAATCCCAGAGAGGAAGAGCATCTTGAAATCGGGCATAACTGATAAAGCAGTCGCCCCAAGGCTTGATGACTCAACAGGAACATCTCTCCAGCCAAGGACTTTTAGTCCCTCTTCGTCAGCAAATTTCTCAATGCGATTTAATTCCTTGAAATCTCTCGGAATGAAAGCAATACCAGCCACATAACTTCCAGCATGGGGAAGTTCAAATTCAACGACAGCGCGTAAGAATTGATCTGGAACACGGATCATGATGCCGGCTCCATCGCCACTGTTTACTTCAGCGCCAGATGCGCCGCGATGATCTAGATTACGTAGAGCTTCTAGTCCTTGTTGGACAATCTCATGCGTCGCCTCTTTATTGAGAGTTGCGACCATGGCAACTCCGCATGCATCATGCTCGAAGGCAGGGTCATATAGACCGCTGCGCTCCGGCAGAGCGCTAAAGAGATTTCCAGAGATTGCCATCTCACTCCATCTTTCTCCGCTAACTTCAAAAGGCTGCGAATCAGTTCGCTAGAAGTTTTTTCTGAAGGGACGGCGATGGCCCGTGGAAGGGAAGAATCTACCAAAGAACCTAGATGCCTGAGATATGAGCGATCTGCCCGACAGCGGCTGTTATCGCCATACCTAGGGCGCCACCCAGAACGATTCGCAGTGTGGTGCGACCCACCTTCGCGCCGGCAGTCTTTGCGCTAATGATTCCAGCTCCAACTAGGCCGAGAAATGAGAATCCAATTATTGAAATCGCCTTATCTCCGAGCGTCGGCGCGAAGGCGCCTACAAAGGGAATCAATCCTCCAGCGGTGAAGCTCAGCGCTGAAGCGGCAGCAGCTTGAAATGGCCTCGCCTTTGTGGCCTCGAACTGGCCCAACTCATCTCGAAGATGCGCTCCTAGCGCATCATGCTCATGGAGTTCTTGGGCCACCTTCTCTGCTGTCTCTCGCGAAAGTCCTCGAGATTGATAGATCTGAGTCAACTCTTCCAATTCACCTTCGGGGTCGAGCTCAAGATGTTCCATTTCAAGAATGCGATCCGATTCCTCAATGTCATTCTGTGAACGCACCGATACATATTCACCAACTGCCATAGACATAGCTCCAGCGGCGATGGCAGCTGAACCTGCGGTTAGAACGAAATCATTCTTTCCAGCAGAGACAACTCCGATCATCAGCGAAGCGGTAGAGACAAGCCCATCGTTTACCCCAAGGACTGCAGCGCGTAGCCATCCGGCGCGATTGGTCTTGTGGTCTTCGTTTCGCTTGTTAATCTCATGGAGCGACATGCTCAAACCCTACTACTGGATGCCTTCTTTAGTTTCTTTCCTGGCCTTAATGTTCAAACGATATGCGATAAATAAAGATCCAAGCAGCAGTATCAAACTGGTCCAGAGATTGAGCCTCAATCCGAGAATCAAATTTGCCTCATCAATCCGTAGCATCTCTATCAAGCCACGACCAAATGAATATGCCCCCACGTAAATTGCAAAGAGAGTTCCATTAGCAAACCTTCTCTTTTTTCCGATTTTTATGAGTATGAGAGCCACAAGCGAACACCAGATCGCTTCATACAAGAAAGTTGGATGAAAAGTCTCAAAGTTGGAGTAGCCAATTGGCCTGTAGCGAAAGGGAATCTCAAGAGCCCAAGGCGCATCTAGGGGGCGGCCAAATAGCTCCTTGTTAAACCAGTTACCGAATCGTCCGATTGCCTGGGCAATCAAAAGTCCTGGGGCAATTGCGTCAGCGAACTGAGAAAACCGAATCTCGCCACGACCTGGGTGTTTCTTGTATGCAATGTAAGCGGCGAGAGCCCCGAGTGAAATTGCGCCCCAGATTCCCAGACCGCCCTGCCAAATGTAGAGCGCTTCGATGGGCTTTCCGCCAGCTCCGAAGTAATCCTGCGGTGAGGTCACTACGTGATAAAGACGACCGCCTATTACACCGGCGGGAACTGCAAAGATGGCGATATCACCAACAACTCCAGGTTTACCACCGACTGCTACATATCTTCGACCGCCAATTAGAACCGCAGCTACAACGCCGAGCATTATGCACAATGCATAGAAGTGAATCGTCAACGGACCAATCTCAATAAAAGATTGCTCTGGCGACGGAATGCTAGCGAATCTCACTTAGCTAATTCTTACTGCTTCGCTGCTTCTACTGCTGCCCTAAACTCATCTAGATTGAATTCGCTTGATGAGCGCTCCCAACGAGTTCCATTTATGAAGACGGTCGGTGTGCCTTCAACATTATTAGGCTTCATCGACTCAGCAACTTTCTTGACGAAATCGCCATACTTATTGTCATTTACACAATCGGCGAATGACTCACTAGTGATACCCAACTTGTTGCCGATAGTGATCAGATTTTCATTTGAGAATAGTCCCGAGTTCTCATTTCCTTGAACTTGGTAAATTGCTTTATGGAAATCAAGGAAACGGCCCTCATCTACTGCACAATATGAAGCATTCGATGCTCTAACCGATTCTTGGCCCAAGAATGAAGCCATATGGTAGACAACCTTTGCCTCTTTATTCCTTATCAATTCCTCTAGGTACCCACCCATCTCCTGCTCGAAGAAATTACAGAATGGGCATTGGAAGTCTTCCCAGATATCGATCCGCAACGGTGCATCGGGATTAAACACGATTCCGTAATCATCTGCTTCGCTAACTTGAGCTGTTAAAGGTTCGCCTATGTTTGAGGTATCAAGATTTTCGATGGCGATCGGGGTTTCACTTCCCCCGCCGGAGCGCTTATCCATGAAGGTGAAGATGACTCCGGATAGAACCACAAGACCGACCATGCCGAGAACTAGATTTCTGGTGAGGGTGTCGCCTTTCGGCTTCGCATCTCTAACCTTTTGACGAGGCTCTTTTGGCACGATGACTCCTTCGGTCGAATATCAAGGGATCTGAAATCTTGAAAATTCTATTCCATAGTGGAGTTTTCAGAAGCCTCTACCTTCGAACGGCCTCTGCCAGTTCCTCGGCAAGGGCCCGGACCTTGGAGTTAGCATCCGACTCGCTATCTGCCTCGAGAATCAACTTAATGAAGGCTGAGCCCACAATGACTCCATCCGCGTATTGAGCTATCTCGCGTGCTTGTGGCCCAGTTGATACCCCCAAGCCGACACATACAGGTGTATCGGTTACCTTCTTTATCCGTTCGACGAGCGATTCTGCATCTGACGAAATATTAGATCTAGCGCCAGTAACCCCCATCAAACTCGCGGCATAGACGAAACCTGAACACTTTGAAGTTACCTTAATGAGTCTCTCGTCGGAAGTACTGGGCGCGACTACATAAACTCGATGCAAGGAGCTTTGATCGGTGGCATCGATCCACGAATCTGATTCCTCAACAGTTAGGTCGGGAGTAATCACGCCAACGCCTCCAGCATCTCTAAGAGCAGATGCGAATCCATTAACTCCAAATCTTTCTATTGGATTCCAATAGGACATAACCAGGGTAGGGACTGAACTGCTTGATACTGTTCTGAATACATCTCTAGTGGTTACGCCATTTGAAAGAGCAATCTCTGAAGCTTTCTGTATAACGGGTCCATCCATAACAGGATCGCTATAGGGAAGCCCCACCTCAATAACATCAACTCCCCCGTCAATCATCGCCTGTATTGCAGAGCGCGATCGTTCCAAAGTCGGAAAGCCTGAAGGAATATAGCCAATCAGAAGTGCGCGATTCTCTGACTTAGCCGACTCAAAACTTTTAACGAGGCTAGACATAGGAACTCTCTTTAGAGCGGAATACCGAAGTACTTAGCAGCGGTTTGTACATCTTTGTCACCACGACCAGAGAGATTGATCAAGAGATTAGCCCCTTCTCCGAGCTCTCTTCCGATCTGCATCGCTCCCGCAAGGGCATGTGCAGTTTCAATTGCGGGAATTATTCCCTCGCTCTTTGAGAGAAGTGCAAATGCTTCCATGGCTTCATCATCTGTTATGGCCCGGTACTCAGCTCTACCCGTATCGTGCAGATAAGCATGTTCTGGTCCAACCCCGGGATAGTCCAAACCAGCAGATATTGAGTGAGATTCCTGAGTCTGACCATTTTCATCTTGCAGTACGTAAGTTCTTGTTCCGTGGAGAACGCCTGGTGTACCGCCAACTAATGTAGCGGCATGCTTACCGGTATCAACGCCAGATCCGCCTGCTTCAAGTCCAATTAAACGAACTTCTCTATCTCCGATGAAGGCATAAAAGATTCCAATTGCATTAGAGCCCCCGCCAACGCAGGCCAAAACAGCATCGGGCAGTCTTCCGGTCAATTTCAACATCTGCTCGCGGGATTCATCGCCGATTATTCGATGAAAGTCGCGCACCATCGTTGGGAATGGATCTGGACCTGCAACTGTGCCGAGCAGATAGTGCGTAGTAGAGACATTAGTTACCCAATCGCGCATCGCTTCGTTAATCGCATCTTTGAGTGTCCTTGAACCTGTAGTTACAGGCACGACTTCGGCGCCCAGCAACTTCATTCGAGCGACATTTAGAGATTGTCGTTTCGTATCCTCTTCGCCCATGTAAACAACGCACTCAAGACCAAGAAGCGCCGCGGCGGTAGCTGAGGCAACTCCATGTTGTCCAGCACCTGTTTCAGCAATGATTCTTTTCTTACCCATGCGCTTGGTAAGAAGTGCCTGACCAAGAACATTATTTATCTTATGGCTACCCGTGTGATTGAGATCTTCACGCTTTAAGAAGATGCGCGCTCCTCCACAATGTTCTGAAAATCTTTTTGCCTCGGTGATTATCGATGGTCTTCCGGTGTAGGTTCGGTGCAATTCCATCAACTCGACCTGGAAAGAAGGATCAACCAAAGCTTCTTGATGCGCATGCGATAGTTCATCTAACGCACCGATAAGCGCTTCAGGCACAAAGCGTCCTCCAAATTTGCCGAAGTGGCCCAGAAGGTCGGTGGTCATGCGCTAACCCTACTTTTCATGAGCTTTCGACGCTTTCCAGAAAACTCCTAAGAGTCTGACCAGGATTCTGGGATCTAACCAAGGCTTCGCCTACGAGCACGGCGTCTGCTCCTGTTCTCCGCGCCATCAAAATATCTTCAATCCCGCTAATGCCTGATTCAGCCACCTTGATTACATTCCCTGGAATCAAAGGAATCAAGCGCTCAAAACTAGTGATGTCAACTTCGAGGGTCTTTAAGTTTCTCGAATTAACACCAACAATCTTCGGTGAAATTGACATCGCCCGCTCGAGCTCTTCCTCATCATGTATCTCAACCAAAACGTCCATCCCCAATTCTTGCGAGAGCGTATAGAAATCACGTAGTTGGTGATCATCAAGCGCTGCTGCGATAAGAAGAACTAAGTCTGCACCATATGCGCGACTCTCCTGGATCAGGTACTCACTAACCATGAAGTCTTTTCGGAGCATCGGTAAATTTACAGCTCCTCTAACCTCGGTAAAATCCTTTAAGGATCCCTTAAAGCGACGCTGCTCCGTAAGGACGCTAATCACGGTGGCGCCACTTTTCTCATAAGTTTCGGCTAGCAATGCTGGCTCTGGAATATCCGATAGCTCACCTTTACTCGGAGAGGAGCGTTTTATCTCTGCAATTATCGAGAGTTCACGCGATGCCAACTTCTCAATTGCGCTCCTTGGTGCGGGCGCGCCGGAGATTCGCTCCAAGAGTTCACTATTAGTAAGTCGGCGCGCTTGCTCATCTAATCGAACTCCCTCAATGATTGAATCCAAGACGCTCATTTCAGGCTCCGAAGACTGTTGGCTGCGGCAATGGCACCCAGCACCGCTGCTGCCTTATTTCTGCATTCCTCATCCTCGCTCTCAGGTATCGAGTCAGCGACTATTCCTGCGCCAGCTTGAACAAAAGCGATTCCATCTTTTATGACTGCTGTGCGTATCGCGATACATGTGTCCAAGTTTCCGGTGAAATCAACATAGCCAATTGCTCCACCATAGATGCCGCGTCTGAAAGGTTCATGCGCCTCGATTAACTCCATTGCACGTGGCTTCGGAGCACCTGAGAGAGTGCCGGCAGGGAAGACTGAGTAAAGCGCATCGACTGCTAGGCGCTCACTAGAGAGTTCACCAATCACAGTCGAGACAATATGCATGACGTGTGAGTAACGTTCTAGTTGCATGAACTCAACAACTTTCACAGAGCCCGATTTACAGACTCTTCCTAAATCATTGCGACCTAAATCCACGAGCATCAGATGCTCGGCTCTCTCCTTCGGATCTGAGAGAAGTTCTTCGCCAAGTCTTACATCCTCGGCCTGGTCGGAAGATCGCTTTCGAGTACCGGCGATGGGATGAACCATGACTTCGCCATCTGTGACCTTTACAAGGGCCTCCGGACTTGAGCCTACGATTGATAGGCCTTGGGCAAATCGGAATAGGTACATGTAAGGACTTGGATTGTGCAGTCGCAGCATTCGATAAATATCGTATGGATCACTCGGTGCATCTATCTGGAATCTTTGTGAGAGAACTACCTGGAAAGCTTCACCACGCTTTATCTCCTCTTTGATCTCCTTGACCGAAGCGACATATCTTTCTGTGCTGGTCTGCCTTTCAAAACTTGGAGCTGGTCTTTCATCAAGATGCGAGATGGTGTTAGAAGATGGTGCTCGAAGTGCTGACTTCATTACTTCGAGACGGGATATTGCAGAGTTATAGGCCTCATCTACTCTCTCATCCGTTCCATCCCAATTGATTGCGTTGGCAATTAACGTGACGCTTCCTTGTAAGTGATCGTAGATTGCAAGATCAGTCGTGAGAATAAATGCGATTTCAGGAAGTGCTAATGGATCTCTTAGTGAATTGGGAAGTTTCTCTAAACGACGTACTGCGTCATAACCCATGTATCCCACAAGGCCACTGGTCAATCGTGGCAATCCCTTTATCTGTGGCGCTTTGAGATGCGAACTCGTCATTCGTAGCGCCTCGAGTGGATCGATTCCGATCGGGGCCCCTGCTGGAGGTCTTCCAATCCAATGCGACAAACCATCTCTTTCAGTGAGCGTCGCTTCGCTGTTCACGCCAATAAATGAGTATCTAGACCACGCGCCACCATGTTCAGCTGACTCAAGGAGGAACGTGCTCTCTCTATGTCCTGCTAACTTCGCATAGAGAGTGAGTGGGGTCTCGCTATCAGCCAGAAAGCTTTCCGCTACCGGTACGACGTTGTGTGTCTTGGCGTACTCTCGAAACTCGGCGAGCGAAATCGGCTTGATCATATTCTTCAGTTCTCGAATTCATCGACGAATTGATGGAAACAACTGACTTCTCCAGTGTGACATGCAGGTCCGTGGCTTTTAACCTTGATAAGGAGAGCATCGCGATCACAATCAATAGCTATCGAGACCACATCCTGATAATTCCCAGAACTCTCGCCCTTTATCCAAATTGATTTACGACTTCGACTCCAGAATGTCACCCTCCGGGTAGACACCGTCAGCTCAAGCGCTTTTCTGTTCATCCAGCCGAGCATTAGAACTTGATTTGTTCTCTCATCTTGTAGAACTGCTGCTATCAGAGAATTCTCCTCTTCGAAGATCTCATCCATTTCCCGCGATGACAGTTCCATGGTTAATTCTCGCCTAACTTGGATCGCTCTCGCACAACATATCCAGCACCTTTGAGCGAGCTCTTGATTTCGGCTATTCGATATATTCCAAAATGGAAGACGCTGGCAGCTAGCAGAGCATCTGCTCCCTCCTGCATCGCCCGCGCGAAGTCTTGAATATCTCCAGCTCCACCACTGGCGATAAGAGGTGTGTCACAAATTTCTCGGACTTTCCTTATCATCTCCAAGTCATATCCGGATCTCGTCCCATCTCGATCCATAGAGTTGAGCAATATCTCGCCTACGCCCCTGGAGGTTGCGTTCTCAATCCATTCAAGCGCATCGAGGCCTGTGCTCTCTCTGCCGCCATGGGTAGTAACTTCAAAACCAGATTTGGTACGAGCTCTTCTGGCATCTACCGAGAGAACAAGTACTTGAGTCCCGAATCTATCTGCAATTTCGGAGATGAGCTTCGGCTCACGAATCGCTGAGGTATTGATTGAAACTTTATCGGCGCCTGCTCTCAAGAGTTGATTCACGTCCTCCACCGATGAAATTCCGCCACCAACTGTAAGTGGGATGAAGACTTGGTCTGCAGTACGGCGGAGAACTTCCAAGGTGGTTCCACGACCTTCTACGCTCGCTGTTATATCGAGAAAGGTAATTTCATCTGCACCTTCTGCTGCATAGATTGAAGCCATCTCAACCGGATCGCCCGCATCTCTTAGGTTTACAAAATTGATTCCTTTTACGACTCTTCCACCAGAGACATCTAGGCAGGGAATGATGCGCGTCGCCAGCGTCATCTTGTGACTCTCAAAGCTTCTTCTAGAGTGAAGGCTCCTGCGTACAAAGCCTTCCCCACAATCGCACCTTCAACGCCATCGGCTGCAAGCTCTCTAAGTTTGATCAGATCATCTAGTGAAGATACTCCGCCGGAGGCAATCACAGGTCTATCGGTCATTTCACATACGCTCTTCAATAGCTCCACGTTTGGACCCTGCAGCGTTCCATCCTTATTGACATCAGTTACTACATAGCGTGCGCAACCTTCGCGATCAAGACGCTCAAGCGTCTCGTAGAGATCTCCGCCTTCTTTAGTCCAACCACGAGCCGCAAGAGTTCTACCTCGCACATCAAGTCCGACTGCAATTCGCTCGCCAAACCTGGAGATCACCGAAGCAGTCCACTCCGGACTCTCCAGAGCTGCAGTTCCTAGATTCACTCTCTCGCAGCCTGTTGCCAGCGCTCTGGCGAGAGTCTCTTCGTCTCTAATCCCCCCAGAAAGTTCAACTTTCAAACTCAACTTCGAGATTACCTCGCGAAGGATTTCTTGATTATTGCCGGTACCAAATGCAGCATCAAGATCGACCAAGTGGATCCAATCGGCACCCGCATCTTGAAACGCAAGCGCTGCCTCAAGTGGTTCTCCATACTGTGTCTCAGCGCTCAACTCACCTCTAACTAAGCGAACTGCCTTTCCGCCTCTTACATCCACGGCAGGGAGAAGGATCAAATTCTTCATAGCGCATCAGCCCAATTCTTAAGTAACTGTAGTCCGGCATCGCCACTCTTCTCTGGATGAAACTGAACAGCTTTCAAAGCTCCATACTCAAGGGCCGCCAAAAATTCATCTCCGTATTTTGATGATGCAGTGAGGGCTCCAGCGGGTGCACTTTTAGCTGCGTAAGAATGCACGAAATAAAATCTTTCGCTATCCAATCCAGTGAGTAGCTGGAGGGCAGAACCGCCGCTTAACTCATTCCATCCGATGTGAGGGAGAACTGGTGCAGCTAACTTCGCCACTCTTCCTGCCAGAAGTGACAACCCCTCATCTCCTGACTCATCGCTTCCTTCAAAAAGTATCTGCATTCCTACACAGATTCCTAGAGTAGATCTTCCAGAATCAAATCGTCTTTTGATTATTTCATCACCACGAATCTCTCGTAATTGGCGCATACAACTACCAAATGCACCAACTCCCGGGACTAGCAAACCTTCCGAGTCCAACGCCTTTTCAAAGTCAGAAGTAACTTCGACTTGCAACCCGACTCTTTCTAGCGCGCGTTGTGCTGAACGGATATTGCCAGAGCCGTAATCAAGAACTGAGATTGATCTTCGTCCGCTCAAAGGACGCCTTTTGTAGAGGGAACCCCTGAAACCCTTGAATCTAAAGTGACCGCATCTCGCAGCGCTCTCGCTACTGCCTTGAATTGGGCCTCGAGTACATGGTGTGCATTTCTTCCTTCAATGACTCGGATATGAAGAGCGATCCGCGCCTCGGCAACGAATGACTCCCAGATGTGCTTACCTAAAGTCGTATCGAAGGTTCCGATAAGTTCAACGATCTCCGGTTGACGATGTACTAGATAAGGGCGTCCGGATAGATCGACGGCGGCCTGGACAAGAACTTCGTCAAGAGGAACGAGGGCATCGCCAAACCTACGAATCCCTGACTTGTCTCCTAGCGCCTCTCGTAGCGCTTGACCTACAGCTAGTGATGTGTCCTCTACCGTGTGATGGGAGTCGACGTCGACATCACCTTTCGTCTTTACAGTTAGATCGAATCCAGCGTGCTTACCAAGTTGAGAGAGCATGTGATCAAAGAATGGAACTCCGGTCTCTACATCGATCTTTCCAGAGCCATCTAGATTCAATTCGACTCTGACATTTGACTCTTTAGTCGTCCGCTCGACCGTCGCAATTCTCTTCATGATCTGATTATCCCCTAACTGCCTTACTTAGCGCATCCAAGAAAGCTCGGTTCTCAGCGCGAGTACCGATCGTAACTCGCAAGTGTCCAGCAATTCCGACATCTCTAACCAATATTCCATATTCAAGCATCTGCTGCCAAAGGTTCTCAGATGGAGCATCAAAGCCAGTGAAGAGAAGGAAATTCGCCTCACTCGGATAAGTCTTTAATCCAAGCGCTCTCAATTCAGTGGCTACCTCTTCTCGTGCCTGGCTAAGTCTCTCGACATCCCTGCTCAATGACTTTTGCTGACTGATTGCAGCTAAGGCTGCAGCCTGGGTAAGGGAACTCAAGTGATACGGAAGGCGTACGAGTTGGAGCGCATCAATAACCTTTGGGTGCGCTACAAGATATCCAAGTCTCGCACCGGCAAATGCGAAGGCTTTACTCATCGTCCTTGAAACCAATATGTTCGGATATCTTTCAATCAAGGTTATAGCTGACTTGCCCTTTGAAAATTCGGCATAGGCCTCATCTACGACGACTAATCCGCCGCGAGGAGAAAGCGCTTCAGCGATCCTGCAGAGGGTCTCTAAAGAGGTGGCTGTACCAGTGGGATTATTCGGTGTTGTTACGAAGACAATCTTGGCGCTCTCCACTTCAAAGGCCTTTTTGAGTTGAAGATCCCTTATCTCGAAATCTTCATCTCTTTTGATTGATACCCAATTCTTTCCAACGACTCTTGAGATCAGAGGATGCATCGAATACGAGGGTTCAAATCCCAGAGCATCGCCATCAAAAGCAAGCAGGATTGTTTGAATAATCTCATTGCTTCCATTAGCTACCCAGATTGAATCGTTTTTGAAGTCAGTTCCATGGGATTCGTTTATAGAATTAGCGAGCGCCGTTCGTAGCCTTAGAGCATCTCTATCGGGATAACGATTTAGATCCCTTAAACTCTTTGAGATCTCATCGCGTAGTTGCTGTTGGAGCTCATCACTCAAGCTATATGGATTCTCATTTGTGTTGAGGCGTACCGGGACTTCGATCTGTGGTGCGCCATATGGAGAGAGATCCGCCAAATCCGAACGAAGCGGCAACCAACTCGGCCAACTCATTCGAGCCTCGCCTTGATCGCCTCGCCATGAGCAGGAAGGTCTTCTGCCTCAGCGAAAGTAACCACGCTCGGCGCCACCTCTCGAAAGGCCCTCTCGTTATAGGTGACGAAATGTAATCCACGTAGAAAAGTTTGGACCGAGAGGCCACTTGAGTGGCAGGCGCAACCTCCGGTCGGGAGAACGTGATTAGAGCCAGCTAAATAATCACCAAGAGAGACAGGCGAGAACCTGCCGAGAAATACCGCTCCAGCATTTCTAATCTTCTTGCTAGCGCGATGTGGATCTCTCACGAGAAGTTCAAGATGTTCAGCAGCATATGCATTTGCTACATCAAGTGCCTGGTCTAGATCATCAACGAGGACTATTGCAGATTGCTCTCCGCCCAATGCCTCCTTGATTCGCTCGCGATGTTTGGTGCGCTCAACTCTAGACTTGAGCTCTCCAATCACTCGGTCTCTAAGCTCTACTGAATCTGTGATCAAAACAGCCGCAGCAATCGTGTCATGTTCGGCTTGGCTGATTAGATCTGCAGCAACCTCTCCTGGTAACGCACTGGAATCTGCAACGATGGCGATTTCGGTTGGACCTGCTTCCGAGTCGATTCCAACTACTCCACGTAACGCTCGCTTAGCGGCTGCGACATAGATATTTCCCGGTCCGGTCACGATATCTACCGGTTCACTAATCATCTTTCCAGACTCATCTTTGATACCAAACGCAAAGGCCGCAATCGCTTGTGCTCCACCCATCGAGTAAATCTCGTGAATGCCAAGAAGCGCACAAGTAGCAAGAACTAGATCATCTGGCCATCCGTCATTCTCTTGCTGTGGAGGCGATGCAAGAGCGATACTGCCGACGCCGGCAATCTGTGCTGGTACTACATTCATGATTACAGAGCTCGGGTAGACAGCGCGTCCAGCCGGAACATAAAGACCGACGCGGTCAACGGGAATCCAGCGCTCCTCCACCTCGCCACCGTCAACAACGCGCACAATCGACTCGCTACGGGCTTGTTCCTTATGCACGATACGAACTCGCCTTATTGATTCCTCTATCACTCTTCGCAGATTTGAATCTAAATTGGCTAGCGCAGATTGGATCTTGCCCTCAGGGACCCTTATCTCTCTGGGTCTAACGCCATCAAATCGCTCGGAGAAACTCAGAAGGGTCGAGACATCGCCATCTCGGACTGCATTGATTATGGGCTCCACCTGGGCAAGTGCGGCCTTAACGTCGAGTGAGGCGCGTGGAAGTTTGGAGCTATACCCACTTCTAGTCAGTCGTAAACCACGGAGGTCTAAGGTTCTGATTAGTGGCGGTGCGTCTGGTTTCACTGCCCCATTCTAGATAAAGAGGTATCTCCTCGCGCTCTAGATTTAAAGTTAAGGGCTGCTCTTAAACCAGACAATCAGGGCCGAGTATCGACTTTAGATCGGCACTTAGGCTCGGTGAAGCGGTTACTTTCAAACCATCATCCAATCTAAATGTGGTGTCTTTCGCTCCTCCTTCGATCCGAAGATGTACTTCTCTCGTGCCTGGATGAGATCTGAGGATTTCTTTCATTCGATCTACGAGAGGTGGCGTGCAGCGTTCTGCTTCAACCCTGATGACAAAAGGGCCGATTGGAGCTTGATTGACATCAGGAATGGAGAGATCGAGAGCTGTGAATCGTGGAGTCTCTTCGCGCTTATCAACTCGCCCGCGAATAGCGACAATGCGATCCTCAATCAGATTGAGTGCATGCTGCTGGTAGGAGTTGGAGAAGAAGAGGACATCAATTGCTCCCTCTAAATCCTCAACCGTGACTATCGCCCAATTCGAACCTTGACGACTAACTTTTCGCTGTACATTGGTGATCAACCCAGCGATCGTGAAGATGCTCTCATGAGCGACATGTTCATCATAAATTTGCGAGACAGGAACATCGCGAACGCTCTTGAGTACATGTTCAACGCCTAGTAAGGGATGATCTGAGACATAAAGGCCCAGCATCTCCCGTTCGTATGAGAGCGCGAGAGGTTTCTCCCATTCCTCGCGAGGAATATCTAATACCACTCCTGAAATGACTCCCTGAGATTCATTTCCTCCAAAGAGGTCGAACTGTCCGATTGATTCAGCTCGTTTAGTCTCTGAGATCGCCTCGATAGCCTCAAGATGAACAGCCATCAATCCTTTTCGGGTATCTCCGAGTGAATCGAAAGCTCCGGCCTTGATCAGAGATTCGATTGTTTTCTTGTTACAGACAACCGCATCTACCTTTGCTAGGAAGTCCCCGAAAGATATGTAACGCCCTTTGGCGTTGCGATTTCGGACAATTGATCCAACGACATTCTCGCCAACGTTGCGAATTGCTGCCAAACCAAAGCGAATGTCCTTGCCACGTGGCGTGTATTCAGAGTCAGATTCATTTACATCTGGAGGTAGAACCTTGATTCCCATTCGCCGGCATTCATTTAAGTAAAGCGCGGATTTGTCTTTATCATCCTTTACGCTGGAGAGAAGTGCAGCCATATATTCGGTTGGATAATTAGCCTTTAGATAGGCGGTCCAGAAGGAGACCACTCCATATCCAGCGCTGTGAGCTCGATTGAATGCGTAGTCAGAAAATGGAATCAGAGTCTTCCAAAGCTCTTCAATCGCAGAACTAGAGAACCCGTTGGCCTTCATTCCTGCCTCAAAGTGGACATACTCTTTATCTAGGATCTCTTTATTCTTCTTACCCATGGCCTTGCGCAATAGATCCGCGCGAGCTAGAGAGAAGCCAGCTACTTTCTGGGCGATCGCCATGACTTGTTCCTGATAGACAATCAATCCATAGGTGTCATCAAGGATTTCTTTCAGTGGCTCAGATAATTCGGGATGGATCGGCTCGATTCGTTTCCGCTTGTTCTTTCGGTCGGCGTAATCATTATGAGCATTAACCCCCATAGGCCCGGGACGATAAAGTGCGATTACAGCTGAGATATCTTCAAAGGAGTCAGGGTTCATGGATCGAAGAAGCGCTCGTATCGGAGCGCTATCTAGCTGAAAGACACCGAGCGTCTCACCACGAGACAGAAGCTCGAAGGTCTTCTTATCCGCCAGTGGCAGGTCCTCCAGGACCACTCTCTCATTTCTATTCTTCTCAATATTTAATAGACAGTCATCAAGGACTGAGAGATTGCGTAGACCTAGGAAGTCCATCTTCAAGAGGCCGGTTGCTTCACATGCGACCATGTCGAACTGGGTGATGATTGCGCCATCAGCCTCCCGGCGCTGAATCGGAATTACATCTAGAAGTGGATCTCGGCTGAGGATTACGCCTGCTGCGTGCACGCCCCATTGGCGTTTCAATCCCTCTAGTCCTCTCGCTGTATCTACGATCGTCTTTGCTTCTTGATCTTCTTCGTAGATGCTGCGGAATTCCTGGGCTTCTTGGTATCTCTCGTGATCTTTATCGAATACGCCACTTAGTGAGATGTCTTTACCCATAATCGGCGGCGGCAGCGCCTTCGTTAGGCGATCTCCGATTGCAAAGGGGTAGCCCAGTACTCGGCTCGCATCCTTTATAGATTGCTTAGACTTAATCGTGTTGTAGGTAATGATTTGAGCGACTCGATCCTCACCATATTTATCGATCGCATAGCGGATCATCTCGCCCCGTCGTCTTTCATCGAAATCTAGATCAATATCCGGCATTGAGATTCGATCTGGATTCAAGAAGCGCTCGAAGAGCAACCCGTGTTTGATTGGATCTAATGCTGTTATTCCTAAGCAATATGAAACTAGAGAACCAGCCGCTGAACCTCGACCAGGTCCAACGCGAATTCCCACTGACTTCGCATGTGCAACGAGATCTGAAACTACAAGGAAGTATCCGGCAAAACCCATCTTCGTCATTACGCCAAGTTCATACTCGAGGCGATCTTGATGTTCCTTAGTTGCTCCATCAGGGAATTTATTAGCGAGGCCAACTCGAGCTTGCTTTACAAGCCATGAATTCTCATCTTCACCCTCGGGAACCGGGAATTTTGGGAGAAGATTTTCATTCTCGCGAAGCGTTACATTGCATCGCTCAGCGATAACTAAAGTGTTGTCGCAAGCGCTCTCCAGGTCCTTAAATAGCCGGCGCATCGTGGCTGCATCCTTCAAATAGAACTCAGAGCTATCGAATTTAAAGCGTTTTGGATCCGAGAGAGTGCTTCCTGATTGGACAGCTAGCAGAGCCTCGTGATGCTTCGCATCTTCTGCATAGGTGTAGTGAAGATCGTTCGTGGCCAAGAGAGGCAGTCCGAGTTCTTTGGCCAAACGTAGTAGATCAGATTTAACGCGATTCTCTATCTCTAGATCATGATCCATCAACTCTATGTAGAAATTGTCCGGGCCAAATATCTCGCGATAAGTAGCAGCAGCGCTTCTAGCCTCTTCATAGGCACCCATACGAAGTCTTGTTTGGATTTCTCCGGCGACACAACCTGATGTTGCAATTAAGCCGGATGAGTACTTAGCTAGAAGCTCGCGATCCATTCTCGGCTTGTAGTAGAAGCCTTCCAAAGATGCGAGCGAAGCTAATTTGAAGAGATTTGATAGGCCCTCATTATTTTCAGCCCAGATCGTCATGTGCGTGTATGCGCCACCGGCGGATACATCATCTTCTCCGCCTTCAGCCCACTTCACTCGACGTTTATCTAGTCGAGATTCTGGCGCGACATATGCCTCTATGCCGATGATGGGCTTTACGCCGACTGACTTCATGCTCTTGTAGAAATCAAATGCTCCAAAGACATGGCCATGATCCGTGATTGCAATCGCCGGACTTCCTTGGCGCGCGACTTCTTGCGCGAGTTCATCTATTCGCGCTGCGCCATCGAGCATCGAGTACTCGGTATGGACATGAAGGTGTACGAAGTCCTTGCTCACGGTCGGCGAGATTACTCCCTCGCTACGACTGGGAGCCGAGTATCTGTAAGGCGCGTTTCAGGTCGTCGGGATAATGACTTTTAAGCGTAATCCGCTCACCTGTAGAGGGTTGATCAAAAGAGAGTTCAATTGCATGTAACCAAGGTCTCTTCAACTCAAGCCGAGCCGCCAGCACCGGGTCTGACCCGTAGGCGAGATCTCCGACGAGCGGGTGGCGAAGTGCGCTGAAGTGAACTCTTATCTGGTGGGTTCTTCCAGTCTCAAGTTCTACTTTGAGAAGTGATGCGCCTGGTAAGTACTCGATCAAAGAGAAATGAGTAAGACTCGGTTTACCGTCCGCGACAACTGCAAATCGATAATCTTCCTTCGGATGACGACCAATCGGTGCATCAATACTTCCTTCCGATGGATCCATATGTCCTTGGACTAATGCGTGATAGACCTTTGAGACGGTTCGTTCTCTAAATTGATTTTTGAGAGCAATATAAGAGTCTTCGTGTTTCGCTACAACCATCAAACCGGTCGTTCCGACATCAAGTCGCTGAACTATTCCCTTTCTCTCCTCCGAGCCCGAGGTAGAAATTCGATAGCCTCGTGAGATTAGGTCTCCCAGAACTGTTGGTCCTTGCCAACCTGGACTCGGGTGGGCAGCAACTCCTACCGGCTTATTGACCACAACCACATCGGCATCGTCGTAAACAACATCGAGTTCTTCGCTGACAATTCTTGTAAAGTCGAGTGGATCGATCTCTGCTGGCATTAATACTTGAATCCGATCGCCAGCTTTAACGCGATCTGATTTACCAAGTGGCTTCTTTCCTTGAAGCACATCGCCAGCATTCAAAAGATCAGCAACAGCGCTTCTTGAAAGTCCAAGCAAACCTGAAAGCGCCACGTCGACGCGCTCGCCTTCAAGGGTCTCGTCAACGAGCAGTGTTCTCTTCTCTCTAGTGCTCATATCAACTTACTCATATCAACTCACTCATATTGATCCCCCGCCCGAATTCTCTCTCGGCTCTTTGGGCTGGATATTTCGCATCGTCAGAATAGTCATGGCGATGCCAGCGCAAACTATGGCGCTATCTGCGATGTTGAAGGTCGGCCAATTCGGAAGAACTATCCAATCAATCACTTCTCCGCGCCATATCCCAGGTGGTCGAACTGCCCGGTCATAAAGATTTCCGACTACACCGCCTAAAAGCGAGCCCAAGGCTGCTCCCCAGAGTGGATTTGAAAGGTTGCGTACGTAGAAAATGATGAAACCCATGACCGCCAATTTGAGCGAGGAGAGTAAGAGCGTTGCCTCCGTGAACAGACTGAAAGCGGCTCCAGAATTTGTGGAATAACTCAATTGCAAGAATTCACCGATTACTCGAAGTGGCTCTCGATACTGCAGGTAAGACTCTGCCCAGTTCTTGGTTGCTAAGTCGAGGGCAAAGACGGAGATAGCAAATGCAATAAATAGTCGTCGCGCGCGATCAGCACGGGACGACTTCAGCGGCGCTCTTCCTTCTGTTTGCATAACATGCAGAGCGTTGCACGCGGGAATACTTGGAGCCTTGCCTTACCGATTGGATTTCCACAATCTTCACAACGACCATAAGTCTTAGTGTCGATTCTCTCTAGAGCGCGTTCGGTTTGGAGGACCATGTCACGCGCGTTGTAGACAAGTGACATCTCATGCTCGCGCTCAAAAGTCTTCGCTCCAGCATCCGCTTGATCGTCTCCAGCTCCTACGCCAGAGGCTTCTATCAACGCATCCATCTCGCTTTCAACTTCTTCCAATTCTTTCTTTAAGCGCACTAAGTCTTTAGCCAACTCGCTTCTTATGGATTTCAATTCTGCTGCAGTCCAGTTTTCTGCGCCTTCGTTGACGATTAACGGCGCGGGCGCAGCCTTGATTGGCTTTAATGGGGCTGGCTTTTTACCTGGCTTTGGTTTACGGATTGGAGGGGGTAGAACTAATCTCTTCTCTTCAACAACAACCACATCGCTAGCTTCAACTTCTGGCTTGTAAACGGAGATTGTTGTTGCACCCTTGGCAGTACTACTTGTTAGTGCAGTCTTGTGCTGTCCTTTTATTATTTCTGCCTGAGGTTTCTTGGGTGGAATCTTCTTTGCAGCAGTTGGCTTAGCTGCAACTTTCTTAGCTGGAGCCTTCTTTGCTGGCGCCTTTTTGGCTGGTGCCTTTTTAGCTGGCGTTTTCTTCACAGCCTTCTTCACGGCCTTATTGGCCGGACTCTTTTTTGGTGCAACTTTCTTGGCCGGAGCCTTCTTGAATTTAGCTACGGCTTTCGCAAGTTTCTTCTTTATCGGCACAGCGCCGAAGGCTAGGGGTTATTAGGTACAAATGCCACTCGCCACATGAAATTGGGCTCACTTGTTGGGCTATCTTGATGGGCTAAAATTCTCCAGTCGCAAGACGCCTTGTAAAGATTCGCAATGACTGGGCAATCACCCAAGAGCGAGTTGGAAGAAATGTGCCAATTGGCACACGTAGAACCAACCACAAGGTCACGAAGTGATCTACCGCTAGGTAGATAAGGCGGGTGGTACCGCGGTTGAAAGATCGCCCCTCCAAAGAACTTGATCAGTCAAAACGGCTGGTTCTTTTGGAAAGGGATGAGCATTTCTAAGTCACCGTATGAGGCGCTGAGTCCTCAAATCGATCTCCCAAAAGTTGAACGAGAGATCCTCTCCTTTTGGAATACACAAGAGATTTTCCATAAGAGCCTTGCGGCGCGTGCGGGCGGTGAGTCATGGACATTCTATGAAGGTCCGCCAACTGCGAATGGAATGCCTGGTACCCATCACATTGAGGCAAGAGTCTTTAAAGATGTCTTTCCGCGTTATCACACCATGAAAGGCAAGTATGTGATCCGGAAAGCAGGTTGGGATTGCCATGGCCTTCCAGTAGAGATCGCAGTTGAGAAGGAATTGGGTTTCTCTGGCAAAGGCGATATCGAGAAATATGGCATCGCGAAGTTCAATGAAAAGTGCCGCGAATCTGTCCAGCGCCACGTAAGCGCATTTACAGAGATGACAGAGCGCATGGGATTCTGGGTCGATTTTGATGAAGCTTATTGGACGATGTCGAATGAATACATCGAGAGCGTCTGGTGGTCACTAGCTGAGATACATAAGAAGGGATTATTGGTACAAGATCATCGCGTAGCTCCATACTGTCCACGCTGTGGAACCGGGCTATCTGATCATGAATTGGCCCAAGGTTATGAAACCGTGACCGATCCCTCGGTATATGTACGCTTCCCAATCACTAGTGGTGAATTGGCTCAATTGAATGCAAGTCTCCTTGTTTGGACAACCACGCCTTGGACCTTGGTATCAAATACGGCAATAGCGGTAAATCCTGACGTCACTTACTTGGTGATTAAGACCAACAATGATGAGAAAGAGGAAGTTCTTGTAGTCGCCGAACCACTTGCAGAGAAAGTCTCTCCTGGTTTTGTGGAGTTGAAGCGACTAACTGGTCGCGAACTCGAGCGCATCAGTTACAAGAGACCATTTGAACTGGTCGAAATCCCCGATGCCCACTTCGTACTCCTTGCAGACTATGTCACTACCGAGGATGGAACGGGTCTAGTACATCAAGCACCTGCCTTTGGCGCAGATGACCTAGCTACCTGTAAGCGTTATGAGCTACCTGTAGTAAATCCCGTCGCCCCCAATGGAAACTTCTTGGATGAGGTTGATTTGGTCGGAGGAAAGTTCTTTAAGGATGCAGACAAAATACTTATCAAGAGCTTAAAAGAGAGTGGGGCGCTCTTTCGCCACCAGACCTTCCAACATTCATATCCTCATTGCTGGCGATGCCACACTCCCCTTATCTACTACGCGCAACCATCCTGGTACATCAGGACAACCAAGATAAAGGAAGCACTTCTCCGCGAGAATGAATCGACCGATTGGCACCCTGAAACAATCAAGACTGGCAGATATGGAGATTGGCTAAATAACAATATCGATTGGGCGCTCTCACGAAATCGCTATTGGGGAACTCCTCTACCTATCTGGAAGTGTGAAGAGGGGCATGAAGTAGCTCTTGCTTCAAAGAGTGAGCTAGCAAGATTGGCAGGCAGGAATCTCGATGATTTGGAACTTCATCGACCTTATGTAGATGAGATCACTTTTCCGTGCGACAAATGCTCAAAGGTAATGACACGCACTCCAGAAGTGATCGACTGCTGGTACGACTCTGGCGCGATGCCATTCGCACAATGGGGCTTTCCTCATAAGGCAGGCTCAAAAGATAATTTCGCGAAGGCCTACCCAGCTGACTTCATCTGTGAGGCGATTGATCAGACGCGAGGTTGGTTCTACACCTTGATGGCCATCGGAACGCTGGTCTTTGATCAATCTTCCTACAAGACCGTTCTCTGTCTCGGTCACATCCTTGATAAAGATGGCCGAAAGATGAGTAAGCATCTCGGTAATGTCCTTGAGCCGATGCCGTTAATGGATAGACATGGCGCTGACGCAGTGCGTTGGTACATGCTTGCATCTGGCTCGCCGTGGAGCGCTAGAAGAGTTGGTCACGACATCATCTCTGAGGTTGTTAGAAAGACCCTACTTACCTATTGGAATACGGTCTCTTTCCTAGCGCTTTATGCATCGGCATCAGATTACATTCCCGGTGATGTGACTCCGATCGTTGAGCGACCGATGATGGATCGCTGGATTTTGAGCGAGTTGAACCAGCTAGTTGAGACGGTAGACCACGCCTACGCGGATTTCGACTCGCAAAAAGCTGGGACAGCTATCGCAAAATTCGTTGATGATTTGTCGAATTGGTATGTAAGACGCTCTCGCAGAAGATTCTGGGACGGTGAGAGCACAGCCCTCGCAACTCTCCATGAATGTATCGAGACAGTCACCTTGCTCATGGCTCCGATGGTGCCATTTATCACCGAACAAGTTTGGCAAGTCTTAATTCGAAAAGTAACCCCAAGCTCCTCTCTCTCCGTTCACTTAGCCGACTTTCCGAAAGCAAATGGCGAAGCTATCGATTTGAAACTATCTGAAGATGTGGCCCTTGCTAGACGCTTAGTCGAACTTGGTAGAGCTGCACGTGCTCAATCTCAGGTAAAGATAAGACAACCTCTATCTCGTGCTCTCATCGCAGCAAGCGGTTGGAAGAACCTCGCCGCAGAGCTAAAGGAGCAGATCGCAGATGAGTTGAATGTAGAGCAACTTGATGATCTCTCTAGCGCTCCAGACTTGGTTGATATCTCGATCAAGGCGAATTTCCGTTCACTGGGAAGCAAATTCGGTGGAGCAGTACAGGAAATTGCCAAGACGCTTGCAAAGTTAGATGCCGCTGATCTCGTATCTAAAGTTAGAAGTAATGGCTCAGTTCAGGTCGACTACAGTGGTGGCAAGGCGGACCTAACTGAGGAAGACCTTGTAATCACAGAAACTCCACGCTCTGGTTGGTCAGTTGCTTCTCACTCCGGAGAAAGCGTTGCTCTTGACCTGGCATTGGATGCGCGATTGATAGCCAAAGGCGTAGTTCGTGAGGCTATTCGGGCAATTCAAGATGCGCGAAAGGAATCTGGATTCGACGTTAGCGATCGAATCGAAGTTCATTGGAATGCGAATGAGGATGTCTCTGGAGCAATAATGGAAGCAGCTGAGCACATCTCAGAAGAGGTTCTCGCGACAGCCTTTGTGAGAGAGAGCTCTCTGGCATTGGGTAATGATGAATTGGGACTTGCGCTTAAGTTGAAGCGAAACTAGAAGTTGTTTCGTATCTCCCATAGATCGGAGAAGATTGGAGTGAAGAGCGTCTGCCGGAGGTAATCGGCGCCGGCAGAACCACCAGTCCCTGTCTTGCGCCCGATCGTTCGCTCCACCATCTTTACATGTCGATATCGCCACTCTTGTAGCCCTTCATCGATATCAACTAATCTTTCGAAGACTAGGCCAGCCTCGGGGTCCTTCTTATGTATTTCGATGAGAACTTTGAGCACCTGGGGATGAGATTGATAGGAAAGTTTTACATCGCGATTCAAAATCTCTTCCGGAATCTCATAACCGCGCGAAACAATGTAATGCAGAACAGAATCCCAGAGCGATCTAACAGACATCCAGTGCTCCACTCGCTCTCTATCTTTGGGCAATAAATGCGCAGCAGCCCTCTTATCCCTTCTTCCGAGGATTGCTTCAACCTCTCTAAATTGCGCAGATTGGAATCCACTTGACTCGCCTAATCGACTTCTAAATGAATTGAATTGCAGCGGCGTCATAGTCTCCAAGATGTCGATTTGGGCGACGCAGATCTTCAGTATCGTTCTAATTCGTCCGAGAATTGAGAGCGCTCTATGAGTATCGCCCGCTTCGAGAGAAACCTGGGCTGCTGCAAACTCATGGATCAATTCTTTGAACCAGAGCTCATAAGTCTGATGGATTACTATGAATAAAAGCTCGTCATGCTCAGGTCCATCCGATAGGGGCTGTTGCAGTGAGAGCAGCTCGTCAACCTTAAGATAGTTGTTGTAATTCAGCGCTTGATCGTGGCTCACGTTACTCGGGACTCTCCGACGGAGACCTTCTCGTATTGCCTAGTTGATACAAGATCTCTAATCCTTGCAAATCCATCAAAAACCTCAGTGTAAGACGTTGCCAACGGCGAGATCGCGAGGCGAATGGAGTTAGGCGTTCGGTAATCCGCCACGGTGTTGGCATATTTGCGAAGTGCGATAGATATCCGTTCTGCATCTGGGTGCGCGATTGTTATATGTCCGCCGCGTCTCTCCGGCGACTTTGGGGTAACCAATGAGAAACCTAGTGGTTGTAGCCAACTCTCAAATAGCTCAACCATCAAAGTGGTTCCAACAGCACACTTCTTCTCGATTTGATCTATACCTGCCTCCTCAATCATTTTGAAGGCGGTATTTATGCAACGAAGTCCGATTATCGATGGGCTAGCAATCTGAAATCCTCGAATCGACTTATCCTTCTCGAAGAGGGGCCCCATTGCGAATTGATCGCGCTGTGCAAACCAGCCTTGTATCGCGACCTGGAGATGATCTTGGATTCGCTTATTTACGTAAAGCCAAGCCGGTGCGCCGGGACCTGAGTTTCCGTATTTATAGGTGCAACCAACGGCTAGATCAACGCCATCGCTATCCAACTCAAGCTTTATCGAACCAATCGCATGGGCAGCATCCCATAGCGAGAGCGCGCCATATTTGTGGATTAGCTCTGTCAGCGCTCGAACATCCTGCCTTGCTCCAGATCGATATTGGATGACTTGCAGGCTAACCAGCGCAACATCTTCACTCATGTACTTTTCTAGAAGTTCTGGGGTGATCAATTCGTTTTCGGAGACTTTTGTATCTTCATTATCGATTGTTATCAGATTGAGTCCATGAGAGGTCGCTAGCCCTTGAAGGATGTAACGATCTGTTGGGAAATTCGCAGCATCGGTGATGATGGTTTTCCTGCCTGGCCGGGCCTTTATCGCCGCGGATGCGAGTTGATAGATATTTACGCTGGTCGTATCGCAAGCGAGGACCTGACCAGGCGCTGCTCCTAAAGCGGATCTACCGATCAGGTTTCCCGAGTTCTGAGCTTCATCTATCCAGTGGCCCCATCCAACAACTACTTCCCTGCCCCACTCATCATGGAGAAAGTCATTTATAGCCTTTACGGTTTCGTGTGGCAGGCGGCCGAGTGAGTTGCCATCCAAATAACAAGTGTCAGGATCGGTTATGACGAAACGCTTCTTGAACTCGCGTAACGGATCTTGATCATCCAGGGCTTTGGCATGGGAACGCTCCATACCTAAAGTCTAGGCTTTGATTTAACTAGCGCAAGATTCCAATCAATACTTGGATTCCGAAGAAGAGAACTATGAAGGAGAGATCCAAGGCTACTGGGCCTAAGCGAAGTGGCGGGATGAAGCGACGCACGAACGCGAGTGGCTTATCGGTAAGGATATAAATCATCTCAGCAAGCGGCATCAGAATTCCGCGAGGCCGCCAACTTGGTCTAAAGAGGCGAACATAATCAAGGACTAATCGCGCAAAGAGAACCAATAAGAAAATATTGAGAGCGAAAATTATCCAGGAAGTGAAATTAAGCAAGGTGCTCAGCTCTGATTGAAGAAGCTTGCTTGCGCAGCAGCGCTCTTCTCTTCTCCGCTAACAATTACATTTGGCGGGGTGAGAAGAAAAACTTTAGATGTCACTCGTTCGATAGTTCCAGCGTGACCAAAGACAAGCCCAGAGGCGAAATCAATTAGACGCTTTCTCTCCGACTCTTCCATATCGCTTAGGTTCATGATGACTGGATTTCCTTCACGGTAGTACTCGCCAATTGCGCGAGCCTCGCTATAGAAACGTGGAGTGATAGTGACGATGCGATCCATAGATGGGAGCACAGGTTGTGCTTCCACTACAGGTGCAACGCTTAACTTCGGGGATCGAACGCTAGGAGCCTGGGTCTTGACTACCGGGTTAAGTGCACGAGTCGGGGCAGGCGCAACGGATCCATCATCTTCGGTCAGACCAAGGTAATTAGTCATTCTTCTAAGTGCATTAGCCATAGGGGAATTTTAGGGTTCTGGCTATCTTGAACCGAGGATTGAACTTCCAATCCTGATATGTGTCGCTCCAAATCTAAGTGCGACGGGGTAATCCCCACTCATTCCAGCCGAAATGAAGGCCGCGTCTGACTTTTTTATCCGAAGCCTTAAAGAGAGCTCGTAGAGAAGCTCGAATCCCGGCGCCGGATCCTCTCCGAGTGGCGCGACTCCCATTACTCCGACTAATTCGATTGAATTAAAGCCAAGGAGCATCTCGGAGAAACGATCGAATTCGCTCGGATCAATACCACTGCGCTTCTCATTTCTCTCCCCTAGATCTAGGTTTACCTGAAGAAATACCTTCTGACTTTTCCCCAGAGTGCGCGCCGCTTCATCTATTTTCTGAGCGTGCGATTCATTATCCAGCGAGTGGATGAAATCTGCCCAAGATACTATCGATCGAATCTTGTTGCTCTGGAGATTTCCTTGAAAGTGCCAGATCGAATCTTCAGGCAATACAGCTGACTTCTCTCTGCCTTCCTCGTCACGATTCTCGCCAAAGTTCCGTTCGCCTAATTGGTAAAGAATCTCGACATCACTTACCGGAAAGGTCTTTGTCACCACAATCAGGGTAGCGGTATCGGGGATATCGGTTCTGACCTTTTTTAGGGCGGAGGAGATCTCTTTAACTCTCAACTCTCCAGGACTAATTTCGCTCACAACCAAACTACTCCTGCCTGTCTTCCAGTTGCTCCATCTCGACGATAAGAAAAATAGCCGGGTGTGTGACTTACACATAAGTCAGTGGCTAGATATCTGACACCGGCGTTTCTCAGCCGTGCTTGTAGCCCACCGGCAACATCTAGACATCGTCGCTTTTCATCTGTGGCAGATTCCGGATTTGAAGAGACAACTTCTCGGTAGGTAGCTAGATCAACTTCATAGCAATCACGACAGATTGAGGGGCCAATCTCTCCAGAGATCTCAGCATTAGTAACTCCATGATCATTGAACACCTTCAAGGTTGCCTCAAAGACTTCTGCGACAAGTCCTCTTCGACCTACATGAACAGCTGCTACCGCTCTATCCGACTTCAACAGAAGCGGTGTGCAATCAGCGATGAGAGTTACGAGGGCAAAATTGGGCTCGGTTGTGAAAAGAGCATCTACTGATGGTGCAAAGTTGGGATTGGAGTCCCTCTCGATTATTGATACTTCATTACCGTGAACCTGATTCATGAAGAAGATTTGCTCTCGTGGAATTCCAATCAAGGACCCAAGAATCTCGCGATTCTTCTCTACATCTTCTGGATCATCGCCTACATGGATAGCAAGATTTAGCGAATCGTATGGACTTGAACTAACCCCACCCATTCGAGATGTAAAGAGTGTTTTGGCCATCTCGAATATGCGGATCTACTTCATGAAATCTGGGACGTCTATATCGTCCTCAGAGACTAACTCCTCGAAAGTTATCCGCCGCTTCGGAGTTTGAGCAGGAGCATCCATGGCAACTTGAATTGGATCGTTCGCAGGAATCGGATCGGCCTGACCATTAAGGCCAGCGGTTGAGATAACCGGAACCGATAATCTCTTTGGGGCGCCGCCATCGAAGCCGGCTGCGATTACCGTTACTCGAACTTCATCGCCCAGAGAGTCGTCGATGACTGTTCCAAAAATAATGTTTGCATCAGGATGCGCGCTCTTAGCTACGAGCTCCGCCGCTTCGCTGATCTCGAATAGTCCCATATCAGAACCACCGGCGATGGAGAGAAGAACACCATGAGCGCCTTCGATTGAGGCCTCTAGTAATGGTGAGGAAATCGCAAGTTCGGCCGCCCGAGTAGCTCTTGCTTCACCACGTGCCGAACCAATTCCCATCAGAGCCGAACCAGCGCCATCCATAACGCTCTTCACATCTGCGAAATCAAGGTTTATCAGACCAGGCGTCGTGATTAGGTCGGTGATGCCTTGTACGCCAGATAACAAGACTTGATCAGCTGTCTTAAATGCTTCAGGAGCCGAGATTGAACGATCTGAAATCGAGAGCAATCGATCATTTGGAATAACGATTAATGTATCGACTTCTTTTCTTAACTCTTCGATTCCATGTTCTGCTTGTGTGGATCTACGTTTTCCTTCAAAACTAAAGGGGCGAGTGACAACGCCGACAGTCAGTGCTCCTAGACTCTTTGCAATCTTGGCGATAACGGGAGCGCCACCGGTTCCGGTTCCGCCACCTTCTCCGGCGGTTACGAAGACCATATCTGATCCGCGCAATACTTCTTCAATCTCTTCGGTGTGATCAATCGCAGCTTGCTTTCCAATCTCTGGATTCGCGCCAGCGCCGAGTCCGCGAGTTAACTTTCTTCCGATATCGAGTTTCACATCTGCATCACTCATTAGAAGAGCTTGCGCATCGGTATTGATTGCGATGAATTCGACTCCTTTGAGTCCTGCGTCAATCATTCGATTGACAGCATTAACTCCACCGCCACCAATTCCAACAACTTTGATTACTGCTAAATAGTTCTGTGGTGTTGCCACGATACGCCTCTCTTTTAACCCTAATTCTCAACTTTAGACTTAGGGTTTCCCCAAAGTGTGCGCGCAAAAGTAGGCGGGTACCTAGTAGGTAGCAAACACCGACACGAGAGATTTACCAATTCATTTTCTTACTTGGCGATTATTGATTATTCGAAACTATTGGCGAAAGCGGTGAAGATAAATCAATCACTTTCACATTTCGATTAGCTTTCAACTCTAGAAGTCGCCCTAAGACTTCAAATTTGAGCTCCAATTCGTTGACACTTCCCCAAGAAATATCCAATTCCCGCTCACTGTAGATCATCGTTGCCTTTATCGACTCTCGGTTTGGGGCGGTAACGCTTCTTACTTTAGACCCGCTTTCCGTAATCGCTTCCATCAACCTCGCCACATCTTTGATTAGGAGGGGCTCAGATGAGCCCAAGGCGAGTTTTGGCAGCGCTAGCCAGTCGGCGTCGCCAGACCTTGCCGCCTTTGCTACCTCGCTTCGGGGGACAAAGAAGAACTCTAGATTTGATCCGAGAAAACCTAGATCGTTGGGGTTTGCGCTCCAACGAGAGTCAAGCTGAGCGATGGCAGAGCGGGGCTCGACTGAGATGCTGACTTCACCGGAGAGGAAATTTCTCTTTACCTCTACATCTTCGACCCAAATCAATGTCCTTAGTCGACTCGTAATCTCTCGTTTATCAACTCGCGCAATCGGATCGCCAATCACTATTGGAGTTGGAGATTGATTCAATCTTGCGCGCAATTCTTGAACTATCGTCTTATCACTTTCGGCTATTTCGATCTTCTTAACGGGAAAAATACTTGACCAGCCAAGTAAATATGCGAGTCCAGAGATAACTGAAATTGCTACGAGAGGAAGAATTCGCTTCATTTAGAGACTTCTAGAGATTCTCAACGATCAAGGGTGCAAGGGAGCTGACATCTCCAGCACCTAGAGTCAGTATCAGATCACCTGGAGAAGCGACCTCTACTACTTTAGAGATGACCTCCGGCATCGAGGGTTCATAGGTAACTAATTCCTTGGGCATCTTGGAAGAGATAGATAGAGAGCTGACTCCACTTATAGGACTCTCCCCTGCTGGATAAACCTCTAGAAGATAGGTGTGATCTGCTTTCGAAAGCTCAATTGCAAAATCTTCTGCAAAAGCCCTGGTTCTAGAGAATCTATGTGGCTGGAAGACCACATAGACCTTTCCTGCGCCGACAAAGTTCCGAGCGGTTTCGAGCGTTGCTTTGATTTCGGTTGGATGATGCCCGTAATCATCTACGACTGTAATCCCATTTACCGCACCTCGGATCTCGAAGCGGCGCCGGGCGCCTGTGAATTTCGCAAGCCCTGAAAGAAGTTGAGCAATTGGTGCTCCTAAGCGCTCTCCCATCGCTACAGCGGCAGCGGCATTAAGCAAGTTGTGGCGACCCGGGATCGCCAAAGCGAGTTCACCCCAGACGCGTCCGCGAAAGACCAACCTACCTCTGCTCTCGCGAGGCCCTAGATAGATGCGATCAACTAGAAGATCAGGATCACCTTCACTTCCATAAGTGATGACTTGCAAGTTCTCGCCAACTTCTCGCTCGCTGGTTATCTTGCCTAGCAATCTCTTCACGCCCGGATCGTCGCTGCATGCGACTAGAGTCGATGAGATAGTTCCAACAAAGTCTTCGAATAACTTATCGATGCTCTCTATATCCTTGAAGTTATCTACGTGATCCAATTCGATATTGGTGATTATTGCACCCGCGGGTTTATAAGAAGTAAATGAGCCATCAGATTCATCTGCTTCAACAACAAAGATATCTCCTGACCCACTATGGGCATTAGTTCCAGAGTTACGAATAGAGGCGCCGATTGCAAAAGAGGGATCAAGGCCGCAGCTCTGTAGGGCGACCGTTAACATTGAAGTAGTCGTGGTTTTTCCGTGAGTTCCGGCGACTGCTACAGAACGTTTATCGATCAATAGTCGACTAAGTGCCTCCGCTCTACCAAGTAGTGTCTTACCTGAAGCGAGCGCAGCGGAGAGTTCTGAATTATCTTCACCGATCGCGCTAGATCGAACGATTAGATCGGCGCCCTCAACGTGAGATGGCGAATGACCTACAAAGACCTGTATTCCGATTGTTCTTAAGGCATCAAGAGTGCCCGAGTCCTGAATATCACTGCCTGAGACGATGGCGCCACGAGCAGCCATGACCTTGGCGATACCGCTCATTCCTGAGCCACCAATCCCTATGAAGTGGACCCTTAAGCCCCGCCATTCCATCAGTTACGACCCCTACTCTCAGTAAGGATCAAATCTAGGACCAGGGTTGCGATTCGATCAGCAGCTTTTAAGTGGAGTTCGGCAGAACTCAATGCTTTATCTTCAGCGATAGCAATGATCCGCTCCAGGTTTTCCTGGAGCCACGTTCCGGTGAAATTCTCATTCTTGATGAGAACGGCTCGACCTTGATCGACCAGTGCCTGTGCGTTATCTACCTGCTCCCCATTCCCGTGTGCGAGTGGTACAAGAATCGCGAATCGAGCAGCCGTCATCAACTCAGAACAAGTCACGGCGCCACTTCGGGTAATCAGGAGATCGGATATTCCATAGATAGCAGCCATATCGTGGAAGTAAGCCATGGGAAGATAATCGCTCTCTGGTTGAGGAAGCGGATTATTTATGCCGACCGCGTGAACAATCTGAAATCGATTAGAAGCGCCTAAAACTCTCTTTGCTAAGTAGTCGCGAACCGCATTATTGATCTGTAACGATCCCTGTGATCCACCAAAGATAGAGATGATTGGTCGCGCCGGATCTAGACCTAAACTCTTTGCATTAAGTTCGCGGAACTTCTCTCGCTCTAGATCAGAGAGTTTGGCCAACTCAGATATCGCACTTCTAATTGGCATGCCAGTCAATATTGAGCCAGCCCAGTCCACTCTAACCTCTTCGAAATTTACAGCTACCAGCTTCGCAAAGTGTCGTCCTAAGCGATTGGCCCAACCTGGTTTGGCATTTGCCTCGTGGATAGCGATCGGAACGCGAGCTAGTTTTGCACCCAAGTAGGCTGAAGCGCTGACATACCCACCAAAGCCAATTAGTGAATCTGCGCCCATAAGAATTCTGCGCGCTGCGTAGACGCTTTTGAAGATTGCTAAGGGAAAGAGTAGGGATGTCATCGCGAACTTACGTGGAAGAGCGACCTTAGGAATAGTCCGCAGACGATATCCCCGTTGCGGAACTAAGAGGCTCTCTAGCCCAGAGGCGGTTCCAATAAATTCAATTTCCAGCGTTGGATCTAATCGCTTTAACGCATCCGCTACCGCTAGCGCCGGTTCGATATGTCCTGCAGTTCCTCCCCCGGCGAGGACGATCCGTTTCGTCACCGATCTATCCTCTCGCGCTCTTAGCGGTTCTCCGCGCCCGCAACTCTTCGGCAATCTCTGGATCGCGGCGCAAAACACCAAGTACGTAACCAATTGCGATGAAGGTCGCTAACAATGATGAGCCACCGTAGGAGATGAATGGAAGGGTCACTCCAACCACAGGCATTACGCTTATAACGGTACCGATATTCATGATTACTTGAACGGCGATCCAACAACCAATACCTGCGGTTACATATCTATCAAAGCTATTCCGCGCCCTTAGGGCCACTCTGAAGATTCCTAGAATCAGAATTGCATACAGAACCAATACTGCTAACGTGCCCAGCAATCCCAGCTCTTCACCAATTACCGCGAAGATGAAATCCGTATGAGCCTCAGGAAGGTTTCCCCATTTCTGTTTGCTGGATCCCAACCCCGTACCTAGGGGTCCACCTGAGGCGAGACCCATAATGCTATGAGCCTGTTGCCAGCCGGCGCTCTTGTAGTTCTCCTCTGAAAAGGGATCCCAGAATGCAGAGAAGCGACTTAAGCGATTTGGGCTAGTCAACACAAAACCAGCAAGTGCGACTATCCCTAGCGCAAAGAGAGTTGCAAAGAAGCGAGCTTGCATTCCAGCTATGAAGAGCATTCCGCCGACGATTCCAGCTATTACAGCTGCAGTTCCCAGATCATTGCCCCACATAACAAGTGCGAGCACTATCGCGATTCCGGGAGCTACTAGTGGGAGCGGATTACTGACTCCACTCTCAGACATGCGTTGATCATGTATCCGAAGACGTAATGCGCACCAGAGAATCAAGCCAAGTTTTGCAAACTCACTGGGTTGAATAGAGAGACTTCCGATTTGAATCCAGTTGGTGTTACCGCCTACCGTCTTTCCTAAGCCTGGAATCTGCGGAAGGGTTAGGAAGATCGCAGAAAAGATAAGGGCGAGGCGTGCCTGGGGCTTCCAAAGGCTCTCTTTCAAGTGCATCGCTAGCCAGGTAACGAGAATCGAAAGAGCTAAGAAGATCGCTTGGCGAAAGACGATTGCGAAAGAGTTGCCAGATTCATTTAACGCCTTAACTGAGGATGCGCTCAAGACCATGACGATTCCAAGTGCAGAGAGAATTGAGACTGAGCCAAGAATTAAAAAATAGGCCGAGGCTGGCCTTGAGAAAAGTGAAGTCTTACTTGCCATCTACGAGCTCCTTGACGGCCGATGCAAAGAGATCGCCACGTTCGCCGTAGTTCTTAAATTGATCCATTGATGCACACGCAGGAGCAAGGAGAACCGACTCGCCCGGTAGCGCCTTGGAGCGAGCAACTCTCACGACTTCCAACATCAGCTCTCTCCCCTTAAGTGATTGGTCGATGATTTGGTATTCAACCAGAGGGGCATGTTCTCTAAGCGCATCTTCAATTAGACGCGCGTCGGTCCCGATGAGAATCGCAAACTTGATTCGACTAGCGCCATCCTTTATCAGTTGATCCATCGAAGCGCCCTTGGCTAGACCACCAGCAATCCAAACAGAGCGTAACTGTGAACGAAGGGCAGCAAGTGCAGCATGAGGATTCGTGGCCTTGGAATCATCAATCCAAACGACACCGTCTTTTTCCAAAATGACCTCAAGTCTGTGATGATCTAAACGAAACTCTGAGATGGCCCCACTTATTGAACCTGCATCTGCGCCAACTGATCGCGCGAGCCCGGCAGCGGCCATCGCATTCGAAACGTTATGCGGAACAGCTGGCTTGACTTGGTCGAGTTCGAAGAGAACTTCGGCGTCACCAGATACGAAGGCTCGATCGACAATCAAATTCTCAACTAGTCCTATTTGATGTGGCTTAGGAGTATCGAGCGTATAGGTGATGAGCCGTGAATGAATACTCGCTAATTTTGTCGCAAGAGTTTCATCGTCGATGTTTGCGATCAATAGCTCGCTCATTTTCGATATAGATAATTTAGCCTCTGTGTAACTCTCGAAGCTACCATGCCAATCAATGTGATCATCGGCGATATTTAGAATTCCACTTGCTTTGAATCTCGCTTCCTTACTCCAGCTCAGTTGAAATGAGGAGAGTTCTAGAACGAGGATATCTATCTCCTTATCAGTGACGAGGTCAATTACTGGGTCGCCTACATTTCCGCATGCGCGAGCGCGGATACCACTTCTCAGTAACATCGCCTCGGTCATCTGGACGGTCGTGGTCTTGCCGTTCGTGCCAGTCAGCGCAATCCACTGTTGAGCGGGATTCAACTCGCTCTTGACTCTCCACGCCAGATCGATCTCTGAGATCAACTCGATTCCCGCAGAGCGAATCCGCTCTACCCAGGGATGATCTAACTTCCAACCAGGAGAGACAACCGCGAGAACAAAGTTCTGCAAATCAATCTCTGCAAAGTCCGTCGTTGCGCCACTTATCTCTTTCTCGTCAACTAGCTGAGTTTTGGCGCCACGAGATTCCAAAAATCTCATTACGGAGCTTCCGGTTACACCAGCCCCAATCACGAGCACTCTCTCGTTCTTCAGTGAATCTATGAAACCCACGTTATGCAACCACCCACTGCGCATAGAAGAGTCCCAAACCAGCGGCTACGCATAGCCCTGCGATGATCCAGAATCGAATGACGATTGTCACTTCGCCCCAGCCGAGGAGTTCAAAGTGATGTTGCAGTGGTGCCATCTTGAAGACTCGTTTTCCGCCTGAGACTTTGAAGTAAGTGGTTTGAATGATCACCGAGAGCGTGATGATTACAAATAATCCACCAATTGGAATCAAGAGAAGTTCGGTACGAAGCGTCATTGCCAAGCCCGCTAGCGCGCCACCAAGAGCAAGAGAGCCGGTATCACCCATGAAGATTCGTGCTGGCGAGGCGTTCCACCAGAGGAAGCCAGCGCAGGCTCCAGCTAGAGCTGCCGCCAGAACCGCCATATCCAGCGGATCCCTTGCGTTGTAGCAATTTGTTACGACGATCTCGCAACGCTGGCCAAATTTCCAAACACCGATTAGAACAAAGGCCAAGAAAGACATAATCGCTGCACCAGTAGCAAGACCATCCAAACCATCGGTTAAGTTCACGCCATTGCTCGTTCCGAGAACTAGAAGAATCGCCCAGAGAATTACTAGAACCAAGCCGAGCTTGATTGTCGTATCCCTAACGGTTGATAGATAGAGAGATAACGGAGTGTTTCCAACCTCATCTGGGAACTTAGTTGCGAAGTATCCAAAGACACCGGCGACAAGCGCTTGGCCAAAGAGCTTCTCACGCGCACGCAACCCGAGCGACCTCTGCTTAACTACTTTAAGCCAATCATCTAAGAACCCTACGGCAGCCAACCCAATAATCAAGCCGATGACCAAGAGCGCTGAGGTCGTTACTGGAACGCCGGTAGCAAAATGCGAAATGAAGTAAGCCGATAGCGCCGAGAAAATTAAAACTGCCCCGCCCATTGTCGGAGTTCCACGTTTGACGTGATGCGTCTTGGGACCGTCATCCCTAATCTGTTGGCCATAACCTCGCCTGGCTAAGAACTTGATGAACAACGGTGTGAGAAAGAAGCTAAGCAAGAAGGCTAAAGCCCCAGCAATCAATATGCCTCTCAAAGTTCCACTCCTTCTCTCTCTTCCCAACTCTTAACGATTTGATCTGCAATCTCCTCAAGGCGCTCTGCTCTTGATGCTTTCACTAGAACTACATCGCCTGCATCGAATCGCTCGAAAAGCTCAACAGCCTTAGCGCGATCTGGATAGAAATGTATGGTCGTGCTCTTTGCAATCTCATCGGATATATAGCTCTGCTCTCCGATGATGACAAGGTGATCTATCCCAAGCTCCCCCGATAGAACTCCAATCTGGCGGTGTAACTGATCTGATTCTTTGCCGAGTTCATGCATCTTCGCCAGGAAAGCCCAGGAATTTCCGCCCCGTTCCTGAGTTAAGAGCGTCAAAGTTCGTAGCGCTGCAGACATGCTCTCTGGATTTGCATTGTAAGAGTCATTGATAAGAGTCAGGCCGCCTAACTCTCGCAACTCCATCCGCCATTTGCTGACGCTCTGATGGGTCGATAGAGCCGCCGCAATTTCGGCAGTCGAAACTCCTACAGCGTATGCAGCTGTTGCTGCTGCCAGAGCATTCGGAACTTGGTGCATTCCCAGTAATTGGAGTTCTACATGCTCTCGGCCTTCTGGCGTGACGAGATCGAAAGCTGGAAAGCCTCCATGTAGCTCCAGATCTGCGGCCCTTACCGAACAGGCTGTGCTCTCTCCAAAGGTCAGGGTCTTAACAGTCGAATTCGCATTCATTTTTGGTGTGAATTCATCGTAGGTTCCAAGGACCGCAGTAGCTCCAGATTTCAAACCTCTAATCAACTCGCCTTTTGTCTCGGCTATTTTCTCCCGGGAACCAAACTCCCCTAGGTGGGCACTCCCCACCTTCAGCACGACTCCGACATCAGGAGTGGCCAAATCGGTTAGGCGTGCGATGTCACCAAGATGACGTGCGCCCATCTCAAGGATGCAGTACTGCGTGCTCTCCTTACATCTGAGCAGAGTTATTGGTACGCCAATTTCATTGTTATATGAGCCGATTGGAGCGATGCTCTCGCCTTGGGAAGAAAGAATTGATTGCAACATATCTTTGGTCGTGGTTTTGCCCTGAGAGCCGGTTATTGCGATGACCTTCAAATCACCCAAGCGAATTCTCACCTCAGTCGCTAACTTTGCGATCGCTTGTAATACATCAGCAACAATTACATGATTTCCGGTGACGGTCCTAGTGACAATCGATAAAACAGCGCCATTCTTAATGGCAGATTCCACGAAATCATGTCCATCTCTTGACTCTCCCTTCAGGGCGAGAAATACCGAGCCAGGCGTTACGTCTCTTGAGTCGAATTGAAAATCTCCATCAACTTGTAAGTCACTGTCTCCGTGGTATTCGCCCCCCATGATCTCGGCGATTTCAGTGGCGGCCATCTTGATCATGCTCGACCCCCAAGGGCCTGCTTCAATTCCTCAACATCGCTAAATGGAATCTTTGCGCCATTTATCTCTTGTCCTGTTTCGTGTCCCTTGCCAAGGATCAGGACGATATCGCCAGGCTGAGCAAGTTCTATCGCTCGATTGATTGCGCCTCTGCGATCGACGATTATCTCTGCTCCCTCTTTCAACTCTAGCCCTGAAGTCATCTCATTGATGATCTTCTCCGGAGCCTCACTCCTAGGATTATCACTCGTAAATATAGGTAGGTCTGCGCCACTGTTTAGCGCGATGCCCATCTTTGGTCGTTTGCTCGAATCCCGGTCTCCGCCACAACCTAATACTGCGATTACTCTTTTGCCTCCTTGCGCTCTAACAGCTTCAAGAACTCGCGTTACCGCATCAGGCGTGTGGGCATAATCAACTAGAACTTTGAAGCCAATTGATTCACTTACGGGGGAAATAACCCGCTCTAACCTGCCGGGCGCACCGGTCAAAGTAGGAAGTGATGCTGCAATGACCAAGGGATCGATTCCGCTTTTGTAGGCGATCGAGATTGCTAAAAGCAGGTTCTCAAGATTGTGACGACCGATGAGATTGAAATTATTCTCAATTGAGATTCCATCTGGTCCCCGGAGAAGAAAATCGAAGCCATTGTCGCTGCTCTCTAACCGTTCGAAATACCAATTTGCTTTACCCAAGGTTGAAATCGACTCCTTGGGAATTGAGACTTCTTCCCATAAACGTTTACCGTATTCGCTATCGATTGAAATTATGGCGAGATCGGCATAGTCATGAGTGAACAAGGAACGTTTCGCTTGAAAGTAATTCTCCATCGTCTGGTGATAGTCGAGATGATCCTGCGTTAGATTTGTGAAGCCAACCGCTTGAAAGTGAATGGACTTCGCGCGCTCTTGAACCAGCGCGTGGCTGCTGACTTCCATCGCAACCCCCCGCACTCCTTCTTCCTTCATAAGTGCGAGCAATCGCTGTAGTTCATCGCTCTCGGGCGTCGTGTGCGTGGCCGGGATCATCGCCTCACCAACTTTGATGCCAACAGTTCCGATTAACCCCGATTTATATTGAGCAAAACTCCAGATCTGTTCTAAGAGATGAGTAGTGGTGGTCTTGCCATTAGTTCCAGTTACTCCGGCGACGAATAGAGATTTACTTGGTTCACCGTAGAACCACGCCGCTACTAAGCCGCAAATGGAGCGGGGCTTCGACACCACTAATCGGGGGATAGCAGGAGCGATGCGGGAGGCAACCTCATCGCCTTGCTGATCAGTGAGTATCGCCCTCGCGCCCCGTTCCAATGCGGTTGGAAGGAATGCGCTTCCATGGTTTCGCTCACCAGGAAGTGCGATAAAAAGATCGCCATTCTCAATCGAACGCGAATCACTGCAAACTCCAGTTATCTGCTGATCCCTCTCAAATGAGGCTTCAATTCCCAAGTAGTTCGCCAACTGGGAGAGGCTTCGCTCTCTAGCGCTCTTGGGGCGACTCATCAGCGGTTCCGCTTTGGCTGATTCGCTTCGGCAGCTTGCTCTGCTGCAATCTTCTTCTTCAGAGCTTTCTCATCAAGCGCATAGAGGGAGTCTGACTTTGCGGTTGGAGGAATGTGTTGATCCTTCAATACGAAGCTCATCACCTCTTTGAAAACAGGCCCACCTAGGTAACCACCGTAGTAGATGCCCTTTGGATCTTGGATTGTCACACTGGCCACGAACTTCGGTTCATCAGCCGGCGCGAAACCGATGAATGAAGCCGTGTATCCGCGATAACAACCACAACTGTCATCAACTCTTTGGGCAGTACCAGTCTTTCCAGCAACTCGATAGCCAGGAATTGCAGCGCCAGGAGCAGTTCCTGCAGCAGAAACGACGCTCTCCATCATCAATCTCATCTTCAAGGCAGTCTCGCTGCTGATTACACGCTGTGAATCTTGTTCATTTGCTGGCGTGTATCTACCGGCTGCATCACTAATTCCTGCAATCAAGGTTGGAGTTACGCGCACTCCGTCGTTAGCGATTGTTGCGAAGATTGAAGTGGCCTGCATCGCTGTTACCGAGTATCCCTGTCCGAATGCGACAGTAGGAGCAGTGGTACCGGACCAATCCTTAACTTCTAGAAGCTTGCCGGATTCCTCGCCAGGTAGACCAGAACCGGTCTTTGTCGCAACGCCAAACTTCTTGAGATAGGTGAAGAGCTTCTCATTTGTGATCATCTCGCCGATCTTTATTGACGCTGTATTGCTTGATTGTGCAAGAGCGCCGGCCAAAGTTAATTTCAATACTGGGTGCGGGTCGTGATCCTTGAAAACCTTGTTGGCCCGCTTCAGTTTGTAGGGAACTGTCATTACCGTCTCTGGCTCGATCTTCCCCTCTTCCATCGCAGCTGCGATGGTCACGATCTTTCCGGTGGAGCCTGGTTCATATACCTCTTGAACTGATGGGTTTTTCCAACGATAGGGATCAACGCCTTGAGTCTTGCCGGGAGTGAAAGATGGGTAAGTAGCATGAGCGACGACCTGACCTGTTGCAGGATCCATAACAATTACAGTTCCCGAGAGCGCACGCGCCTTCTTTACCGCCTTCCTAATCGCTTCTTGTGCTACCCATTGGATATCACGATCAATCGTTAGGTGAATTGTGTTTCCTTTACGCTCTTCGGCGGTTATCTTCTGAGTCCCAGGAATGATCGTTCCACCGGCGTTGGAGTATGTGTATTCACCATTGACTCCTGCCAGAGTCGAGTTCATGCTGTATTCAAGACCAGCCGCTCCGTTGCCCTCTTGGTTTACAAATCCGACAACAGCTGCACCTAATTCACCCTCTGGATACTCGCGGGCATAGATCCTTTCAGCGAAGAATCCGGAGAGACGTTTGCTAAATCCGCCCTCGCTCTCCATAACGGCAGCGTTGTAATCCTCCACCGCTCTTTGAAGTTCCCGCCAGACCGCCGGTTTAACACTCTTGCTGATTACTACATACCTTCTATCGCCGATTAGTTGTGGGAGGAGATCTTCTTCTTTGATGTCGAGAATTGGAGCCGCGAGCTTCGCAAGTTTCTTTGGATAATCGATTATTGCCTGATCTACCAAGATCCGATACGAGATGACGCTCCTTGCAAACTCGATTCCGTTGATGTCGGTAATTGCACCACGCGGGGCCAAGATGATTGATTTCTTCGCCAATTCAGCATCTGCCCGATTCGCATATCCAGCAGCACGAACCGCCTGCACATCTACTAGGCGAACCGCAAAGGCCACGAGCAATACGAGAGAGATCGCTACTAGATAGCGGATGCGGCGCAGCGAGAGAACGTCGTGTGGCATTTAAGGCTTCACCTTCGGTTCGACGGTCTCTGTGAGATCAAGGAATCTCGGAGTGGTGCTGGGGACCATCCCTAGAGCTGTAGCCCGGGCAGCGAGGTTCTCAGGTGTTGAAATTCGAGCCACTTCACGTAAGGCAGCTTCGCGCTCTTCGTTGATTGCGATTGCCTCTAGCTTTAACTCGCGGATCTTCACTGCATCATTTCCGAGCAAGATATTTATGCCAAGTAGTCCAAGCAAGCCGAGCGAGAGAATGAATCCGATCAATCCGTAGAAGAGTCGATCGCTAGCCTGCTCTCCCGGAGTCGGCTTTAAATCTGGAACTAGACGAAGGACAGCTCGGGTTGAGCGGTCAACTACAGCTTTCCGAGACTTTGCTACAGCCGGTGCGAGAGCGGATAGCGCCATTAGATCGCCACCCGCTCAATCGCACGTAACCGGACGGATTGCGCACGGGAATTCATCTCTATCTCTTCCGAGCTAGCACCTTCGCTGCCGCGAAATACCAATTGATATTTCGCTTTCAAATGATCGATTTCTATTGGGAGTCCCTTAGGGCTCTTCGACTCAGAGGCCGTTACGAATACCTGCTTTACAATTTTGTCTTCTAGGGATTGGAAAGACATTACGACCGCTCTCCCGCCGACCTTTAGAAGACTTAGCGCTTTAGGGAGAGCTCTTTCAAGAGTTGCTAACTCTTGATTTACTTCGATACGAATCGCTTGGAAAGTTCTCTTTGCTGGATTCCCGCCGATCCTTCTAGCTGGGGCTGGGATGCTGGCCTTAACGATCTCGGCAAGATCGGTCGTGGTTTTCAGCGCTCCTGAGTTGCGAGCTTTGATGATGTTATCGACGATTCGAGGCGCAAATCGCTCCTCTCCATACACGCGCAAGATCCGAACAAGATCCTCTTTTGAGTAGCCATCGAGAACATCTTTGGCGGTAATCCCAGAACTCTTATCCATACGCATATCTAGCGGAGCGGTATTGGAATAGGAGAAGCCACGATCTATTTGATCCAATTGGAGTGAAGAGACTCCTAAGTCAAAGAGAATTCCATCGACACCATCAATCCCCAAGTCCTTGAGGACTTCTGGCATCTGGTCGTAGACAGCATGAACAACTTTGAAACGTGCGCCGAACTTTGCTAACCGAGCCGATGCAAGACTTATTGCTTCTTTATCGCGATCAAAGCCAACGATTCGAAGATTTGGGAATCTCTCTAGAAGAGCTTCAGTGTGGCCACCAAGTCCAAGAGTTGCATCCACAACGATTGGGTTTGGACTTCTATCAATTGAAGGAGTGAGAAGCGTGATGCAGCGCTCTAGCATCACAGGCTGGTGAATCATCTTCCCCTCTTTCATCATCTTCCCTAATTCCCATCCCCTCCTCTGCTCTGGTCACCGCCGGCCGACGGATCTGGGGGTCGAGCGGCGCCGGGGAAGGGGCGTCGCTCGCTGAAGGTCGGCGGTGGCCAGAGAAG
>DAIOSM010000005.1:0-37948 GCA_036752585.1 Candidatus Nanopelagicaceae bacterium
TAAGGAATGTCTCCTCGCGGAAAGGGTTCCGCACTTCGGGAACTGCCGATACTTCTAGTATCGGCTCTAATACTCTCGATGATTGTTAAGACTTTCTTTGTTCAATTCTTTTATATTCCCTCGGGGTCAATGGAGAACACCCTTCTTGTAAATGATCGGGTGGGCGTAAATAAGTTTGGTGCAATATTTAGCGAAATCAAACGTGGTGAAGTTGTCGTGTTCCGTGATCCAGCAGATTGGCTCAGCGTTCCCACTAGCGATGAGGCTGGATTGAAGAAAGTAGCAAAGGATGCGTTGGTATTTGTTGGAGTCCTTCCAGATCCGGCAAAACAGTATCTAATCAAGCGTGTAATCGGAGTTGGTGGAGATCGAGTCGTCTGCTGCAACGCAAATGATCAAATTGAAGTTAATGGAACTCCAATAAACGAGCCATATATCTACCCTGGCGACAATCCCTCAGACAGTGAGTTTGATGTGACTGTTCCTAAAGGTTTTATCTGGGTGATGGGCGATCATCGTGGCGCTAGCGCTGACTCAAGGTTTCATACCCAAGATCCAAATAAGGGAATGGTTCCGCTAGATAAGGTCACCGGACGAGCGCTCTTTGTGATCTGGCCGATTTCTAACTTAGGAGTGCTTGAAGTCGGTGAGGATTTGTCGAAAATTCCCGTATCGGGATGATCGAGCAGAAACTTCTCGATTCCGGCATCTCGCTCATCGCCGGGGTTGATGAAGCTGGTCGTGGAGCGTGCGCTGGGCCATTGGTTATAGCTGCTTTGATCTTGAAGGACCTGCGAGATTCCGACCTTTCGCAAGTAAACGATTCAAAACTACTTTCGCCCAAAGAGCGTGAGCGCCTTTACGAAATCGTGCTGGAGAACTCGTTATCTCACGCGGTCATCACTATCTCACCAGCAGAGATCGATAGAAGGGGACTTCACAAGTCCAATATCGAAGGAATGCGCCGAGCAATCAATGCTCTAGATGTCTCTCCTGAATATGTCCTTACTGATGGATACGAAGTTCCGGGTATCGCACTTCCTAGTCTCGCGGTCTGGAAAGGAGACCAAGTCGCGCTCTGCATTTCAGCGGCCTCCATCCTCGCTAAGGTCTATCGCGATCGATTGATGAATGAGCTTGATGAAGAGTATCCAGGTTATGGCTTTGCCGAGCATAAAGGGTATGTCACGAAAATCCATAGCGATGCCATGAAGAGGCTTGGAATAACTCCCGTACACCGTAAGAGTTATTCCAATGTGGCTAAGTTGATTCAGTAATCCACAACCTCAGTCATTTTTCACGATAGCAGTACGAATGTACGTACCTTCCCGCTGTGGCAAAGAATCAGAGCGCAGCAAAACTGGGATTAATTGGCGAGGACTTCGTAGCTAAAACTCTTATAAATCGAGGATTGAAGGTACTCGACAGAAATTGGCGGATAAAAGAGGGAGAACTCGATCTGGTCGTTGAAGACCGAGACGGAATGATCGTCTTCGTCGAAGTCAAGGCGCGCTCGAGCATCTCACATGGCGACCCATTGGAGTCGATAACGCAAGAAAAAGCATTTCGCATCCAACGATTAGCGTTAGCTTGGCTTGCTACCCACCAGAGATTGGGAAGTCGCTATCGGATAGATGTTGCCGGGATTTTGGTAGCTCGATCGGGCGAATTCCTATTGGATTATCGAGAGGGAGTCTTATGACTCTCGCGCGAACCACATCGATAAATCTTCTCGGTTTAAAGGGTGAGCCGATAGAGATTGAGGTTGATGTCTCAAATGGTCTTCCCGCTTATTCCCTACTAGGGCTTCCGGACGCAACCTTGAGTGAATCCCGAGATCGAATTCGCGCTGCAATCCTAAATAGTGGAAGAAGTTGGCCCAACCGAAAGGTCACAGTCTCGCTCTCCCCGGCGTGGTTGCCCAAGAGCGGTTCCGGATTCGATCTACCGATAGCACTTGCCATTCTGGCTGCTTCCGAACAGCTAGATGATTCGAAAATAGAGAATTTCTTCTTTCTGGGCGAACTTTCGCTAGAAGGAAATTTACGTCCAGTTCGCGGAGTACTCCCTATGCTCATCGCCGCAAGAGAGTTGGGAGTTAAACGAGTAGTAGTACCTAGAGAGAATTTCCAAGAAGCTGGATTGTTGAAGGATCTTGAAGTTAACTCTTTCTCTAAATTATCTGAGGTAATTCGTTACCTTGAGGATGGAGTGAGATTTGAGAACCCAACATTAATTGAAGCGCCTATACAGAGCTCAACTGTTGATATGGCTGATGTCTCTGGCCACCGCGAAGTCAAGTCTGCTTTGGAAGTGGGCGCTATAGGCGGACATAACCTATTGATGATTGGAGCTCCCGGCTCAGGTAAGACGATGTTGGCAGAACGCTTCGCTACAGTCTTGCCACAACTTGATGAAACAGAAGCGATAGAAGTCTCAGGTATCCATTCGATCGCTGGAACGCTAAAGGATAGAAGTCTGCTTAGCTTTGAACCTCCATTCATCTCGCCACACCACTCCATCACCATCCCGGCCCTAGTAGGCGGCGGTAGTAGCAACATAAAGCCGGGCGCATGTTCGCTTGCTCATCGAGGAGTTCTTTTTCTCGACGAGGCTCCAGAGTGCGATAGTGGAATCCTCGATGCGCTTCGCCAACCACTTGAATCTGGTTCAATCACGATAACTAGATCGGCGCTTACTGCCAGCTTCCCCGCTCGATTCATCCTGCTTCTCGCCGCAAATCCATGTCCATGTGGTCGCTTTGCCGGTCGCGGAAGAGGCTGCCAATGCACCTCCCTTCAAGTCCGAAGGTATCTTTCGAAACTTTCAGGCCCACTTCTAGACCGAATTGATATTCGTTTATCGGTGGAAACACCTTCCAGGGCAGAGCTTTCGGAGACTGCGACAGAAACTAGCGCTGATATTCGGGCGAGAGTCATAACAGCCCGTGCAATCTCTGCAGAAAGATTCGCCGATTACTCATTCAAATTGAATTCTCAGATTCCTCCAAATCTTTTGCGCGAGAGATTCCGACCTACGAGAGAGGGAATGGCAGTCTTGCATTCGCTATTAGATAAAGAGGAGTTGAGTGCGAGAGGGTTTCATCGAACAATCCGTCTGAGTTGGAGTATCGCGGATATGCAGGGCGTTACGGTTCCAGGTATCAATGAGATAGAGCGAGCACTCACTTTAAGAAGTGGGCTACCAGGAGAATGAACTACGCGCTACTTCGCCTCTTTCATGCCACTGATCCAGGGGATAAATTCTGGTCTCGTGAGATTGCTGAGAAAAGTCCTGAACAAGTCCTAGACGATATCGAATCTGGAAGATATTCCAGCTCTAAGCGGTCGATAGAGCGGGTGCAGAAACGATTAAAGGAGCGGAGTTTGGACTCACTTCTTGAGGAGATTTCACTCTCTGGGGGAGAGTTCATCGGTCGAGGTACCTCCAAGTGGCCCCACTCATTAGACGAACTTGTCTCTCCACCTTTAGGAATCATCGTCAAAGGAGCCATACCAAAATGTGACTCAATTGCTCTTGTGGGAACTCGAAATCCAACTACCTACGGAGCGCGAATCGCAAGTGAATTTGCATCGGGTTTTGCAGACCGCGAGATAGAAGTAATAAGTGGTGGAGCTTATGGAATTGATACGCATGCCCATAGGGGAGCGATAGCTGCCGAGGGTAGAACAACTGCTGTTCTAGCATCTGGAATCTCAACTAAGTATCCCGCAGGAAACGAGAGATTGTTTGAAGAGATCTCGGCGAATGGATCCTTGATCTCAGAGGTAATGCCAAACGAGAAGGCTCGCCCAGAACGATTCTTGACACGTAATCGCCTCATTGCTGCGCTCTCTCGAGCAACCATCGTTGTAGAAGCGGCCTTTCGCAGTGGTTCACTTCGCACCGCTCATGATGCCTCCGAATTGATGAGAATCGTCTTGGCTGTTCCTGGTCCAATCACCTCGCCTACGAGCGATGGCTGTCACAGGTTAATCGGAGAACGTTGCGCCGAAATAGTTACATCCGTCTCAGATGCGATGGAGTTTCTTCCACAAAGTACATGTACCCTTTGCGTTGATGGCTCATAAATCAGCATTTGTTTCGATTGTAGGTAGGCCCAACACCGGCAAATCAACGCTAATCAATGCTCTAGTTGGCGAGAAGATAGCAATTACTTCCCATCATCCGAACACAACGCGTGGCGCCATTCGGGGAATCATCTCTCAGAAGGATTTCCAACTAGTGCTAGTCGATACGCCGGGCTTGCATAAACCCAAGACCACTCTCGGATCAGCCCTGAATCAAGTAGTGAATGAAAGCATCGAAGATGTCGACATCATCATCCAATGCATTCCTGCAATTGAGGAGATTGGTGATGGCGACCTCTTCATCGCTAAACAAATCAACAGACTGAAGGGCGCAATTAAGATCTGTGTTGTCACCATGATTGATATGGGCATAAAGAGTGAACTTCCGAAGCAGCTTATGGCAGCTTCGCAATTGGCGACCAAAGCTGGCTTCGAATGGGATGAAGTCGTCCCCGTATCTGCATTTACGGATACTCAGGTTGGTTTACTTATTGAACTATTGGCAAAGCATGCCAAGGAAGGTCCGGCTTTCTATCCAGTTGATATGAAGTCCGATCAGGAGCTAGAGCTAACGGTCTCGGAGTTAATCCGAGAAGCTGTCATCTCTGAACTCTTTGAAGAAGTTCCTCACTCAATCGCGGTGATAGTCGACGATATGTCGAAACGCGAAGATTCCGAGTTGTGGGACATTCATGCCTCGATAATCGTCGAGCGCGACAGTCAAAAGGGCATAATCATCGGGTCAAAAGGCGCACACCTCAAAGATATTGGAACTCGCGCACGTAAAGAGATCGAAAAGAAAATCAAAGCAAAAGTATTTCTCGCACTGCACGTCAAAGTGATTCCAAATTGGCAGAGCGACGCCAAGGCGCTCTCGAAGCTAGGTTTACTCGGTAACTAGCTTTATTGGGCAATTAGGCGGGAGTTGGTTGAGAACTTGGTCTGCGGCTTGCGAAATAGGAGCCAATTAGTACTAACGGTAGTCCGATGAGAATTGCGAGAGTGATTGGTTCTCCCAAGATGATTATGCCCAGGATTACTGCTACAGCAGTATTCGGGTAGACAACTAGCGAGGCACGAGCTGGACCAATTTCATCAAGAACCAAGAAGAAGACCCAGAAAGCTGCACCACTACAGAGAATTCCCAACCCAAGAGTGGCGAGCGTAACGTCCAGTGAGGGGAGAGATTCTGGCGCACTGGCAAAAGCGAATGGCGCAAAGATTACGGAGGAGATTGTCATTGCTATTCCATTTATAGCGAGACCCGAAACTCCGGGAGCTTTTCGGGTAATCATGTTGACGGCCCACGCATATGAGACAGCGGCAAAGAGAACCTGGATAAGAGCTCCGATATTTCCAAAGTCGGAGAGACTCTCTATCCCTACAATCAATGAGATGCCAATCAAACCCACAGCAATTCCAATGATTCTCATGCGATGTGCTGCAGTGGAATCACCGGTCTGATGAGCAAAGAAGGTGGCCCAAATCGGAACAGTTGCAACCAGTAGCGCAACAACACCGGATGAGAGGTCACGTTGTGAGTTAGTGATGAGAGACCAAGGAATGACCATCTCCAGGATCGCGTAGAGAAGAATGTATCGCCAATAGGGAAGGGCAGACTTTAGGGAACCTTCTCGTAGTGCAAGCGGAATCAGGAAAGCAGCTCCAATAAGAAGTCTGGAAAAGACGATCATGGGAGTTGATAACTCCTCCACGGCAACTTTCATGAAGAGGTAGGGAACTCCCCAGAGAAGGCCAACGAGGCTGAAAAGTAACCAGCCTTTGCGCGACATTAAATGAGGCTCCGATACAGGTTGATTGTTTGGTTCGCAACCTTATCCCAACCAAACTCGTCGATTGCACGCTTTCGACCTGCAGTCCCAAGCTTTTTAGCGAGAGATTCATCACCGAGAACAATCGATAAGGAATCAGATAGACGTTTTTCGAAAACATCTGCATCGTTATCGAACTCAACGAGAATTCCAGTCTCATTTGATCTAACTACCTCAGGTATGCCACCGATAGCGCTTGCTACCACGGCCGTTTCACAGGCCATTGCTTCAAGGTTAACTATTCCAAGCGGCTCATAAACAGAGGGACAGACAAAGACTCTGGCAGAGGTCAGCATCGCCACAAGTTCCTCATGTGGAAGCATCTCTTTGATCCAGATTATGTTCCCGCGTTCTTCGTGCAACTCCTTGATGAGCAACTCCACCTCTGCGCCAATCTTGGGTTCATCAGGGCTTCCGGCGGCCAGCACGAGTGAATATTCTTTTGGAATTGCTCTCCAAGCTCTCAACAAATGTGCAAGTCCCTTTTGTCGGGTGATTCGTCCGACAAAGAGTGCAAAGGGTTGCTTGATTCCATACTTAGCTAATACGGAAGGCGTCTCTGTTGGCTTAAACCTTTCGGTATCAATTCCATTACGGATCGTAATGACTTTCTCTGGGTCAATCTTGGGATACGAAGCAATCACATCTTTTCGCATGCCATCGCTAACAGCGATGATTGCTGCAGCGTTCTCATAGGCGAGAGCTTCGACCCATGATGAAATTTGGTATCCACCGCCGAGCTGTTCAGCTTTCCAAGGGCGAAGCGGTTCCAATGAGTGGGCTGTGATTACGTGTGGTACTTGATAGATCTTGCTTGCAAGGTGTCCGGCAAAATTGGCATACCAAGTATGAGAATGTACGAGGTCCGTCGCCTTAATGTTCAAGGCCATATCCATATCGATTAAGAGAGTCTGGAGCGCGGGGTTTATCTCGGTGAAGGGGGCCCTCAATTCGTAGCCTTTTGCATCAACTCGAGGTTCACCGAAACAATGAACCTCAGAGTTCACTTCTCCGGTCGCGCCTAGAGCCTCAGCCAAGTTTTTTACATGAACGCCAGCGCCGCCGTAAATCCTTGGTGGCCATTCCCTGGTCAATAGAGCTATCGAAAGTGACTTCCCGCTATTCACTAAGCAAGAGTATCGTTCGCTTATGGCGCGCTTGGATCTACCTCTTGGAATAGTTCTCGCAGGTGGCGAAGGTAAGCGCCTCATGCCACTAACCGCAGATCGCGCTAAACCGGCAGTTCCATTTGGCGGTTCATATCGTCTTGTTGATTTTGTACTTTCGAACTTAGTTAATGCGGGATTCCTTCGTATCGCAGTTTTGACACAATACAAATCTCATTCACTCGACAGGCACATTACAACGACCTGGCGGATGTCGACTCTATTGGGGAATTACGTAACCCCAGTTCCAGCTCAACAGAGACTTGGTCCTCGCTGGTACACAGGAAGCGCCGATGCGATTCTGCAGAATTTCAATTTAATCCATGACGAGAATCCAAAACATGTAATTGTCTTTGGCGCAGATCACGTCTACCGAATGAATCCCGATCAGATGTATCAACAGCACCTGAACACGGATGCCGGTGTTACTGTTGCGGCAATAAGAGTTAAGCGGAGTGAAGCTTCTCAATTCGGAGTGATCGAGCTTGCCGAAGATGGAATCACCATAAAGGCTTTCCATGAAAAGCCCGAGAACCCTCCTGCTATGCCTGGAAATCCAGAGATGTCCCTAGTATCGATGGGAAATTACATTTTCCGCAGAGACGCTATGGAAGAGGCGCTGATTCTTGATTCAGAGGATATTGATAGTCGTCACGATCTAGGCGGAAACATCATTCCGGCGATGACAAAGAATGGCCAAGCAAAGGCTTATGACTTTGCCAACAATGTAGTTCCCGGCGAGACGGAGAGAGATAAGGGTTATTGGCGCGATGTGGGAACAATCGACTCTTATTTCGATGCCCACATGGATCTTGTATCAGTTCATCCAATTTTCAATCTTTACAATCGCCAGTGGCCGATACTTACAAATCCGCCTTCGCTCCCGCCAGCAAAATTCTCAGAGCGCGGAATCGCTTTTGACTCAGTAGTTGGCGCTGGTTCGATAATCGCGGGTGGAGAGATGCATAGAACTGTCGCGTCGTACGACGTTCTGGTTGGTCGCGATGCCAAAGTAGAAGGCTCAGTACTGATGCCATCAGTACGAATCGGCGATGGTGCTCATGTAAAGAATGCCATCTTGGATAAGAATGTAGTGGTTGAACCAGGCGCGAAGATAGGCGTTGACCTAGAGCGCGATCGAGAGCGATTTACGGTATCTGAAGGTGGAATCGTTGTGGTTGGCAAGGGCGTGACTGTTACTCGCTAAATCTCTCCTCGCTCAAGGCCTTTAAGCACTCTATCTCCACGCTTTACTGTCTCTTCCAAGTCGCTTAACTTCTTCATTCCACTCATCTGTTGGAACATACGGTGATTCCTCTTGAATCGCTCGTGATTTCTTGCAATGTAGTGCCAGTACAGAGTAGTGAATGGGCACGAGTCATCCTCGGTCCTAGTCTTCGGGTTATAAGTGCATTGGCCACAGTAATTCGACATCCGGGAGATGTAGGCACCGCCCGCAACATAAGGCTTTGTCGACATCCTTCCGCCATCGGCATGAAGGCTCATTCCTATTACATTCGGAACCATCACCCAATCGGCCGCATCGATAAAAACTTCTCTCATCCAAGCCAAGAATTGTGCTGGCTCCACATCTGCCAATGCAGCTAGATTGCTTAGGACCATGAGTCGAGGAATGTGGTGAACCCAAGACCGCTCTTCTATCTGCGAGACGACTTCGCTCACACATCTCATCTTTGTCTGCTTTGAGTCAGTAAAGAGCGGCAATAGTTTTCGCGAAGATCCCAATTCGTTTAAATCTCTGTATTCGGCGCCGAAATACCAGTACAAACCGTTTATGTATTCGCGCCATCCTATGATCTGCCGGATAAATCCCTCACAGGAAGAGATCGGAACTCCGCCTCTCTCAAATCTCTTTACCGCCTCAGATACGATCTCTTCAGGAGAGATTAAACCGAGATTCAAATATGGGCTTAGAAGAGAGTGATTCAGCGCCCAATTTTCCGTTGTCATGGCATCTTCATATGGACCAAAATCTCTAAAGGACTCCTTAAGGAATCGATCTAGCTGATCTAGAGCTGCAGCTCTCGTTGTTCCCCAAGTTGTATCGCTTAAGGAACCTACAAGGTCCAGCGAAGAGATCTCATCGATTACCGCTAGATCAATGGCATCTCGCGTGTGCTCTGGATAAGAGGGCCAAGCGTGACCGAGCTTTGGAGGTGGTAATCGATTATCTTCATCAAAGTTCCACTTACCACCCTGTGGTTCACCATTTTCCATCAAGATATCTAGTCGCTCCCTTTGGAAGCGATAGAAGTTCTCCATCTTTAGAGACTTCTGGGACTTTGCCCATTCGATAAAGACTTCACGCGGCGTGAGGAAGAAATCATTTTCGAGTAGCTGGACACCGATTTGCTTAAGGCTCTCTGTGAGTCGATAGGAAGAAGGTTGGACTGCAATAACTCTCGAGAAGGCTTTCGAGATTTTGCTTATTCCAGCTGCAGTATCGCTAGCTTTTTCATAATGGACTGTAAATCCTTCTTCTCGTAACTCTTGAGCAAAGTGTCGAGCAGCGGAGAGAAGGAAAAAGAGGCGTTGGCGATGCCAGCGCGCACCGGAGAGCATCTTCTGACTTTCAACAAAGATGACCTCGTGTTTTTCAGGGTCGGCATCCCGGAGCGCACCTTTATGGCGATTTAGGTTGTCGTGAGCAATATAAATCAAGGTCTTTGCCATCACGGAAAGAGTAGTGGGGTAGGGGTAGAATCTCGCTCTGGATCAGAGTTGATCGATTAATTGAGTCATCGGAGAAGTTGAAAATGCGCTTTGGTGTTCTAACTGGTGGTGGAGATTGTCCCGGTCTTAATGCTGTCATCCGCGCTGTCGTCCGCAAGGGCGAGAAGGAGTACGGCTACGAATTCATCGGATTCAGAGACGGATGGAAGGGGCCACTAGAAGGTCTCACGATGCCATTAAATATAAAGGCGACTCGCGGAATCCTGCCACGCGGCGGAACGATCCTTGGTTCTTCACGCACCAATCCATTCAAGATAGAGAATGGCGTAGAACGGATCAAAGAGAATCTCGCGAAGATGAATGTGGATGCGCTGATTGCGATTGGCGGAGAGGACACCCTAGGTGTAGCCACCAAGCTAGATGCTCTCGGCGTGAAAGTTATCGGAGTTCCCAAGACAATCGACAATGACTTAAACAATACCGATTACACATTTGGCTTTGATACAGCGGTAAACATCGCGGTAGAGGCGATTGATCGCCTACACACCACGGCCGAATCACATCACCGTGCTCTCATCGTTGAGGTAATGGGTCGACATGCTGGATGGATTGCGCTGCACTCAGGACTTGCGGGAGGCGCATCTTGCATTCTCATCCCGGAAGTTCCATTTGATATTGAGAAGGTCTGCAAATTAGTCGAATCTCGCTTCCAGCAATCCTATGCACCTATTGTCGTTGTAGCTGAAGGTGCACTACCCAAGGACGGAACAATCGTCACCAAGGATGGATCTCTCGATGCCTTTGGTCATGTGAAATTATCAGGAATTGGAGAGTGGCTAGCAAAGGAGATTGAATCTCGAACCGGAGCCGAGGCGCGCACCTCAATCCTTGGACACATTCAACGCGGTGGAACTCCGACTGCATTCGATCGAGTGCTTGCCACTCGATTTGGCATTCATGCGATAACCGCGGCTCATGAAGGTGACTGGGGCAAGATGGTGGCGCTACATGGAACGGATATCGTTCGCGTGCCCTTGAAGTCAGCCACGGAAAAATTGAAGACGGTAGATCCACGCTTACTTGCTGAAGCAGAAGTCTTCTTCGGATAACCAAGTAGCGCCTAACAAGCGTTTCTACCTAACCTTCTCCCATGACTGCACAGATTGAATCTCTCTTCGATGGCTCACTTCGCGCTGCTCAGCAGCCGGAATGGCCAGATAGAGCGAAGTTGGATCTTGCGGTAAAGGAACTAAAGAGTCTTCCACCGCTGGTATTTGCTGGCGAGTGCGACAACCTAAAGGCCAAGATTGCACAGGCGGCGCGAGGAGAGGCTTTCTGGTTACAGGGTGGTGATTGTGCGGAAACATTCGCAGCCGCCACGGCGGATTCAATTCGTAATCGGATAAAGACAATCTTGCAGATGGCAGCAGTTCTTCAATATGGAGCGAGTATGCCAGTCATCAAAGTTGGAAGAATGGCGGGCCAGTTTGCGAAGCCTAGGAGTAATAATTTTGAGAAGCGCGGCGATGTAGAGCTTCCAGCCTATAGAGGCGATGCCGTAAATGATCTGGAGTTTACTGAGGAAGCAAGGACGCCCGATCCCGCTCGACTCGTGAAGGTGTATCACACATCATCAGCGACACTTAACTTGGTACGTGCTTTTACCCAAGGTGGTTTTGCAGATCTACGTTTGGTCCATGAATGGAATAAAGGTTTTGTAAAGGATTCAAATACAGGTGCACGATACGAGACTCTCGCAAAGGAGATTGGTCGTGCGCTTGATTTTATGCGATCTGCCGGAATCAATCCCGAAGAGTTCAAGACGGTCGATTTCTACTCTTCCCATGAGGCATTGATACTTGAATATGAAAAGGCGCTAACTCGAATCGATTCGCGCACAGGACTTCCTTATGATGTCTCGGCGCACTTTGTGTGGATAGGCGAGCGAACCCGGCAACTAGATGGTGCGCATATCGACTTCGCAAAGAAGATAAAGAATCCCATAGGTGTGAAGTTGGGGCCAAAGACAAGTGTTGATGAGATGATGAATCTCATTGAAACCCTGAATCCAGATGATGAGCCAGGACGACTTACCTTCATCACAAGAATGGGGGCGAAGAATATTCGTACCGTTCTACCGCCTCTAGTTGATGCGGTTAAGAAGAGCGGAAAGAGCATCCTCTGGGTCTGCGATCCCATGCACGGAAATACTTATGAGGCCCCAAGTGGATTCAAGACTAGAAGCTTCGACGATGTACTAGATGAAGTTAGAGGATTCTTCGAAGTTCACCACTCGAAGGGCACCCATCCTGGCGGCATACATATTGAGCTAACTGGCGATGATGTGACCGAATGCGTTGGAGGGGGAGCTGAGATTTCGCATGACGACTTGGCCACTCGCTATGAGACGGCGTGCGACCCAAGGCTCAACCACACCCAATCTCTTGAGCTCGCCTTCTTGCTCGCGGAGATGCTCCGCGATCGAAAATAACAGGACTATCCGTTCGGGAGCAGTAGGCGTAGGCTCCCAAAATGCTCAGTAGGGCGACCCTTAAGACTCCCGTCGGAACTCTCTACCTAATTTCGCACGAACATCTTCTGCTTGCCTCCGGTTTCTCAAATTTTAAGGAACTAACAAGTCAATTGAGTGAAGAAGATCGCGAGCGGAGAATTACTGAAGTCAAGCGATTGCCAATAATCACTGATCTGCTCGAAGATTATTTCTCCGGCGATCTGAGAGCTTTAGATGGAATTGGCGTGCGCCAACCGGGAGAGAAGTTCTCTCAAGCTGCTTGGAAAGCGATGAGAAAAGTTGCTCCGGGCAAGACAATCTCATACGGAGAGTTGGCTAAGCGCGCAGGTTCGGCTGACGCAGTTAGGGCTGCTGGAAGTGCATGTGCGCGGAATCTGATAGCACTGGTTGTTCCATGTCATCGGATCGTAAAGACTGGTGGCGCACTAGGCAATTATGCGTATGGCCTTGGAGTTAAAGAGTGGCTACTTCGCCACGAAGGCGCGCTCAAGTAGTTTCTTTAGAATTTCAATTGCACTCTTGATTGCTTGATCGCTCACATCCAAATGGGTAACTAGTCTCACGTATTTGGGCCCCAGGGCGCTCACCCATAACCCTTCTTTCTTTGCCGCATCAGCAAACTCAGCCGCACTCCAGGTAGAACCATCAAGGTCAAGTCCGACAATGTTGGTTTCTATCTCTGCTGGATTCACCGTTGAGGGGGCAATGGAGTTGCAGGCAATAGCCAGTAACTTCGCTTTACTGTGATCTTCAGCTAGACGCTCAATATTGTGATCCAGCGCGTAATGCCCGGCAGCTGCAAGTAATCCGATCTGCCTCATTCCAGCGCCATATCTCTTGCGCCAGACTCGAGCATTAGCGACTCTATCTTTGTTGCCAATCATGAGAGAGCCGACTGGAGCGCCTAAACCCTTAGAGAGGCAGACGCTAATTGTTTCGAAATGCTTACCGTAATCAATCAACGACACCTTTGATGCGACATGCGCATTCCAGATGCGCGCCCCATCCAGATGCAATTTCAATCCGAGTGAAGCGGCTCCTTTCGCTAACTTCTCAATCTCAGATATTGATTGGACTGTCCCGCCACCGAAGTTATGGGTGTTTTCAACGGCAATCGCCGTTGTCGAAACCAGATAAGGACCTGAATTAGGTCTAGCCATCTCCAGGGCTGAATCAGCATCAAGAAGCCCTCGCTTTGCGGTCCAAGTTCGAGTTGTGATCCCACTAAAGACTGCAGCTGCTCCAAGTTCAGCGCGGACGATATGTGAGTTACTCTCACAGAGTAACTCTTCACCAGGGGATACCAATGTTCTAATTGCGAGTTGATTAGCTAGAGAACCGCTTGGAGTAAAGAGAGCAGCCTCTTTGCCGAACATCTCAGCAACGCGCTCCTCTAGTGAGTTCACCGTCGGATCGTCGGCATAGACATCATCACCAACCGGTGCAGTTGCTATCGCCGCTCGCATCCCCTCAGATGGGCGAGTAACAGTGTCTGAACGAAGATCAATAATCACTTTTTGTCGGAGTAACTTTCGGCTGGACGATCATGATCATGGCAATGAGAACCATAGAGCCACCAAGGAGGATTCGTAAAGTGAGCGGTTCAGCGCCGAGCGCCACCGAGAAGAGCGCGGCGAAGACGACCTCCATAGTGAGAATTACGGCGACCTTGGTTGCAGAGATCCGTGCTTGAGCCCAAGTCTGAACCACGAATGCGAAGAAGGTAGCAAATACTGCGGTGAAGAGAATAACTGCCCAAACTTGTTGATCAGGCGGAGCTACGAATCCATTTAGCGACGCCGGTATTCCAGATACAACTGCACAAGTGAGCAACTGAATAAAGGTGAGTGTGTAAGCGTCGAAATCTTTACTCCAACGACTTAGCAGGATGATGTGGGCAGCAAATAAGAACGCTGAAATGAGAACAAAGAATTCTCCGGTCCCGATCGAGAATCCAGAGATCGATAGAACACCCAAACCAATTGTGGCTAATGCAATATAGAACCAAGCTTGGACCGTTAGCTTCTCTTTGAGGATCAAGGCGCCGATCAAAGGAGTCAATACGACATAAAGCCCTGTGATGAATCCCGTAATAGCTGGCGTGGTTCGTTCAAGTCCTAGAGTTTGGAAGATGTAGCCAAGTCCGAGAGCCGTTCCAATAACTGAGCCTTTAAGCAGTATTTTGCGATTAATCTTTGTAATGAATTTTGGATTTACCACAATCATGACTAGCGCAGCTACAACGAAACGTGAAACTAAGAAGCTATATACATCCTGTTGATCGAGTATGTCCTTCATCCAAACAAAAGAGATTCCCCACATGGCAGCAACCAGCAGGAGCGCCCAGGGCGCAAGAACTAATGCCATTTACTTGCCTCGTAACTTCTTCAGTAGAGCGACTTCTCTTCCGTGTTCAGGCTCTTCGCCGGGGGTTTCAAGAATCAAGGGGGCGTTTACAACGGCTGGGTGGGCCAAGAGTTCTTCGAATGGCTTTGTACCGATCTCGCCTTCGCCAAGATTTGCATGCCTATCTTTTAGAGAACCAAGTACATCCATCGAATCATTTGCATGGATAAGTTGAATTCTCTCCTTACCGGCGACCTCTACAAGTAGATCAAGGGTCTTTTTCATCCCACCTTTACTCTTAATGTCATGTCCAGCAGCAAAAACATGGCAAGTATCGAGACATACACCAACTTTGGGGTGCCACTCCAAGGCTTCAAAATAGTTCGCTAAATCATCTAACTTCTTCACTAGAGATTGACCTTGGCCAGCTGTTGGCTCCAGCAACAACCATGGATCTTCATCCTTCAACTTCTCCAAGACTGGCATCACACCACTCTTGATCTGCTTCCAAGCCTTGGGGACATGAGCCTCATCAACTGCGGATCCGGTGTGGATGACAACTCCAAGCGCACCAATCTCTCTGCCTCGCCGAAGCGAGTAGGCAGTTGAGGCCACTGAGTTCTTGTAGGTTCCTTCGGTTGGAGATCCTAGATTTATCAAGAATGGTGCATGTACATATGTCTCTATTCCAAGTTCAGTTGCTCGCTCGCGAAAAGCGGAATCAGCTTCAGGATTCCCATCTGGCATGGCCCAACCTCTTGGGTTGGATGCAAAGACTTGGATAGCTTCCGCCTTAATGGTTGCGGCATATTCAATCGAGCGCTTAGCCATCCCTCCGGAGGTTGGAACATGAGCACCAATCAGAGGCCTTTTCGCTTCTTGGGCTTTCTTATTGCTCACTCTGTCACCCTACTGTGATTGTCACAGTCGAGCCACGTTTTACCTTACTTCCGACCTTTGGAGCGATATTTGTTACGACTTTAGTCTTCTTATTTCCAACTTTCTTGACAACCACTTTCAGTTCGAGATCCTTGAGAGTGGCCACAGCCTTCTCTTCACTCAAAGCGAATACGTTAGGTATGAATACAAATTCAGTCCCCTTGGAGACAATCAGAGTTATGGTGCTGCCCTTGTCAGCTTCACCACTTCCCGGAGTCTGTGACACAACCGCTCCTGCAGGAAGGTCCTCGCTGAAGATGTACCTAGTCTTGACCTCAAAGCCAGCTTCCACCAACTCATTTAGCGCCTGTTCACCACTCTTGCCCTTGTAGTCACCAAGTGAAACTTGTTCAACTCCTTTTGAAACAAAGAGCGTTAAGGGTGTATCTCGTTTGACTCGCTCTCCACTCACTGGGCTTGTGCGCAAGATTAAACCCTTGGGTAGATCACTAGAAAACTCTTCTACAATTTCGCCAACAATAAGTTTGTTATCTTCAATCAAACCCTGCGCGACATCTGGTTTGAGTCCTACGAGGTCTGGAATTATGAAGCGCTCTTTGCCTTTGGAGACAATCACTGTCACCAATCCATCAGGATTAACTCGACCACCGCCAGCAGGGTCAGACTTAATTATCTTTCCTTCAGCTACTTCCTCACTAAATTCCTCAACACCGATCTCGAGCCTTAAACCAAGATCAGATAGCTCTTCACGTGCATCTTTTACTGTGAAGCCGGCAAGGGATGGAACAACAACCTTAGATCCTGGCCCTGCCCATACATACCAAGAGGAGAAGATCAGAACGAGAGCGACGAGCGCTGCAATGCGTCGATTACGCTTCACTCTAGGCGATACAGCGCGGAGCGATTCCTTAGCTCTCTTGGCCTTTGTCATCGTGTTCTCCTTCTCGCTTTCAACCTTCGGTTCTTGAATTGCATCAGCGGGGCTGCTTGTTTTTCTAGCACGTGATTCCTTTTGACGCTCCCTAACCGGCTGCTTAATGGGAAGCGGAGGTAGATCTAGCTCTAAGCTAAGTTGACGCTTTCTTGGATCCAATTTCTCCGATAAAGCACGTAATTCCTCTAGAAAGGCCGCACCGTCCGCCGGTCGCTTATCGGGATTCACATCGGTAGCTCTCAACACAAGCGCATCAATCTCTGGCGTAATCGTTGCATTTAGTGTCGAGGGAGCAGGAACTCGATCGTTCACATGCCTAATTGCGATTTGAACCGGATCCTCTCCTTGGTAGGGCTTCTCGCCAGTCAGAAGTTCAAATAGAACTATGCCGAGGGAATAGACATCGCTCCTCGCATCAGCTATTCCACGCTGTACCTGTTCGGGTGAGAGATAAGAGACGCTTCCTAAGATGACGCTTGATTCAGCAGTCATGGTGCTTCCCAGTAGAGCGCCCCGCGCTAACCCAAAGTCAGCGATCTTGATTCGACCTTCTTTGGAGACAAGGATGTTCTCCGGCTTAATGTCTCTGTGGACGATACCTATCTTGTGCGCCGCTGCCAAAGCACTTGCAACTGGAATGATTAGCGGAATGGCGCGCTCCGGCGTGATGCGCCCCTGTTCATGTAGATAGTCGCGAAGAGTTGCACCTTCAACGAGTTCCATAACAATAAATACGCAAGGCGTGCCACCTTGATTCCATCCTTGATCTAACACTGCAACGATATTGGGGTGCGAGAGAGAGGCTGCTGCCTTCGCCTCTCGGATAAAACGCTCGACAAACTTCTCATCTTGAGCAAGGTGAGGATGCATGATTTTCACTGCAACCTGGCGATCTAATCGGAGATCCAATGCGGCATAGATTGTTGCCATTCCACCTGAGGCAACGACGCGATTTAACTTATAACGACCATCAATTACTTCGCCAGTTAAATCGGACACGTCCGAATTTTAGATGAAGAAGTTGCCATCGACTCGAATTGTGGCGCAATCTCGGGTGTTTTCGCTCTTGAAGTGCTCTTGCTCACGAATCTGCCAAACCCTCATCTCGGTTTCTAGGTAATCTCCATCTCGCTTTAGAACTCGTTGCAGACCAGTCTCCATTTCAATGTCAATCCAAATCAGCTCATCTGTGAATTTGCGCGTCGCCTTTTGGCCAGATCCAACTCCCTCAAGTATCAGAAGGGCCGGAGCGGGATGAGAAATGAGGGCTCCGAAGGACTTACTCAGCCAGTCGTATTTTCTATATCCGATTTTCTTTCCTTCAAATGCCGGAGTGAGGATTTGATTGACAAGAGTTCGAGTCAATTGCGGAGTAAGTGCATCTTCCCAACCGTTATACAGATCATCCATATGTATAACGACTACATCTCCCTCTTGGAAGGAATCCGATATTCGTCGAGCAAGAGTGGTCTTTCCTGATCCAGCAGGGCCATCTATGGAGATAGCTCTAGTTGCTTGAGATTTTCTAGTCGAACTTCGGAGTCGCTCCAGAATCCCATCTAACGAAGGATTGTTCACGCTTTATTTTTGATCCTCATCCAGCGCACCCATCCGTACACGGCCACCAGCGTGAAGACCGAATAAAGAAGTGCCGTGAAAAAGAATTCCTGTCGCGCATAGTGCCAAGTTCCGAAGATATTTATTACGAACCATAGCGCCCAGGTTTCATGCCACTGGAGAACCATGATGACTTGAGTTACCGCGCTCGCTACTAGTAGAAGTGAGTCCGGCCACGATGCAGCAGCGCCAATACTCGCAAGAGCGGGTGCTGCTATAAGCCAGAGAGCCGCCGAAGAGATAAACCAGATTCCGCGATCCCGATTGGACATGTATCTAGGCTCAACTCCACTTGGTTTCCATCCAAACCAGCCCCAGATAGCGGCAGCAATGAAGATCAGTTGAAGGATCGCACTTGCAAAGAGTTCGACGTTGTAGAAAAAGACTCCGTAGAGCGAACTGCTCAAAATCCACCAAGGCCAGGCCCAACGAGTTCCTCGCGCACCCAAAGTAACCGCAATCAAAGATGCCAAGACTGAGGCGATTTCAAGGTATGAGACTTCATAACCCCAAGCTGTGAAGAAAGTATTCATTTAAACCCCTTTCCAATTCGCATTACCGAACTGGTGCTACGGTCGACCCGAAGGTCCTCTCAGCCAACTTTTGGCTCCCGATTGAAAAGAAGATTAGCATAAGGCGTGCTCAAGTTCTCTTACTTTGCGATGTTGCTCTTCACTTTTGTTGGCTCGATATGGCTAGAGATCTTCTTGAAGGTAGGCGTGATTCGAAGAATTAAAAGAGTTCTTTTGAGCATTCTTCCGGTCTCCGTAATCTTTCTCATCTGGGACTACTACGCTGTTTTACAGGGTCATTGGTGGTTTGATGAGAGTCAAGTAGTTGGGATCTTTGGCCCGAAGGGAGTTCCACTCGAGGAATTCTTATTCTTCATAATTGTTCCACTTGCGGCTCTGCTAACAATTGAAGCAGTAAGGACTCAGAAGCCACATTGGAAATTCGGTGATGAGAAGTGACCTACACAGAATTAGCAATCCTAAGTGTCTTGTTGGTTATTGTTGTTGATCGATATTTACTCAAGACTCGTTTACTTGAGAAGAAGGCGTATTGGACCGCCTACGCAATTATCGTGTTCTTCCAGTTGATAACAAATTGGTGGCTAACATCGCGCAACATCCTGAGTTACAGTGAAGAAACGATAGTTGGTTGGCGCATAGCGGCTGCGCCGGCGGAAGACTTACTCTTTGGATTTTCGATGGTTACGCTAACTATGTCTCTCTGGATATTCTGGGGACGTAGAGGGGTTCAACGCGACTAACGCGCACTAATTGCTTTTACCCAAGCAGGAACTGCAGTTCGCAATCTCCGAAGGGTCGAAGTCTTGGCTCGCTTCTCAAAAACTTGGAAGTTGATCTTCTCTACTTCGTCAACAATTCCACAGTACAACTCGCTAGCAGCTTCAATACATGGACGTGATTCTGGAGCCAATAAGGAAATGCCCGCATCTGCCTCTAGTTGAAGTCTCCTCACCCTCTCTATCTGGAACTTGAGGGCTTCGACAATCTCCGAAGTCAATTTGCGTCGCTCCAACATTGCACGGTCAACCCCGAACTGAGCCAACTCATCTAGCGGCAAGTAAACGCGTCCTCTATCTAAGTCTTCTCCCACATCTCTAATGAAGTTAGCTAACTGGAATGCGACTCCTAACTTTTCAGCCGCCTGGTTCGCTTCGTTAGATTTTCCAGGAAGTGTTCCCAGAATTGGGACCATTTGGAGGCCAATGACGGCTGCAGATCCATATACATATTCCATTAGGGAATCAAATGTTTGATACTCAGTAACATCTAGATCCATCGCCATTGAGTGCAGGAATGCTTCAAAGTAAGAGATCGGTATCTCGAATCTATTGACCGTATCAACCAACGCGCGCCCTATGTGGTCCTCGCTGCGCCCCGCCTTAATATCTTGCAATAACTGATTGCTCCATCTCTCCAATTCAAATCGTTTTTCCTTTGGGGAAAGCTTCGAATCCAGATCATCGACAATCTCATCGGCATAGCGAGCGAATCCATAAAGCGCATGAACAAAGGGTCTTTTACCTTTGGGAAGAAGAAGAGTTGCCAGATAGTAGGTCTTGCCGTGTTGTGAGTTCAGGCGTTTGCACTCTAAATAGGATTCACGCAGGCTCTCCTCTTCAATACCTGCAGCTCTTAGTTCATCCATTTCCAGTTATTCGCTCCGCAGCCAACTTTCCAGAGATCAAAACCATAGGCACTCCTACGCCTGGTTGAGTTCCACTGCCAGCAAAGACGACATTTTCAAAACCCTTAGCCATATTCCTCGGTCTAAAGGGACCGGTCTGGAAAAAGGTATGTGCACTCGCGAACGGAGCTCCCATTTCGAGTCCCATCGCTTCCCACTCGAGAGGAGTTGTTAAATGCTCTACTTCAATCGAGTCACCAAATCCCGTGTAACCACGCGACTCCATCACTCGAATCATCTCATCGCGATACCGAGGAGTTTCCTTCTTCCAGTCAATATCTGCACTCAGATTAGGTGTAGGGAAGAGTACGTAGTAACTCTCCTTTCCTTTCGGAGCAAGATCTGGGTCGTCATGGGATGGGACTGTTACCAACAGGCTTGGGTCACTCATTAGTTGTTTCTTGTCAATCAACTCTTCGAAGACTCCATCCCAAGAATCGCCAAAGTGGATGTTGTGATGAGCGATATGTTCATAACGCTTGCTAGAGCCAGCGAGTAAGACTGCACAAGAAGGAGAGTAATTGAGACGTTTGACGCTCAACGGAGTCTTGTTTAATAGATCTCGATAAGCGACGGGGAGATCAGGGCTCAAGATGATCGCATCGCATTCATAGCGCGAACCATCCTCAGTGATTGCAGCATTTACTCGCGCACCACTCTTCTCAAGCTTCGTGACCTTCGAGTCGTAATGAATCTTGACTCCATGCTTTGTAGCGGCTCCCGCAAGTGCACGGGGAAGTGCGTGCATTCCGCCCTTGGGGAAAAAGACTCCATTTACCGAATCCATATATGCGATGACGGCATAGATTGCTAGCGCCTGTTGTGGCGAGACTCCTGCGTACATCGCCTGGAACGAATACACGCGTTGAGTTCTTGGATCCTTTAAGAATTGAGAAACCTTCGGAGCGAGCTTGCGAAATCCGCCAATAGCTATCAGGCGGGCAAGGTTCGGGGTCAGAAGATTGAAGGGAGTATCTATGTTCTTATCGATGAAATCATTCATCTCGTACTTGTAGAGTTTGGTTACGAAATCTACGTATCTGCGATACCCGGCTGCTTCATCGCCACCTATGACTTGGGCGATCTCATCTTCCATCTTCGCTGTATCGGCGTGGACATTAAGGATGCTGCCATCAGAGTAGAAAGCTCTATACAGAGGCGAGAGTGGCATCAGCTCGAGCCAGTCCTCAAGGCGTTCACCGACACAATTCAAAGCATCTTCTATCAAGGAGGGCATTGTTAGAACAGTTGGGCCAGTATCGAACGAATAGCCATCCTTCTTTAGTAGACCATTTCGACCACCAGGAACGCTCTCTCGTTCAAGAATGGTGACCTCATGCCCTGCACCAACTAGCCGCAGCGCTGCGCTCAAGCCAGATAGACCTGCGCCGACTATGACAATGCGGTCACGCTTACCTTTGACTCTTCGCATTTAGTAATCAGCTCTTTCTTCTAGTCGCAGCTACAGCCATTTCCCGCAAATTCTTTGAAACTTCTACGTTCATCTCTGGATGCTCGAGCGATCTGAGTGATTGATCAAGAAGTCGTTCAATCAATACTTCGCATTCAGAGAGCGCCCCCGAATCCTCTATCAAACGCTGTATTTCTGCGACTTGAGATGCGCTGAGAGTTGGGTCACCAAGAGAACTCTCGATTTTCGCCCTATCTTCGGGAGAAGTTCGCTCTGCTGTCATGGCGATGAGAACTGTCCGCTTACCTTCTCTGATGTCATCTCCTGATGGCTTACCAGTCAACTCTGAATCCCCAAATACGCCAAGGATGTCATCGCGAAGTTGGAAGGCCTCACCGAGGGGTAGTCCAAAGTCCGAGAGAGCGCCTTGAAGTGACTCGCTAGCCCCAGCAAGCGCGGCACCAAAGCGAAGCGGTCTCTCTATTGAATACCTTCCAGATTTGTATCTTGCAATCTTCAAAGAACGTTGTAAGTCCGACTTTCCTAAAGCACCTTCAAGCACATCCAAATACTGACCAGCCATAAGTTCTGCTCGCATCTCGAAAAAGATTGGATTTGCGCGTTTCAAATCTAAATCTGTGACTCCAGATTCACTAATCATCTGATCACTCCACGATAATGCAAGATCTCCTAAGAGAATCGCGGCAGCAACGCCAAATCGCTCTGAGTTTCCTACAAAGGAATTTTCTCGATGCAGACCTTCAAATCTTCTGTGTATTGACAATTTATTTCGTCTAGAGTCAGAACCATCCATAACATCATCGTGAATCAATGCGCAGACGTGGACGAACTCTAGGGCGGAACAGGCCTTCAAAACTCTGTCGGTCGGAAATCCACCGGAGCCTAGAAAGCCGAGATAAGCAAAGATCGGCCGAAATCTCTTTCCGCCGTCCACCACGAATTCGGTGAGCGCTTCAGATACTGGGGCGAGATGAGCATCAATTGCGCGGAGTTCATCAGATCTAGAGCGCGTGAATGCCTCTAATTGCGCATCTATCGATCTGCGAATCTCTGAGATTCCTGGCAAAACCACAGCGCAACGGTACCCTCAACCCGTATGCAGAGTCCTCCAACTTTCTCAGTTGAATTCTTTCCCCCCAAAGACTTGGCGGGAGAGGAGCGGCTCTGGGCATCCCTAGATGCGCTTGCACCTTACAAACCAGATTTTGTCTCAGTCACTTATGGAGCTGGGGGAAGCACTAGAGATCGCACTATTCGAATCACAAGCGAAATCACAAAGCGCACCGGGTTGAAGACGGTTGCACATCTAACATGCGTCGGCTCGACCGAAAGAGATCTCACTGAAACTCTGAAGAGTTACCAGGATGCAGGGATCGGATCTGTATTGGCGCTAAGGGGAGACCCAGAGGGCGGCCCTGCGACTGAATGGAAGAGAACTGAAGGTGGTTTCGACCATGCTGATCAACTTGTATCGCTAGCTCGCGAGATGGGCTTTGAAGTTGGAGTAGCAGCATTCCCAGATAAACATCCAGCTTCAAAAGACTTTGATCAAGACATACAAGTCTTAATTGAAAAAGAGCGACGTGGAGCTAGCTTTGCCACCACTCAATTCTTCTTCGGAGTCGATAAGTACAACACTCTTAGAAATCGACTTGATTCTGCTGGGTCGAAACTGCCGGTATTCGCAGGATTGCTTCCAATTACGAATGTGAAACAGTTAGAACGGATGGCGTTACTAAGTGGAACACCAATACCGATTGATATCGCAGAGCGCATAAGTCATTTTGCAAGTAGCGCTGAAGAAGTGAGAAATGAGGGTGTGGCAATCGCAGCCGAGTTATCAATTGAGTTGCTACGAGTTGGCGCTCCCGGCCTTCATTACTACACGATGAATTCAGCTGAATCCACAATTGAGATCGTAAAGCGGATAGGGCTGAGATGACGCGCGAGGAACTCTTCAATCAGTGGAGCGCTCTGCATGGCGATGCTCAGGTCAAGGGGATCGTTAAGGCTTGGTTGACCATCAGCCATCTCATCACTCGTCCCTTGATTGCGATGCGCTTCTCGCCTAACTCTTTATCGATTCTCTCGATATTTGCGGCTATGGCTTTTCTTTTCACAGTAGAAACTCATTGGGCAATTTCACTGCTTGTCCTCTCGCTTCTTCTTGATGGAATTGATGGAACAGTAGCTATCATCACTGGGAAGAGTTCGAAATTCGGTGCCATGGTTGATGCGGTCGCAGATCGCTTGGTTGAGAGTCTCTGGGCGATCGCGCTCTATCTACTCGGGGCTCCATGGCAAATTGTCTTAGTTGCATGGCTAGCTGCATTTATTCAAGAGTATCTGCGGGCACGAGCCGGTGGATTGGGAGTGAATCAGGTTCTCATCGTGACTTGGTGCGAGAGGCCCGTTAGGGCAACTCTGATATTCATTCCGCTCGTAGGAAGATTATTTGGGTTCGAACTTTTTGAAGTTGCTTCGTGGGTTTGGGCGATCTTGCAACTCTCTAGCGCTGTAACGCTTTTTAACCTTCTTCGATTGCAGCTGCAACAATCTCAGCGCTAAGCGCGACAAGAGGTAATCCTCCGCCCGGGTGGGCCGAACCGCCGACGCAATAAAGGTTCTCGATCGGTGAGCGATTCTTGGCTCTGAAGAATGCAGAGCGCATGCCGTTACTTGAAGTCCCATAAATCGAACCACCAGGAGCGCGATAGTCACGCTCAAGATCTGCCGGAGTTCTGATCTCCATATTGATTATTCGATCCTTAACAGGAATTCCTCTAGCCTCAAGTTGGTTGATGATCTGATCCGCGTAACGTTCCTTTAACCCCGGGCTATCCCAATCAGTTCCATCTCTTGGTTCATGACGGGGGGCGTTGATTAGAACGAACCAAGCTTCATGCTCGGCTGAGGGAACCATTGAGTCATCTTTAGGATTGCAGATATAGATGGCAGGATCTTTCGGCGGTTCTTTTCGCTTGAAGATGGCGTCGAATTCATCATCGTAATCTTCGGGGAAGAGGACGGTGTGATGCTTGACTTCGCTCTTTCCCTTAAGTGAAAGCAGTAGCGAGAAACCAGAAAGGGACGGGGTGGCTCGTTTAAGTGATTTCCGCGCCTTCTTTGTCCTTGGCTCATCCTTGATCAAGTATTCGTATAACTCAGTGGCATCAGAGTTTGAGACTACGACATCGCACTCAAAGCGTGACCCATCGGCCAAGGTAACTCCAGTTGCCCGTCCTTCAGATACTTGAATTTCCACCACTCTAGAGTTCAGGTGAACCTCTACGCCAAGCTCGCTTACTCGATTAGCCAGCTTAACCCCCAGCTCGCCAATACCTCCTTGAATATGCCAGGCGCCGAAGGCCTCCTCAACAAAAGCGATCGTGAGCAAAACCGCCGGCACTTCTCGTGGATCAGATCCAGTGTATGTTGCATATCGATCAACAATCTTCTGAAGATAACTGTTATCGGTTAAATCCTTTGTAAGCGACCTAAGTGAACGCCAAGGCGCAATCGTGAAGAGATCTCGAAAGAAGGACCTCCGCTTTATGAAGGGTAAGAGACTCTTTAGCTCGCCCTCGATGAAACTCTCTCGCGATGACTCCCACATCGCTTCGGCTCGAGTCAATAGCTTGTGCCAATCTTGTCCGGCTTGTTCCCCAAAAGCTTCAGCGATTGCCTTGACCGTTCCATTATGGGAGAGGTTTGGAAAAACTACTCGTTTACCATCGTGAAAGATGTACTCAAATGAAGGATCAACTGGTTTTAGCTCAACAAGATGCTCAATTCGTTTGCCGGTCTTAATAAATAGATCGCGATACACCGCAGGTAGAGTCAACAGAGATGGGCCAGTGTCGAAGATGAAACCATCAATATTCTTCGATTGACACTTTCCACCGAGTCTTGCGCTAGCTTCAAAGAGTCTGACGTGATGTCCTCTTTTGGCAAGACGTGCAGCAGTAGCCAGGCCCGCCATTCCGCCGCCAATAACTGCAACTCGTTTAGGCGACTTTGTGGGAAAGTGATGGCTCATATGCTTCTTCCGCGCCAGAGTAAACGACCGGTTCGCTTTAATGCCAATGATCGAATGATCAGCGCAATCCAAACTGCAATTGCGACGGGGTGAAACGGGGCAGTTACAACAACAGACCTAGTGCGAAAAGCTGCTAGCAACCTTGATAGAAGTAACGCCAGATATCCGTAGATTCCCCAAATCTCGCCTTGAGCCCCTCTAAGCAATGGGTAGATGGAGGTTAGGAAGAGAATGAAGATGGCGACTAGAGCGCCGAAAGTCCCGCCAAAGGCCCGCCACTGTGATTTTGAGTAACCCGCAATCAAAGAGCCTGAATCTGGATACATCTCACACCAGGAGATCTTCGAACCATCTACCACCGAGCCAATCCCAGAATTTCTTCGAAGTGATCTGGCTAGCTCCATATCATCTAGAACTTCTGCCTTGATTGCGCGATGTCCACCTGAGCTCTTATATAGAGAATTTCGCACTACAAAGAATTGTCCATTCGCTACAACTGTAGATGGTCTCTTACTTCTCTCCACTAGCCGTAATGGAAGAGATGCAAACCAGGACCATTGAAGAAGAGGTTGTACCAACTTGGCAAGTAAAGTCTTTGCCATCTGACGCGGATAAGGAGAAATGAAGTCCCAGCCCTCCTCTTTCATAAGAGCTATGGAATCAGCAACTGCACTCGTCTCTAGGCGAACATCTGCATCGATGAAGACTAGAAAGTCTTCATTACTTTCCTGAGCAAGTAGATGAAGCGCGTGATTCTTACCTAACCATCCATCTGGCAATAGCGCGCTTGGAATAATCTCAAATCTATCGTCTTTGATTCGATTCAACTTCTGGGCAGTTTCATCCTCCGAGCCATCATCGATGACTCTTACCTTTAGGCGATCAAGTTGTACCTGCGCTAGAGCAGAGTTAACGACATCCTCGGCATTTTTCGCTTCATTTCGCATGGGTATGAGAACTGCAACAGAGTCTGAGATTGGGACGCCTACCGGCCTGATTGATCGGGCTGTAAAGAAATTAAATATTGATAGACCAAGCACCACCAGAATCAGAAATTGGGAGATTTGATCCATCAGTCATTACGCCCAAGTTTCACTGATAAGAAATACCAAACTACGACTACTCCGAGGGCGATTCCGGCAAGAAATGCGACACCGGGACGGTCGAAGAAGAATATATTTGCGATTATTCCGCTGATCCAACTCCACATTAGAAAGAACTCAGGAACAGCGCGACTAGCTCCAAGAGAGCGACGCTCTTTAGGTAGCGCCAAATTGAGTAGCGCCATCAATCCCATGCCAGTTAATAGCCAACCAAAGGTGTTCGAGATGGGAATCTCTGGTTGGAATGGAACGGTAGCGCCGGTTATCTCCCAAGTCCATCTTCCTGCCGAGACCATCTGTGGATCGAGAAATAGATCCCAAGCCATCAAGCCATAACCTCCAACAAGAAATACCCATCGCGGCGCAATACGACGCGCTGCGATAAATATCGGATGAGCCATCATCACCCACGCAAAAGGAACAACTAAGGGAACGCCATAAATCTGATATCCGAGCGATCCCGAGTATTCATAGGAACCGAATGGCCACCCAGTACGCATTCCTATCTGCTCAACTAAGAGGGCATAGAAGAAGGTAATTAGTAAGAATCGAATTGCATATGATGCTCGGTAGGCAAAGAGAGCATGAAGGAGCATGGCTCCGGCGGCCCAGTACACAGTTGAGATCGTCACAAGCCGCAACGGCTCTCCATCCAAAAGTGGATAGGAGATCTGTAATCCGATTGCGACGGTTAAAACTGCAATCAGTAAGAAGTTTTGAAGGGGCGTGATTCGGCGGCGTGAATCTCTTCTTGGTCGGAAATTCCGAATCGACATAGGTCAATTCTGCCTCAATTGCGAGCTAAAGCACTCCTGATGAATCAATGAGAGCAAATCGACCAAACATCTCTTCCGCGTACCACTTCTCACGAGCAGTAGCGGCAATAACTTCCTTATGGGCCTCACCCCGGTAGGCAAAATAACTGATGGTCTTTGGGTCTTCCCAGATAGAGAAGGTTCCTTGTAGGCCGATTGGCGCTTCACCGATACCGATGGCTCCGATCAGGCCTGGGGCGCTTCTTAGACTCGCAGTAACGGCAGGCACAGCGCGCCAAAATAGTAAGTTCTTGCGCCACTTGATTCGCGCCCTGGTGATTGCAACGACTTTTCCGCCCCAATCGATTGGAGCAATCTCAGACTTGAAGGGAGATTTTCTCGACCACTTTCCATGCACAGCAATCGGCTTGAGGACTGCCTCGAATTTTTCCGTAGCTCTATCATTCCAACGCTTGATCATCTTTGAGTTCTCAAAGTCAATCAAAGACTCCTCTTTAATGTTAAGGATTAAACCCCATCTTCTTGGATCTGCATCCCGGGGAGTAAACGTTTCACCCTTGCCGGTTCCTAATAATTTCCAGAATGAGATGCTTGGATTTCGACGTAACGTGCGGCGATCGAGGGCCATTCGAATTATTGCCCAGGGAATGTCTCTTCGAGAAATCCTCCAGAAGTAAACCTTTGTTGTCATAGTTAGTTCGCAGTCTCTTTTATTGCTGCGATTACATCCTGTGGACTATCCCACATCGGAGCATGTCCCGTATCGGGAAAGATAATCCACTTAGCATGAGCAGGGGCTATCGATCGCTCCTGGCAAGTTGTTGCAGGAAGGGTTCTATCGCTGTCTCCAAAGATTATGGTTACTGGAATATCTTCAGGAATCTTGCCGTCGAATCTCTTCATCAACATTCCATCCCAAGCTGGGTAATACCCATCGGCCTTAGCCATCGCATTCACGGCATCAAGACAGAGTTCGTAAGAGAATTCATTCCATCTGGGACTCACATCGGAGAACCCGAGTCTTCGCGCAGCTTCAAAGTGCAGCGCGGTTGGAGCAAACCTACTTGTGGAGCGTGCAAGAAAACGAGCAAGAGCCGTTGCTGGGTAGCGGACGTTATAGGGATTCAGCCAGAGCCCAGCTGGCGCAAGTCCGGTGACGCTTTTCACGCGCTCCGGAGCAGAACTAGCGATCTCCAGCGCCACCCAACCACCAAGAGAGTTACCTACAACGTGAAAGCTCTCGAGCGCCAATTCACTCATCTCATGTAGTACTGCGAGCGCCAGGCTATGCGGATCCATCGGAGAGCCTTTGATAAGTGGCGTATCACCGTGTCCAGGAAGATCGACAGTTACTACTTGGAATGAATGGGCAAGTTCATCTTGAATCAACTTCCAGGCAGTACTCGCAGACCCCATTCCGTGGATTAATAACAACGTGGATCCACTGCCCATGATGTTGTGGCTAAGTCGCTGCATCAATCACCAACAATCGCTGCAGTTCCACCGGTTGCACGAATCAATTCATGGAATGTAGTCGGAAAGACTGTATGGGGATGGCCCGCTGCAGCCCAGACTTCTTGATAATCACTGAGCGCGTTGTCTACAAGTATCACCTCAGGTTGAGTGGTCCAACCAATTGGCGCAACGCCGCCAACTGAGTATCCCGAAGCGCTCTTCACATAATCCGCATCTGCTCTTCCAAGCTCTGCTACTTTCAGAATTTGAGAGACGAGGTTTGTATCAACACGATGACGTCCGGAGGTTACGACAAGCAATGGATTGCCACTCGGTAGTTTGAAGACGATAGATGAGGCGATCTGGCCAACCTCTATTCCAAGTGCGTTGGCTGCATCTAAAGCAGTTCGAGCACTATCGGCGAGTACCCTGATCTCGCCCTTCATTCCGCTATCAAAAATGGCCTGCGCAGCGCGTTTAACCGCAGCCTTCTCTAATATGCCTTCCACATTGAAATCCTAATCAATACTCGTCTTTAAAAGAGCCAAGTTTCGATGAGAGTAAATGAGGCTATGCCAAAGACTGTGTAGGCAAATGCACGCTTGAGTGACTGCGGGCTCATGGACGTGCTCCGTTTGGCTGACAATCTAGAGATCAATACAGCGACTACGGCGATCAATATTGGAATCTCCCAGGAAACTTCATCCCAATGCCGGTAATGAGCGAAGAAACCAGTGAGGGTGTTGATGGTGATTATGAAGAGTGATGTCCCGGCTGCCTTTGCGGGGGAGACGTTGTAGAAGAGAACCAAGATGGGGATTGCGATGAACCCACCGCCAATTCCGAAGAGTCCGGTCAGGGCGCCCACCAAAAGTGATAGCCCTATAAGCGCCGGAAGAGGCATCCTCTTCTCACTGGATCCAACGGGAGGCTTAAGTAACATCGAGATTCCTGCTGCTACAAGGACCATCGAAAATCCAGTCAATACCAATTCATCTGGAATTCTTGGAAGGAGATAAGCGCCACCAAAGTTTGTGGCAAGACCAATTGCCCAGATTGAGAGCGATTCACGGACAAGCACCTCTTTACTTTTGAACTTCGATAAGACTCCAGATAACGCTCCGCTAAATACGATAATCAAGGAGGCGGTAGTCGCTTGGACTGGAGTCATATCGAAAAAATAGATAAGCATGGGTACGGCAACCATCGAACCGCCCGCTCCAACAAAACCAAGAATCGATCCGATCGCTACACCACAGAGTATTGCGAGAGCGATTTCCATGAGAGAACGGTAGCGTGAATGAAAAAGACCCCTGAGTTCCTCAGGGGTCTTTTGGCTAGTTCTTTATTTTCTAGAGATTGAAGAATCCGTCGGTAACAGATGGACCGAAATCAACTCCGCTTCCTACGAGAACGAAGATGATGAGGGCTGCACCAGCGAGTGAGAGATTCTTGAAGAAGTTGATCATCTCGCCCTGCTTGGCTTGCGGATCTTGGATCGTCCAGAAGTTATGCATCATAAATGCGGTTGGAATGAGGAATACCGCTAGAAGGAGCGCACCGAGATCGGCGTAGACGCCGAAGACGATATAGAGCCCACCAATGATTAGCATCAATCCGGTAACGATCACCGCCAACTTAGGAGCCGGAACCTTCTTGAACTGGGCGTAGCCAGTCATGTCATTGAGCTTGGTCAGGTGCGCGATGCCAGAGTTGATGAAGATCAAGGCAAATAGCACGCGTCCGACTACGAGGAGAATATCCATTTACTAAAGTCCTTTCGAATAAGGTGATTGAAGGTTAAACCAAATTTATTGAAGTTTCAACTATCTAGGCGTGTCGCAAAAGAAAAACCGCGCCCCTTGCGAGGCGCGGTTTCCCGTATTTCTTGGAATTAACCTACTTTGGTGATTCGACCATCTGCCTTCGGAGTCTGAGTGACTCGCTTTGCAGCTAGATCTGCCTTTATTCCATCTACCAAGATGTCTAGCAACAACTTGCCAGAGAACTTAGCGGTAGAAGGGTTCAGCATCGTGTAACCATCGCCACCGTAGAGCATGAAGTCATTTGTGGCGACAGTGTAGGTCTTAGCATCCTTAGCAATTGCAGTTCCATCAAGCCTCGTTACGGCAGTGATTCTTGATCCAACTGCCTTAGATGCATCGAAGGAGAACTTGAATCCAGAGATCTGCGGGAAGCGACCACCGGATGGGAATTGAGATACGCCATTCTCTAGCGCGGCCCAGAGCTGAGTTCCGGTTATCGTTGCGACAGCAACAGAGTTACCGAATGGGAGAACTGAGATTGCATCTCCAAGGGTCACATCAAATGGACCAGTTACTCCAGCAGCTGGACGTTTGTAGGTGGTATCTACAACTTTGTATGTAGCGGCAGGGAATGTGTCTCTTAGGCCACCGCCATTTGTTAGCGCAAAGTCTGTCTTCAATTCCTTACGCATTAAGTCAGCAAGATAGTTACCCATTGGAGTCTCACCAGAACGTTCAACCGCAGGTGAGCCACCGCGTGGGAAGAGATCAGATACTTGTCCGATCTTCACATCGAGCTTTGCTACCAATTGGTCTTTGTACTTCTTCACCAATGCGGCTCCAGCAGTATCTGCTGTAACGCCTCTCAAGTCAGCGGTTGTTACGTAGTCGAGTGAGGCTCCTTGAACCTTGCTGCCGCTTACGCAGAGTTGGATTCTGTTGTAACCAACGCCAGCATTAGGAGTCTGTGCGATTAGGGTCGAACCAAAACGCGCTGAGCTTCCCATGATGCTGCTGTAGCGCTGGTGGCTATGTCCACCGAGAATCGCTGCTGCGCCTTTGATCTGGGATGCGATGTCGATCAAGCCACCTTTAGCTACGCCATCGGCGTTCTCCGACCAACCTTCGTGCACAAGCGCCACGACGATATCGGCTCCAGCAGCGCGGGCTTCCTTGATCGCATTATTTACGCCAGCAACTGAGCCAGAGATCTGGATAGTCTTCTTTGCTCCGCTGGCATCTGTGTAATCAAGATTTCCAGGGAATATCACCTCTGCTGTTTCATCTGTGTTCATGCCAACCACGCCGACCTTTACGCCACCGCGATCGATGATCACATAACTCTTCGCCGACTTGGAACCTGACTTAAGGGGCTCAAGCGAGCTGTAGTTAGACGCTACCCAGGCGAAATCTGAAGCGCCGATGACTTTCTGGACATGAGCGATATTTCTATCGTGCTCATGATTTCCAAATACAGAGACATCGAACTTCATGAGGTTCATTGATTCGATAGTTGGAAGTTCTTCAAATTGGCTGGAGATAGCTGGGGCAGCACCAATGTTGTCACCGCTTGAGAGGGTGATGGTTGACGCAACAGCCTTTCTTTCATTTGCAAAAGCTGAGGTCAAAAGAGCAGTACCAGCATTTGTTGAAGATCCTTCAAGCGCTCCGTGGAAATCACTTAGCGAAAGAAGTTGGACATTCCTTGCGGAGGTTTTCGCAACTCCAGCGAGATCAGTTGCGGTAAAAGTCTTACTCCACTTTGCAGCAGTCGAGAAGCCGTAAGCATTCACAGCTTGAACATTGACTGTTGCAGAAGTTTGTCCTTCTAGAATCGGTAGTCGAACCGAACCGGATGTGGTTGCAGGTACTACAACCGGACATGATCCTTGTCCACCAGTTACTACATAGTGAGTTACAGCTGGTGAAGCGGTAACAGGATTGAATCTAACGCGGATACCGGAATCGGTTACGTATGCGCTAGTGATTGTTGGTGCTGCAGGTACTGCAAAGGTATTTGCAGTGACCTGCGGGGAAGTGAGCACTACTAGAGCGGATGTCGCTAGCGCGATTGAGCTAGCGATGGCGGATAGGCGGACGCGGAGGGACTTGCCCTGGGCGGACGCGGTTGGCTTGTGTGTGATCACGGGCGGATACTCGCACCGCGTGGGTTAAGAACAGGCGAGCGACTCGTTTCAGTTAAACCAACATTTGCGGCCTGTCAGGGCTCTTCGCTAGGGTTCGAACAAATGTTCGAAAACCTTAACCCGCCCCAGATCTACCTAATAGGTGGTGAGCCGGCTGAGTTCACCTTCCGTGGCCAGCGCTTCCGTATCCATGCCGTCCTATCTTCTTGGCGGGAATCGGGGGGTTGGTGGAATCGGGCAAGCGATGGCTTCTATCGCCCTGATGATGGTTCGCGGATTCTCTGGCGAGTGGAAGCGGCTCCGATTGGAACGATGGCGACCTTCGAGATCGAACGTGAAGAGGTAGTAGATCCCCGCAATCCAATCTGGCGGATAAGACCGACCTCAAGATCTGCTTCTGCTTAAAAACATGAGCTTAAAAACATGAGCTTCACGCACCTACATGTAGCAAGCGGCTACTCATTTAAATACGGAACGAGCCTTCCGGATCAATTGGTGGCTAGAGCTAGCGAACTAGGGATGAGCGCACTCGCCTTAACTGATCGAGATACTCTCGCAGGAGCTATCCGTTTTGCTAGTAGCTGTGAATCAAATTCAATAAATCCAATCATTGGTATAGATATTGAATATGAGAACCAATCTAGATTACTTATTCTCGCTACCCCAGGTAACTGGAGCTCGCTAGTTCGCTTAGCTACAGAATTGAAGCGATTGGCTTCACCACCTACTGCTGATTTTTTTGCCGCCAATGAGCGATATACAAAGAACTTGCTTCTACTACATGGCCCCAACTCTGAGGTAAGTCGAGCGCTACTTTCGCGTCGTTATGACAAAGCTCTTGCAATATTTAATAAGACTAGAGATCTCTTCAGGGATCAAGCGCTTGAATGTGTCTCGCATCTAGAGAGCGAAGGAATCCGCTCAACTACTCATGCTGCTAGGACTCTTGGCTTCGCTAGGGATAACGATCTAAAGGCATTATTGAGTAACTCGGTTCGGATGAAAGAGCGTCTAGATGCCCCAATTGCAGATATCTTGGATGCGACTCGAAATCTACTTCCACTTCATAGAAATGTCGTAGAACGCAAGAACGCCGAAGCATTCTTGAAAAGCAGTGAGGAGATGGCTCAATTAGCCGAAAGCATCGCTAGGGCTGCTGGGGAGCGGAGCGGAAGGGTCCTGCTTAGAACTACTAAAGAGTGGGCTGAATCTGCCCAATTGTCGCCACGAACTGATATCGGAATCGGCTCGATCCACCTTCCTGAACCTAGCGTCGTTGGAGGCGCCACCCAGGATGACTTAGTACGCCAACTAAGGCAGCGCTGTTACTCCGGAATCAGTTGGCGATATGACAAGAAAGAGATTGGTCAAGGAAATGATGTGATTGATCGACTAGAAAAAGAGTTGAAGATAATTGCAACGCTTGGTTACGAGTCATATTTCTTAACTGTCGCAGATGTGACTGATCGAGCTCGCAGCTCTGGGATTCGCGTCGCAGCCCGGGGAAGTGGCGCCGGATCACTTGTCTGCCATCTACTTGGGATATCCGGAGTTGAGCCGCTATCTCTCGGTCTTCTTATGGAGCGATTCTGTTCACCACTTAGAGGCGCCCTCCCTGATATTGATATCGATGTCGAATCTGCTCGACGCCTTGAGATCTATGATCAAGTATTCGCTTTCTATAAAGAGCGAGCTGCAACAGTTGCAATGTTCGATACTTATCGAGCCCGCCATGCGATCCGCGATGTTGGAGCTGCGCTCTCACTTCCGCCGATGGAGATTGATCTAGTAGCAAAGTCGTTACCCCATATAAGGGCCCGTAATATAAGTAAATCTCTAGAGAACTTACCTGAACTCAAGAGTTTAAATCTCACATCACCGCTCTGGCGGATGGCGATCGGCTTAGCCGAACGGCTAGATGGGCTACCGAGGAATCTTGCTATGCACCCTTGCGCCGTCGTCTTATCTGATATCGGTTTATATGACCGCGCCCCAATAGAGAAGAACGCTAGTGGCTACCCGATGGTTCAATGGGATAAAGATGATGTCGAGGCGATTGGCCTACTAAAACTAGACATCCTTGGGGTTCGGATGCAATCAACCCTTGCTTATGCGGTCAATGAGATAGAGAGAGTTACTGAAAAGAAGATAGATATTGATTCCATACCTCTTGATGATGAAGCTACCTTTAAATTGATCCAATCGACTAAGACTCTAGGTCTATTTCAAATCGAGAGTCCGGGGCAACGTGAGTTAGTTGGAAAGTTCGCACCGGAGACTTTTAGCGATCTGATAATCGATATCTCGTTATTCCGCCCCGGACCGGTTAAGAGCGACATGATCACTCCCTTCTTAAATAGCAGACAAGGCTGGAAGCCGCGTTCGATGATCCATCCTGATCTCGCTCCGATCTTGCGCGATACCGAAGGGGTGGTTGTATTCCACGAACAAGTCATCGAGATCATCTCAACCATGACGGGAGTCTCACTGGCTGAGGCTGATGAGAAGCGACGCGCTTTAGGTGATCGCGATAGCCAGCAGAGCATCTGTGATTGGTTCTTCCCAACCGCGATCGCTCGCGGTTACTCGTTAGAGGTGGTGACAGAAATATGGGATGTGCTCCGCGCCTTTGCCTCCTTTGGATTCTGCAAAGCCCATGCCGCAGCCTTTGCCTTACCTACCTACCAATCTGCCTGGCTTAAGACCCATTACCCAGCAGCATTTTTAGCTGGCGTTCTAACCCACGACCCTGGGATGTATCCGAAGCGGTTGATTCTCGATGAGGTTCGTCAATGCGGGATAAAGATCGCACCAATCGATATCAATCGCTCCGATAGGAGCTATCGAGTCGAAGATGGCTCGATTCGAATCGCTCTATCTGATGTAAGCGGCATAAGTGATAACGAGATCGATTCGATAATCAAAGCCCGGCCTTTCTTGGATCTAGCAGATTTCGTACATAGAGCTGAAGTAAGCAAGCCGGTAACCGAATCGCTACTTATGGTCGGCGCCTTCGATTCCTTATATGAGTCTTCATATGAGGGCAGTCTCAACCGACGCGATCTCCTACTCCACTTAAATGATCTCCACAAATGGTCTCGCTCAACAAGTAAGACCGGCAGCTCCCAACTAACCATGGCCTTTACTCCATCTCTAGTTAAGAGCGGTCTACCTGATCTAAGAAGTGATGAGTTGGTAAAGCATGAGATAGAGCATCTCAATATGGATATCTCACACCATATGATCGAGTTCTATTCGAGTTTCCTAAATGAAATAGGTGCGGTCCGTTCGAGCGAGCTATTGAAGCAGCGCTCTAAAGCCCAAGTCCTTGTAGCGGGAGTGAAGGTTGCCCTACAAACTCCGCCTATAAGATCGGGTAAACGGGTCATGTTCGTAACCCTTGATGATGGCTTCGGTTGTAGCGACGCAACCTTCTTTGAAGATGCCCAAAAATCCTACGCAAGCATCCTCCTTAACTCTCAGCTTCTATTGGTAAAGGGAGAGGTAAGAAGAACCGGTCCACGTGGAGTCTCATTACGAGCAACTGGCGCATGGGAGTTATCAAGCGCCTATGAAAAGTGGCGTAATCTCGCATCTTGTGAGTGAAGCTATGAGAGAGCGCTCCACGATCCTGCATGTAGATATGGATGCATTCTTTGCCTCTGTATCTGAACTTGACTATCCGCAACATAAAGGAAAACCACTTGTAGTTGGAGCTGGAGCGCGCGGCGTCGTCCTCTCTGCGAATTACGCTGCCCGAAAATTTGGAATACGAGCAGCCATGCCCGTTGCTCGAGCGCAGCGGATGGCTCCGAGCGCGATATTTATTCCACCTGATCATGAGCGTTACTCCGAAGTCTCCAGGCGCGTCATGGAGATCTTCTTTGATTTCACGCCACATGTTGAACCGCTATCACTTGATGAAGCATTCTTGGATGTAAGCGGGTCGCGACGTCTTTTCGGAGAGGGGCGGCAGATCGCTGCCTTAATTCGCGAGCGGGTAAGAGACCAAGAGCGGATAACTTGCTCAGTAGGAATATCCAGTACGAAATTCATAGCGAAATTAGCCTCTGGAAGATGTAAGCCAGATGGGATGCTCGAGATTCATGATGATCGAGTTCTCACATTCCTACATCCATTGCCAGTATCTGAATTGTGGGGAGTGGGACCGAAGACAAACGAGGAGCTGCAACGTCTAGGTTTGCGAACAGTAGGAGAGATCGCAAAGACTCCTCTTGAGACCTTGAAGCGGGCTCTCGGCGAAGGGGCTGGTGAATCACTATATGAATTGGCATGGGGTAGAGATTTCCGAGAGGTAATAACCGATTCGCCAGAGAAGAGTATTAGTGCGGCCGAGACATTTGCATATGACCTTGAGGATCGAGAGGAGATCTTTCGAGAGCTGTTGAGGCTCTCAGAACGTGCGACTCACCGGATGCGTGCGCGCGAATTGAGGGCAAGAACAATCGGTTTGAAAGTCCGATTCTCGGATTTCACTAACACTACAAAATCAAAGACTCTTCAACTTCCAATAAACGGTATGCATGAAGTATTCGAGGTTGCACGGGATCTCTTTCTATCTCTAAAACTCGATGGCTCACGCATTCGATTGCTAGGTGTATCTCTAGAGAATCTTGTCGATGAGGCCGGCGCAGTCGAACAACTTCTCCTTGGGGAGCGGGAGAGTGGCTGGCGCGAGGCCCAGGAAGCGATTGATAGAGCGATCAAGCGTTTCGGAAGAGGCTCAGTTCAACCGGCTCGACTAGTCGAGGAGCCTTCTCAGGAAGGTGAGAGCGATGACCCAGATAGCTCTGAGCGCTGAGTGAGTAATTCGACTTTCCCTTCACAATTCCTTCTACTATTGTCAGCGCTATGCCACTTTCTGAGCATGAGAAGCGCC
>DAIOSM010000006.1:0-6329 GCA_036752585.1 Candidatus Nanopelagicaceae bacterium
GAGTTTGTTCTTGTTATCGGAGAAACAGGGATCGGAAAGAGCAGCATTCTTCGCTTGATGAATGGCTTAGTGCCTCACCACACGGGTGGAATCCTCAGTGGTGAGATCGAAGTTGCGGGTCGATCCACACGGCTCCTGCGGCCAGGTGAACTCTCCGATGTCGTTGGAGTCGTTCCACAGAATCCCGTGAATGGCTTCGTCTGCGAGATAGTTGAGGATGAAATTGCTTTTACTCTAGAGACGCTCGGCGTTCCACTAGAGGTGATGCGTAAGCGCGTTGAAGAGGTTCTTGACCTCCTCGCCTTAGCGCCCCTCCGACAACGAGAGATATCAACTCTCAGTGGAGGTGAGCAACAACGCGTGGCTATCGCCGCAGCTTTAGTCACCCAACCAAAAGTCCTCCTGTTGGACGAGCCCACAAGCGCACTAGATCCGATTGCAGCTGAAGAGGTTCTTTCCATACTCCACAGGTTGGTACATGACCTCGGTCTTACGATCATCATCGCAGAACATCGGCTAGAGAGAGTAATTCAATTTGTTGATCGAATTCTTCTCATTAAGGGAAGTGCAGATGTTCAGCTTGGTTCTACTCGCGACATTCTTGCTAAATCACATATTGCTCCCCCATTAGTTGAATTAGCCAAAGTAGCTGGCATGAAAGAGATCCCCTTAACAGTTAGAGAATTCCGTCGCTCCGAACTCGAGATACCTCCGATTCGACGAAGTGCTCCGAAGCTAAGCCATGAAACTGTAATTGAGGTCGAATCCTTAACTTGCGCCTACTCGGATGGAGAATCCGAGTACGCACTGCGAAACATCTCCTTGCAGATCAAGTCGGGCGAGATCATCGCTCTGATGGGCAGAAATGGAGCAGGTAAATCGACGCTCCTTAAATCTTTGGTTGGGCTATCGCCTATCAAAAGCGGGCAGGTTCGAGTTTTAGGAGGTGATCCCAGCAGATTCAATTCCCGTGAATTGATCAGTTCAGTTGGCTATGTTCCACAGGAGCCGGGCGACCTTTTGATTGAGAGCACAGTTCAAGAGGAATGCAAGCGAGCAGATATTGATAATGGATGCGAAGAAGGTAAGACACTTAGTATTTTCACAAGCCTGGTGGGAAATGTTCCAGTCTCTATTCACCCTCGAGATCTATCGGAGGGTCAGAAACTAACGCTAGCCCTGAGCATTCTTCTCTCCGCCCACCCGCGAGTCATTGTTCTCGATGAACCAACGCGCGGACTTGATTATGAAGCAAAGCGCAAGCTTGTGAGGATCCTTAAAGAGATCGCGTCAAATGATCGCACTGTCCTGCTGGCGACTCACGATGTCGAATTGGTAGCCGAGTTATCTGACCGCGTCCTATTTATCGCAGATGGAGAACTGATCTCTGATGGCCCCGTTGCAGAGGCTCTGACCGCCTCGCCCGCCTTCGCCCCGCAGGTTGCAAAAGCGCTTCCAAATAGAGGTCTTCTGACCGTAAGTGATGTTAAGTCGGCCCTTGAATGATCAAGTATCTATCGAACATCCTTTTCGCATTGGTAAATGTCCTAGGTATTGCTCTCTTCACCTGGCCACTCTTCTTCGATATCAATCGCTTCGGTTTAGCAGAGCTAAGTCAAGCGACATGGCTTGCCTCAGTCTTCGGAATAGTTGCAGTTGCCATACTGGCGCTACAAATCAATGCGCGCTTATTGGATAGCAAAACGGTCGCAATTGTTGCGGTGTTAGTTGGATTGATTTCAGCTCTGCGCTTATTAGGCGCAGGAGCCGTAGGGATTGAGCCAATGTGGTTTCTCTTGATACTTGCCGCTCGCGCACTCGGATCGCAATTGGGATTTGTAGTTGCAATACTCTCAATTCTTGTCAGCGCTCTCATTACAGGTGGAATTGGTCCTTGGCTCCCATTTCAAGTCCTTGCGGCTGGGTGGATTGCGATTGGAGTTGGGTTGATTCCTAAGAGAATTAGTTTTCAAATGGAGCGAGCCGCACTAATGGTCTACGGAGTCTTCGCTGCCTTTCTCTTCGGCCTACTCATGGATCTCCAACTTTGGCCGTGGCTACTTGGCAGCGATACTCAGCTCTCTTATCTTCCTGGGGCCGCAGTAACCGAGAACTTGAGTCGGTTCTTAACGTTTCACTTCGCTACGGCACTATCTTGGGACTTGCCCCGTGCTTTGATTACTGCGACTCTCATTTTTCTGACAGCGCGTCCAGTTCTAGGCGCCTTCAAGAGAGCAAAATCCAGACTTGATGCGGTGGCAACCTGGAGAACTGTTAACGAACGCGCGAAGGAACAAAGGGCGGTTTAACTACCTTTGCTTTAACTCTTTTCCCGCGCACATCCACTTCCACTTCATCGCCTATTGAAACTTCCCTAGCTACTAGAGCTAATGCAATACCTTGTTTTAGAGTTGGAGAGAAGGTACCGCTTGTGGTGATGCCGATTTCCATATCGCTCTTGTAAACCAACATTTCTGCCCTAGGAATGCCTCGCTCTTGAAATATTAATCCACGCAAGAGTCTTTGCGGCCCTGATTCCTTCTCTCGAAGAAGAACTTCTCTTCCCCAAAACTTTGCTTTGCTCCACGCCACCGCCCAGCCTGCGCTCGCTTGGACTGGAGAGATTGAGAGCGATAACTCATGGCCATGGAGCGGATAACCCATCTCGGTCCGCAAGGTATCGCGAGCGCCAAGCCCTGCGACCAGTCCTCCGACTTTCTTAACTGCTAGATAAATTGCATCCCAGACCGCTCTCGCTTCACTCCACTTAGGAAGGATCTCGTATCCAACTTCACCGGTATACCCGGTCCTACAGATGATCACTTTCTTATCGGAAATAAGTCCTTCTATGAAAGACATGTACTCAAGTGTTAGATCTACACCTAGATCCTTTAGTACGGCGCTAGAGAGTGGTCCCTGTAGCGCGAATACCGCGTACTCCTGATGAAGGTTCTCTACAACAATGTCACTCGGCGCGACTTGCTTTATTCTTGAAACAACTTCAGAGGTATTTGCTGCATTAGGAACCAGGAAAAAATCTTCTTGGCTTCGGCGATAAACAATCAGATCATCAATGACTCCGCCGGACTTATCGTCGCAGAGAAGGTTGTACTGGGCCTGTCCATCGCTAATCCGCTCAAGGTCATTTGTGACGCATCCATTTAAGAACTCCAGAGATCCTGGACCGGTTACTCGAGCCTTCCCGAGATGCGAAACATCGAATAATCCGACCCGTTCGCGCACCGCGGTATGTTCATTAAGGACTCCCCCGCCAGAATCCTGGGGATACTCGATTGGCATCTCCCAGCCTCCGAAATCGGCAAGTTTCGCCCGGGCGCTCCGATGAAAATCTTCTATCGGCGACTGCTTCAATGGCGCAGGAATCATCACTCCAATAACCTAGCGCAATGACCTCAACTATTCGCGCGACAGATGCCCAACTTACTGCTGATGTATTGGTCCTTGCTCTAAAGCGGGATGAGAGAAAGAAACTTGAGGTCCTTACAAGCGGCATCAAGTTCAACACCTCTGCAATCCTCGAGGCCTTAGAAGATATGGGTGCTACTGGCGCCGCTGATGAAGTGATCAAGTTGCCAGGAGATTCAACGAAATTAATTCTCCTAACCGGTTTAGGCAGTGGTGAAATCACGCACGAGGTGCTGCGCCGAGCTGCGGGTGCGGCAGCGCGCGCCTTGTTGGGACAGAAGAGTGCAACCTTCGCCTTGCCTCATAAAACTCGTGAAGAGGTCGCAGCAATTGCGGAAGGTGCTCTATTGGGTTCATATGCCTTCGATGAATTCCGCGGATCAACCAAGTCCGACCGCAAGTCACCGCTCCAAAAGATCGAGGTGCATACAAGATTCGCGAAAGATAAGGATGTACAGAACCTATTGAAGCGGGCCGAAGTTATCGCCAAATACAGTCATCTTGTCCGAGACCTGGTCAATACTCCTCCAAGCCACCTCAATCCCGTCACGTTCTGCGCCAGATTCCAGCCATTAGCCAAGAAGCTCTCGCTGAAAGTTGAAATCTTAAATGAGCAGCAATTGAAGAAATTGGGTTACGGCGGAATCATCGGCGTTGGCCAGGGATCAGCTAATCCCCCGAGATTGCTTCACATCTCTTACCGTCCAAAAGGCGCGAAGAAGCGTCTTGCCTATGTTGGCAAAGGCATTACTTTCGATACCGGCGGACTTGCTTTGAAACCTGCACAAGGTATGGAGGCGATGAAGTCAGATATGAGCGGCGCTGCAGCAGTTTCGGCTGCGATTCTCGCGATCGCAGAGTTGAAAGTGCCGATAGAGATCGATGCCTGGGCTCCACTCGCTGAAAACATGGTCAGTGATACTGCGACAAGGCCAAGTGACATCATTACTATCTATGGCGGAAAGACGGTTGAAGTACTTAATCCTGATGCTGAAGGACGTTTAATCCTCGCCGATGCGTTAGTAAAGGCAGCTGAAGTCGGCAACAAGGGTCGAAAGTTAGATGGCATCGTTGATGTCGCTACTCTTACAGGCGCACAAGTTGTTGCATTAGGCACTCGCACTAGTGCGGTAATGACAAATAACGAGAAATTCAAAGATGAATTCCTTCAAACCGTCGCACGATCAGGAGAACAGTTCTGGCCGATGCCACTTCCGGAGGAGTTGCGCGCCTCTCTTGATTCACCAGTAGCCGACATCGCAAATATCGGTGAGCGGATGGGTGGAATGCTTGTTGCAGGGCTTTTCTTAAAGGACTTCGTCGCTGCAGAACTCCCCTGGCTCCATCTTGATATTGCTGGACCCGCCTTTAACGAATCAAAGCCTCACGGGTACACCACCGTAGGCGGAACAGGTGTCGCACTTCGCACTCTCCTCGCATTTGCCGAGGACCTAGCTAGCCGCTGATGCTGGCAAGATATGCCCTATCACTACTGGCAGAGCAAAAATAAAGGTACAGACGTTCGAGTGAAAAAAAGAGGTTAGCGTGGCAAATTTTGATCTGGTAATTCTCGGCGGCGGCAGCGGTGGTTATGCGTGCGCGCTTCGCGCATCTCAGCTTGGCCTCAGCGTTGCATTGATTGAGAAGGATAAGTTAGGCGGAACCTGTCTTCACCGAGGTTGCATCCCCACAAAGGCTCTACTTCATGCTGGCGAAATTGCCGATAACACTCGCCACGCCTCTGAATTCGGAGTACAGGCTGAATTTAAGGCGATCGATATGGCCGGGGTAAATAGCTATAAGGATGGCGTTATCTCGAAGTTGCATAAGGGACTTCAAGGTCTGGTGAAATCTCGTAATGTCACGTACGTAGAAGGATCCGGGAAACTTGTCGCAAAGGACACCGTCGAAGTTAACGGCCAGCGCTACACCGGCAAGAATGTAATTCTTGCAACTGGTTCGTACGCCAAGTCCCTTCCAGGTCTTGACATCGATGGAACTCGCGTCATGACAAGCGATCACGCAATGCATCTGAATTACGTTCCTAAATCCGTAATCGTTCTCGGTGGTGGTGTGATTGGCTGCGAATTCGCCTCTGTCTGGAAATCTTTCGGTGCAGAAGTAACGATCATTGAAGCGCTACCTCACCTCATTGCCCTTGAGGATGAATCTTCCAGTAAACAATTAGAGAGAGCCTTCCGTAAGCGCGGTATTAACTTCGAACTAGGAACAAAATTTAAGAGTGTGGCGAAGAGCGATTCAGGTGTTGTCGTAACACTTGAAGATGGCAAGACCTTCAACGCTGAAGTTCTACTTGTCGCGGTCGGACGAGGACCGGTCTCCGCGAATCTTGGCTACGAGGAGCAAGGTATAAAGATGGATCGCGGATACATCATCGTCGATGAGAAATGCCGCACCAATGTCCCTGGCATCTGGGCTGTTGGTGACTTGATACCGACGCTACAACTTGCCCATGTCGGTTTTGCAGAGGGAATCTTGGTTGCAGAAGAGATCGCTGGCTTGAATCCGCGCGCGATCAATTACGACGGCGTACCGCGCGTCACTTACTCAGAGCCCGAGGTTGCATCTGTTGGACTAACTACAGCGGCGGCAAAGGCTAAGGGTTATGAAGTTGTAGAACTAAATTATGACCTGGCAGGTAACGGGAAAGCTCAGATCTTGAAGACTGCTGGATCCATCAAATTGGTTTCAGCTAAGAATGGACCGGTTCTAGGAATCCATATGGTGGGTTCGCGAGTTGGAGAGCTTCTCGCAGAAGCCCAGTTGATTTTCAACTGGCAAGCCGATGCCTTCGACGTGGCCCCATTAATTCACGCTCACCCAACGCTTTCAGAGGCGATGGGAGAGGCTCACCTCGCGTTGGCTGGAAAACCACTCCATGC
>DAIOSM010000006.1:6429-34223 GCA_036752585.1 Candidatus Nanopelagicaceae bacterium
TAGTCTCACCCATAGATTTAGTGGTCCAACAAATGCGGATCTCATGATTGAAAAAGAGAGGAAGCGATGACTTTTTCGGTGAAGATGCCAGCCTTAGGCGAGAGCGTCACGGAAGGAACAGTCACTCGTTGGCTCAAGAAAGAGGGCGATCAAGTCGCCCTCGATGAACCACTATTGGAAGTTTCGACTGACAAAGTCGATACCGAAATCCCATCCCCGGCCGCCGGCGTTCTACAGAAAATTGTCGTTGCAGTAGACCAAGTAGCTCTCGTTGGAGCAGAGTTGGCTGTAATCGCGGATGGATCTGCGCCAGCTTCTGCCCCTTCAACTCCCGCTCCTGCAGTTACAACTCCTGCGCCGGCTGCAACACCGGTTGTGACGCCACCTGCAACACCAGCCCCTACGGTCACTGCTTCTGCCGGTTCAACTATTGTTGTGATGCCAGCACTTGGTGAATCAGTTTCTGAGGGAACCGTAACAAGATGGTTAAAGTCAGTCGGAGATCAGGTTGTAGCTGATGAGCCTCTGCTAGAAGTATCTACCGACAAAGTTGATACCGAGATTCCAGCTCCGTCTTCCGGAACACTTCTTTCGATCGACGTTGCAGTTGATTCAACTGTTCCGGTTGGAGCGCGACTCGCAACAATCGGATCAGGTTCTGTGGCGCCGTCAACAGCACCGGCTCCTTCGGTACCAGCGCCTGTAGCTCCAGTCACTCCTGCTCCAGTCGCAACTCCTGCTCCTGTTCAGAGTGCACCAGTTCAGAGCACGCCTAAGCCAGTTCCAACTCCTCCTCAAACGCCACCGCCTTTGGTCCCGAAACCATCTGCACTTGATGACTCGTATGTGACTCCAATTGTGCGGAAACTCGCCGCAGAAAACGGCGTAGATCTCTCCCGTGTAAAGGGAACAGGAGTCGGTGGACGCATCCGTAAAGAAGATGTGTTGGCAGCTGTACCACGCGCTGTAGCGCCAGCCCCGGTTACTCAAACCACAGCACCATCAAGTGCTTCAACTAGAAGCGCAGCCCCAGTCTCTGTTTCTCCGCTCCGCGGAACCAAGGTAACGATGACGCGTCTGCGCAAAGTAATCGCCGCGCGTATGCTCGAATCGCTTCAAGTTAGCGCACAGCTCACAACAGTTGTTGAAGTTGATATAACTAAAATCGCGAGGTTACGCGATAAAGCGAAGGGCACCTTCGAAGCCCGTGAAGGCGTGAAGTTGAGTTTCCTTCCATTCTTCGCAGTAGCAGTCTGTGAAGCCCTAAAGGTCCATCCGGTTTTGAATTCATCTGTCGAAGGCGATGAGATTACTTACCATGGAGCTGAACATCTTGGAATTGCAGTTGATACTGAGCGGGGACTGCTCGTACCAGTCATCAAAGATGCCGGAGACCTAAATATGGGTGGCATTGCACGGAGGATTGTCGATGTCGCACAACGTACTCGCGAGAACAAGATCTCTCCTGATGAACTAGGTGGAGGTACTTTCACCATTACAAATACCGGTTCACGGGGCGCACTCTTTGATACGCCGATCATTAATCAACCTCAAGTTGGAATTCTTGGAGTTGGATCAGTCGTTAAGCGACCAATGGTTGTTAAGGGAGAAGATGGCGGCGAAACTATTGCGATTCGTTCGATGGTCTACCTAGCGCTCTCCTACGATCATCGGATTGTTGATGGCGCTGATGCTGCAAGATTCTTGACCACGCTAAAGGAACGACTTGAAGAGGGTCGTTTCGAATCTGATCTCGGACTTTAGAGGAGATTCGTGGCACTTCCACAGAGAATTGCGATCACCGGCGCATCGGGAATGATCGGATCGGCCCTTCTTGGCCACCTTAAATCAGAAGGTCACACGGTCCAACGCCTGGTAAGGCGCCCCGTTGTCTCGCCTGATGAAGTCTTTTGGAATCCGAAGACTGGCGAAGTTGATCTAGCACCACTAGAAGGGGTGGATGCAGTAATCCATCTAGCCGGCGCAAATGTCGGAGACAAGCGCTGGAGTAAGAAATACAGAGCAGAGATATTGAATTCAAGACTCCTCGGAACTAACACGATTGCAACCGCCGTTGGAAAGCTAAAGCCTCAAGTATTTATCTCCTCAAGCGCGATTGGCTGGTACGGAGAGACTGGTAATCGATCGGTTACCGAAGATGATCGTCCAGGTGATGATTTCTTAGCTGCGGTCTGTAAAGAATGGGAATCTGCGGCCGACACGGCCTCAGGTACGCGCGTAGTGAAGATTCGTACTGGATTGGTATTGGAACCTACGAGTGGCGCTCTCGGCAAGATGTTGCCGCTTTTCAAGTTGGGCATCGGCGGAAAGTTAGGCAACGGAAAGCAATGGTGGTCGTGGATCACCCTTCATGATCAGATTAAAGCTATCTGTTATCTCCTGGAGAAAGATTTAGAAGGTCCAATAAATCTTGTATCTCCGAATCCCGCAACAAACCAAGAGTTCACAGCTGCTCTAGCTCGCGCACTTAGACGCCCCGCTCTCATCCCAGTCCCTGGTTTTGCGTTGAAGATCGCTCTGGGTGGATTCTCATCTGAAATTCTTGGATCCAAGCGAGTCCTGCCAAAGAAGCTAACTGATTCAGGATTTGAATTTGATTATCCGCATTTAGCGCCAGCACTTGCAGCGCTTATAAATGAGAAATAACGGCTCGCGCCGCCAACCTTCCGCTCAATAAGGCGCCTTGCTGAGAGGGCGCGGCTCGCCAATCCCCAGCAAGATAAATGCCTTTTTCGGAGAGTACCTCTGAAACGAGTGGTTTTCCGACGCCGTGGAACGGTAGCGAAGAAGGAAGCATGTAGCTCCTTATCAATTCCCAGCCATCCACTTCCCAGAGATAGCTCAGATGCGCTCGCACCTCAGATTCATCTACAAAGCCAAGCGTTGTTGCGGCAATGAGAGTGCTGTCGGCAGGTGCGTAACTGCTAGCCACATTTGATAAGGCAACCGTGTTAACAATCGGACCTATGCCGCCAACTCGAAGATGGTTGCTCGTGACGGCGCCCTTTGGCAACTTGTAGTACCAAGTTTGCGAAGCGTTCATAGCCACAGCATCAATTCCGATTAGGTTGCAGGCCGTAACGGGATCTGTAGCAAGAATGACTGCATCTGCGGCTTCATTTCCACTCTTCGTAACCACTTGGTTTCTAGAGATAGAAACAACTTCTGACCCGAATTCGATATCGAGTCCAGCCGCCAGAGATTCGGATACCTGTCTGACGCCACCACTTGGTAAACCTGGTGCGCCTTTTATAAACCAATGGATAAGTTCACGCGCAACTTGATTTGAAACACGATCACTATCTACAAGAAAAACGCCATCTAGGAATGGTTTCAATACTTTGGAGTAGAAAGTCCCGACATCAATCATGGCTGATTGAAAATCCGTATCAGAGCTCTTGCCGTAGAGATAACGGAGGAAAGCTAATTTCTCCTTCACCGTACCAAGGCTTGGATCAAGATCGCTCTTTAGATATCGGAGATCACGCCTAAAGTCGCCGACCCGTTTCGTTTCAATTCCACTGCGAATATCAAGGCCCTTAGGGAGTAGGTTGAATTCGATACCTTCAAGCGCCTTGGTTTCGCGTAACTCTGCATAAGCAGGATTTATGACTTGAAAACCGCGATCTAAAGTAAAGCCATCAACGTAATCAGTCGTGATTCGACCGCCTACACGATCACTCTTCTCTAAGAGCCTCACTTCATGGCCCGCTTCACTAAGTACGCGAGCAGCGTTTAGACCAGCCCATCCCGCCCCAACGACTAGAACCTTCTTAACCATTTAAGCGGATATCCATCTCACGGGCGCGATCCAAGATTTTTGCGACCTCTAGGGCGAAGTCACGTGATACCGGCAATGCCGATATTCCACTTAGCGCATCCTTCACTTGATTGTAGAAGGCGACATAGTTGCCCGGTATTCCGCGGTAATTGAATGATTCAGCCCCTCTGTGTATTCGAAATTCACTCGTGGCAGAGCTTGAATCTTTCCAGCCTGTTGCGAGAGGTTTTAAACCAGAACGCAAGAGTCCTTCTTGAGGATCTAGTTCCTTAACGATGAGCGAGCCAGTTCTGCCATGCATTCTCACTCTTGGTCCAGGAGATCCTGCGATAGCGCTCACCGAAAGGTAGGAATCCACGCCTGTTCCATGTTTGAGCACCAAGAGAACATCGTCATCAACGCCGCCCCGAATCTGCCTAATCGATGCGAACTCCAGTGAAGCGGGACCGAATAGATCTAAGGCAATAGAGACGAGATGAGTTTGAAGGTCTAGCAATAACCCGCCACCCAATTCTGATGGGGTGTTTTCTCGCCAAGACTGAGAGTTTAGGTCAGGTCGAAATCTCTCAAACCGCGATTCATAGCGAAAGACCTCACCTATATCGCCGTTCTTGATGAGTTCCTTTATAGTCAATGTGTCGCTATCAAATAAGCGATTGAAAAAGACTGTAATCGGAACACCTCTTGCGTCTGCGTAATCAAAGAGCGAGAGGGTTTCGTAATAATCGAGCGCCATTGGTTTATCTACGACAACCGGGATTCCAGAGTCGATGGCTAACTTTGCGTGAGCGCTATGAACCTCATTTGTCGATGCAACCACAACGAGATCTAGATCTTCGGCAACAAGCTCCTCGGGCGTTGCAAGAATCGTTGCAAGAGGGAAATCAGAGTGAGCAATTCCCCGCTTCTCCAGTGAACGCGAAGCTATCGCCGCAACGAAGAAGCCAGAGGCCTGGAGAAGTGGTGCGTGAAAGTAGCGACCCGCTAGCCCATACCCAATGAGCCCGACGCGCATTACTAGTCTCTATTTGTTCTCGTGCTGCAATTTCGAAGGCCACCAGATCTTCGGTCCGATTATCTTCACCAAGGCAGGCACTAGTAACGAGCGAACCACGATTGCGTCGAGAAGAACGCCGAATGCAACGGCGAACCCTAGTTGTGCAAGGAATACAAGAGGCAAGATTCCTAGGACTCCGAAGGTCGCAGCCAGGACGATTCCTGCAGAAGTGATGACTCCTCCAGTCACAGTCAGACCCTTGATAATTCCGGCTCGAGTTCCGATTGTCATCGCCTCTTCTCGAACCCTTGTCATCAGGAATATGTTGTAATCGATTCCAAGAGCAACTAGGAAGACGAAGGCGAAGAGTGGGAATGAAGGATCGGAGCCCGCATGTCCAAAGACATTCTCAAAGACAAGAGCGCAAACACCAAGAGTTGCGAAAAATGATAGGACAACGGTCCCGAGTAGTAGTCCCGCAGCAAAGATACTTCTCAAGAGAAGTCCCAAGATTAGAGCGATCAATAAGAGGACGATAGGAATAATCACGCGATTGTCACGCTTAGATGATTGATCGATATCGAAGCTGATAGCTGTTTGGCCGCCAACCAAGACATTCTCATCAATTTCTTTGCTCGCCTCTCGAATCAGAGGAATCAGTTCCTTAGCCTCTGTTGAATCTGCTGGCACATCAAGGGTCGCATAAAGCAGAGCCTTGCCATCAACTACTTTCAAATCCGCAGTCGGCTGACGAGTAACAGGATCTTGGACGAATACCGGCGTGACATTCGCAACCTTAGGGATGACGCGAATCGCTGATGAAACGGCCGATATGTCCTCGACATCAACCACTATCTCAACCGGAGTACCTTCACCGCTCGGGAAGTGCTCGCCTAATTTCTCGAGACCTATGACTGAATCTGTTCTCGAAGTAAACGCCTCAGTTTGTGCCAAGCCGTCACTCTTAAGCGTTGAGGAGAATCCTGCAAAGATTAGAAGAACTAACGAGACAGAGATGGCGATGGAACGAGGCCTGCGGTCGACAAATGAGCCCACTTTCGACCAGAAGCCAGATAACTTCTCATCGGCATGATCAAAACGTGGAACCTTCGGCCAGAAAACCCAGCGACCGAAGATAACGACAAGTGCAGGTAGCAGAGAAAGAGATGTCATCATCGCCGCAATGATTCCGATTGAGCCAACTGGACCTAGTCCACGGTTGCTAGAGAGATCGCTGAGCAAGAGAACCATCAATCCGGCTACGACCGTTGTTCCAGATGCGAGGATCGGCTCGACTACGCCACGCCAAGCCTTTCGCATCGCTTCGTAACGAGATTCGTAGCGATGAAGTTCCTCGCGATAACGCGATATCAGCAAGAGTGCGTAATCCGTTGCTGCGCCCAAAACTAGTACATCAAGAATTCCCTGGGTCTGACCATTTAAGTCAACTATGTCGTTCTTTGCCAAGTAGTAGACGATCATCGTTGCAAAGCCGAGCGCAATTCCTGCGTTTAGGAGCGGGATGATCCAAAGAATCGGCGATCTATAGACAAGGATCAAGATGATAGCGACGACAATCAATGTCGTACGAAGAAGAGTTGTATCTATAGAACCGAAGGCATCGAATAGATCAGCAAAAATTCCACCGGGACCAGTTACGTGTGAATCAACTCCGTCAATCTCACTCTTCATGCTCTCTCTTATAAATTCGATAATCATAGGTAGCGCTGGTTCGTCGCCAATATTCTCGCCAGCTATCTTTGAATCAATCTGGACATTGATTAAGACCGCTTTCCCATCTTGAGAAGGGATCGCCTGGATCGGAATTCCTGGCGCAAAATACTTCGAAAGAGGCTCTCCGGATTGCGGCAAGATCCGCTCCCCCAGAGTTTGAGCATAGGCATTTACTTGCGCGAACTTCTCTGGATTTGTAGCAGGATTTAGATCGCCGACGAGTATCAATAAAGTCGGAAGGAGATCAAGAGATTGGTCTGAGAATTTAACTATTAGTTTTCCTGCTTCAGTTGCTTCCGCGCTATCGGGAAGGAAGGCGGCGTTGTCGTTCTCTTGGACATCTGAGATCTTTGAGAATGCTTGGCCGGAGAAGCCTCCGATTGCCATCCAAACGATGATTGTGACGATGGCTAACCAAAGCCCTTTTCTTGCCCTACTACGCATGACCTTCTCAGATGTGATACTCATAACGGGCTATCTTAGGAGAAGTACGCTGAGTAGAGCGTTCGAAAGTAGGCTATTCCCGTGTCTTTGACTACAGCACCCGTAGCCCTAAAGCGCTTAGGTCTCATTGAATATGAAGAGGCCTGGCAAATCCAGCGCCAATTCCATAGTGAAGTCGCAGACGGTATCCGTCCAAATACTCTCCTTTTACTAGAGCATCCGCCTATCTTTACTGCAGGAAGAAGAACTTTGGATAGCGAGCGCCCTCTAGATGGTTCTCGCGTGATTGATGTAGATAGAGGCGGAAAAATCACATTTCACGGACCGGGCCAGATCGTTGGTTACCCGATTGTGAAGCTGCGAGACTCGTTCGATGTTGTTGGATTTGTTAGAGAGATTGAGAACTCGCTCATTGCGGTTTGTAAAGAGTTTGGAATCTCGGCTGAAAGATATTGCGAGCGCTCAGGAGTTTGGATTAGAGATGAACGTGGCGATCGAAAGATTGCTGCAATCGGAATTCGAGTTGCTCGCGGTGTGACGATGCATGGATTTGCCTTGAATGTGAATCCTGATCTCTCCTATTACGAGAAGATAGTTCCATGCGGAATTGCGGATGCGGGGGTTACTTCTTTCGCAAATGAACTCAATGCCGCACCGAGTATCGAAGAGATACTTCCTGTATTGGAGCAACATCTCTACGAAGCGCTAGCTAAGGTTGCCAACTAATGGTCGCTCCAGAAGGTCGTAAGTTACTTCGGATTGAGGCTCGTAACGCTGAGGTCCCGATTGAGAAGAAACCTGAATGGATTAAGACGAGAGCGCACATGGGGCCTGAGTACACAGCGCTTAGATCTTTAGTTTCACGGGAAGGGCTTCACACTGTTTGCCAGGAAGCGGCCTGTCCTAATATTTTCGAGTGTTGGGAGGATCGCGAGGCGACCTTCCTAATCGGCGGAGAACAGTGCACCCGTCGTTGCGATTTCTGCAATATCGATACTGGAAAGCCCGAACCTTTGGATCGAGACGAACCCAGACGAGTTGCTGAATCAGTAAAGAGCATGGGATTGAAGTACGCGACGGTCACCGGAGTAGCTCGTGATGATCTCGAAGATGAGGGCGCCTGGCTCTATGCCGAAACAATTCGAGCAATCCACGCTGCCGTACCGGGCTGTGGCGTCGAGATGTTGGCTCCAGATTTCTCGGCGAATGCAGGCCTGTTGCAGGAAGTATTTGAATCTAGACCTGAAGTATTCGCTCATAATCTCGAAACTGTTCCGAGAATATTCAAACGTATTCGACCAGCATTCAATTACGAGCGCTCTCTAAATGTAATCAATCAGGCTCGAGCATTTGGTCTCATCACAAAATCGAATCTAATCCTTGGAATGGGCGAGACGCGCGAAGAGGTATCACAGGCTCTATTAGATCTCCATGAAGCCGGCTGTGATCTGATCACCATCACTCAATATCTTCGCCCCTCGCCTCGCCACCATCCCGTTGAGCGCTGGGTGAAGCCAAACGAGTTTGTCGAGCTAGCAGCAGAAGCACGCGAGATTGGATTCTTAGGAGTCATGAGCGGTCCGCTAGTTCGCTCTAGCTACAGGGCGGGTCGACTCTATAAAGAAGCATCAGCAGCAAGATCTGGCGTACTGAACGGCTGAGGGTTATGGCCGAACTTGTTTATCGTCCCATCATCCAAATATTCAAAGGTTTTTGGCGTTACCTGGATTTGAGCTTTAAATTTCATGGCCAAGCCCATGTTCCAAGATCAGGCTCAGCTCTTCTCGCTATGAACCATGTCAGTTATCTCGACTTTGCGATTGCAGGAACTGCGCTCTTGGATTCACATCGAGTCGCAAGGTTCATGGCAAAGAAAGAGATTTTCGATCACCCTGTTGCGGGACCCTTGATGCGTGGCATGCGCCATATCAGCGTAGATCGCAATAACGGAGCTCCCTCATTTGTGGAAGCGCTTAAGGCGTTGAAGCGAGGTGAAATAGTTGGAGTATTTCCAGAGGCGACAATCTCCAGAAGTTTCGAATTGAAGACGATGAAGAGTGGTGTAATCAGATTGGCTATGGAATCGGGCGCACCAGTTTTGCCGACAATAATCTGGGGTAGCCAGAGGCTCTGGACTAAGCGAGCTCCTAGGAACTTCTCTCGTGCGAGCGTTCCAGTAATTGTCTCGATTGGAGCTCCACTGTATTTCTCTCCGGCCGAGGATCCAGAGGTGGCGCTAACAAGATTGAAGAGCGCTATGCAATCTCTTTTGGATAACGCACAGAGCGAGTACCCAGATTCTCCAGTTGGACAAAGGTGGGCGCCAGCCCGCTTAGGTGGCACTGCGCCGACGCCGGAGATGGTTGAATTAGAGAGTCGAGAGCGAAGGAAGGAAATCTAAGTGTTTGGTCGCAAAAAGAAGGATGGAGCACCCCGCGAGAAGCGCTTTAAAACTATCCGCGATGCTTATGCCCTAGCAAAACGCGAGTACTCCTTCGTATTCCTAAGGTGTGTTGCGGTTTTCCTCCCACTCTGGGGAATCGGAATCGCTCTGGGCGCTTATTTCGGTCGTCCCGGTTATGGAGCCTTCGTAACATTTCCAATTGCAGCGCTCGGTGGATTCTTTTATTTCACACGGATGGCAAGTAGCGCTGCTTACGCCTCAATTGAAGGCGAGATGGGCGCGGGCGCAAGCGTTCTAATGTCGATCCGGCGCGGCTGGACTGTATCCCCCGCCGTTAACGTCAATAAGAATCAAGATATGGTCCACAGAGCTGTTGGTCGTCCTGGAATTGTTCTAGTAGGCGAAGGGGGCGCAGCCCTGAGATCTCTCCTAAACGATGAGCGCCGGAAGGTCGAGCGTTTTGCTCCGGGTGTTCCGGTCTACGAACTTATCGTTGGAAATGGCGAAGGCCAGGTATCTATTCGCAAACTACAGCGAAGAATGAAGAAGTTTCCAAAGAAGTTGTCAAAGGTTCAACTCCGTGAATTACGAGCACGCTTGAAGTCCATCGGAGGAATGAACATTCCACTTCCAAAAGGTCCGATGCCGAAGAACTTGAGGATGCCCAAGCCTCGTTAATTAACGACGAGTTCTTATGACCTGGCTCTTTGTGAATCGGTCATGAAGCCCTCTTCCTTCGCTATCAATAACGAGCGCAGGTATGACGAGCGCGATCAAGAAAGTACGTAGAAATGCCATGGACGGTGTAACGAAGTATTGGTCAGGGAAACTCACTACTCGAATCCCCATGATTCGCTGACCGATAGAGGCCCCTCCTAGAGCGGTGAGGAGACCTACCTCCAGAACGAATACAGCAAGACGCGTGAGGCTTGGGGCTAAGGAGCTGGCAAAGACGGGAAAGAAGAGGCCTGTAGTTAAGGTCGCAACCGCCCAATCCAGGCTCAAGGCAACTAAACGGCGGCTTATGGAGGCTCGCTCAAAACCCTGATTCACCGGCACAAGGTAGTCCATCGCTCTGGATCGACCCAGTTAAAGGAAACATGACCGTAACACTCCAGATACCCCTCTTTCACCGCCCCCATCTACGATTCGCCACATCCACTCAATGAAGAGTCTGTAGTTCCGATAGCAACTAGGCCGTAGCAGAAAGTTGTAGGAGAAACATGTTTAAGTCCTCAGCTGAATTAATCAGCTTCATTAAGAAAGAGAATATCTCTCTCGTAGATGTTCGATTCATCGACCTTCCCGGAATCCAGCACCACTTCAATGTTCCAGCCAGTCAGTTCACCGAGGATGTTTTCAAAGATGGCTTGATGTTCGATGGCTCATCAATCCGAGGTTTCCAATCGATCCATGAATCAGATATGAAATTACTTCCTGCTCCAGAGACAGCTTTCGTTGATCCCTTCCGCAAAGAGAAGACACTCGTAGTGCATTTCTCGGTGGTTAATCCGGATGACAACTCTGCTTACTCGCGCGATCCACGTCAGGTAGTAACAAAGGCTGTCGAGTACATGCGTTCAACTGGTATTGCGGACACGGCCTATTTCGCCCCGGAAGCTGAGTTCTATGTATTTGATCGCGTCCGTTATCTCACTGGAATGAACACCGGTTATTACGAAGTCGATTCTTATGAAGGCGCTTGGAATACCGGAATCAAAGAGGATCCAGATGGCACACCTAACCGTGGATATCGCACTCGAATCAAAGGTGGATATTTCCCGGTTTCCCCTACAGACCAATTTGCAGATCTTCGCGACGAAATGGTCATGAACTTGGAGAAGGTCGGACTCTCGGTTGAGCGCGCTCACCATGAAGTTGGCACCGCAGGTCAGATGGAGGTCAACTATCGATTCAACGACATCCTCCATGCCGGCGATGACTTGATGAAGTTCAAGTACGTCATCCGCAATACAGCTTGGCAAGCTGGAAAGACCGTTACCTTCATGCCAAAACCACTATTCGGCGATAACGGCTCCGGTATGCACGTTCACCAATCACTCTGGAAAGATGGAAAACCACTCTTCTGGGGCGATGGCTACGCGAATCTCTCGGATGTTGCTCGTTGGTATATCGGTGGTCTTCTAAAGCATGCTCCATCGCTACTCGCCTTTACCAACCCAACCGTTAACTCTTACAAGCGACTTGTTCCAGGTTATGAAGCGCCGGTAAATCTCGTTTACTCAGCTCGTAACCGATCTGCTTGTATCCGTATCCCAATAACCGGTACAAGCCCGAAGGCAAAGCGAATTGAGTTCCGTTGCCCAGATCCATCTTCCAATCCTTATCTAGCATTCTCTGCGATCTTGATGGCAGGTCTTGATGGAATCACAAACAAGATTGAGCCACCAAAGCCAGTCGATAAGGATCTTTATGAGCTAGAAGGAGCCGAAGCAAAGGCCATCCCACAAGTTCCAGGATCTCTCGACAAGGTAATCGACAGCCTTGAAGCGGATCACGAGTTCTTAACTCGTGGTGGAGTCTTCACTAAGGATCTGATTGAAACTTGGATTGATTGGAAGCGTAAGTCTGAGATTGATTACGTCCGTCTACGTCCACACCCAGCAGAGTTTGAGCTCTATTTCGACATCTAAAAGTACATAAGAAAAAGCCCACCCAAGCGGTGGGCTTTTTCATTTCGACTAGTAATCAACCAACATTTTTCAATCTCTGCACAAGCGGTGGGTGCGTGTAATTGAAGGCGACATAAAGTGGGTGTGGATTTAGGTTTGCGAGGCTATCCGTTGAGATCTTAGAGAGTGCGCTTCGCATCGGGGCTTGTTTGTATGTCATGGCCGCAAAGGTGTCGCCGTCGAACTCATTACGCCGTGATATCGAATTGTTGAGCAGGCCGAGAAGTACCTGTAGTGGCGTTAGCAGTATGAAAAAGGCTAGCGCTGATAAGTGGAATTTCCCTTCTTCCGCTCCAAGGGCCCGAGAAAATTCTGGATATTGCAGCGCCCAACCCAAAAGTCCGAAAATTGCCAACGTTTGAAGGTTGGATGCAATGAACATAGCAAGGGTGTGCTTTCGTTTGTAGTGCCCGATCTCATGGGCAAGTACTGCAACGATCTCCTCTTTCGTCAGCTTCTCTATCAAGGTATCGAATAAGACAATCGTCTTGCTCTTTCCCATGCCGCTGAAGAATGCATTTGCCTTCGTCGAGCGCTTAGAGCCATCCATAACAAAGAGATTTTTCAGTGAGTAACCCTGAGATTGGCAATACTTGTTTATGTCCTCCTTGAGCTCTCCATCTGGAAGAGGGGTAAGTTTGTTAAAGAGCGGCAGAATCAGTTTGGTGCCAAACATAAACATGAAGATTGAGAAACCGGCAACAAGGAGCCATCCATAGAGCCAGAATCGATCCTCGAATCTCTCATATAGCCAGATAACAGCAGCAAGCAGTGGCCCGCCGATGCCAACTCCTACGAGTGTTCCCTTGATGGTGTCGGAGATAAAGGTCTTCGGCGTTGCCTTGTTAAAACCATACTTAGCTTCAATGCCGAATATCGATTTGATAGCAAAGGGCAGTGATATGAACCAGCTGATAGCACTTAATGCCGCAATAAAGATAAGTGAGACAAAGATAGAGTTATCAATCCGCTCAGAGATAAATGCATCTAGTTCGGCAAACCAGCCCAGAGCTAAAGCCAGGATCATGGCACCGGTTGAAACCGCACCAGATATCAATCCGAGTTGATTGCGCTCATAACCGTAAGAGATTGAGCGAAGGTGCTCCTTTTCGTCATAAAGATGAGCGACTAGTGGATCGGGCTTCGACTCCGAGCTTCTCTGGTTAAGTTGATTAAGGATTGACTCCAAAATGAAGGTTAGAGCCACGATAACTACCAATGCTTCTAGCAACATGCCAAGAGGTTAGCGGATAAGATTCAACCTATGTGTCGCCTACTAGGTTATGTCGCGAACAGTCCAACTACTATCCAGGACTTTGCTGGTCCAACATTTCAAGAATTCATAAAGTTATCTGAGGTTCATAAAGATAGCTGGGGTTTGTGCCAGGTTGAAGCAAATGAAGCAAGGCTCAAGAAGAGCGCCGAGACTGCATCCTCGAGCAAGACTTTTTCAGAGATGTCTAGAGAGAGCGCCTCATCGGGTGGTTTATTGCACTTTAGATGGGCCTCCCCTGGAATCGAGGTAAACGATCAAAACGCTCATCCCTTTTCTTATGAGGATATGGCCTTTATTCATAACGGAGCGCTCTCACCTTATGACGCGCTTCTACCTGAGATAAGCGCTGACCTACTTCCGCTGAGGAAAGGAAGCGGAGATAGCGAGCTCTTCTTCCTCTTCGCGCTATCCAAGATCAAAGAGTCAGGTTTTGTTGCGGGAGTACTTGAAGCCATACGCTCCATAAAGAGTTCTTACGACTACAGCAGTATCAACTCAATGTTCCTCAATAGTGACTTTCTAGTAGTCATATCAGAGCATCATCCCGATAACCGACCCTCGTGGACAGAGCCCAATTACTACGAAGTCCGCTACCGTCTTGATGACTCCGGCTGCCTTGTTGCTTCATCTGGCTGGACCCAAGATGGATGGACCTTGATGCCCAATCACAGTGCTTTGATTGTGGATCGACGAACCATGAAGAGTGAGCTGATTAGCCTCTAGCTTGGCGCTTTATTTTACTTTCACTGGAGACGACGGTTAGAACTCCCAGGATGATTATTGCACCGCCTAGAGCGTAATTGAGGGTGATCACTTCGTTAAGGAAGAGCACACCAAGTAACACTGCGATTACGGGATTCACATATGCATAAGTTGCCGTTAGGGATACCGGCGCGTTCATCACAAGCCAGAGATAGGCCGAATAAGCAGCTATCGACCCCACCAAGACTAGGTACCAGAACCAGAACCATGAACTATTGGAACCATCCAAGAAATCGCCAAATGACTCCCCGCGAATGAGTCCGGCTAATGTAAGCGCGATCCCACCCGCAAGCATCTCAATTCCCGTAAAGAGAAATGAGTTCTTAGGAATTGGAAACCTTGGCGAGAGATATGTGCCGAGAGCCCATCCAATATTTCCGAGCAAAACCATGAACATGTAGAAGAAAAGAGTGCTAGAGCCGACACCACTTACTGATTCGATACTTCCTGGCTTTAAGAGAATCACGACTCCGACGAAACCAACTATGGTTCCAATCCAAGTTAAGGTCGCGATTCTTTCCCTGGAAATCGTTCTAAAGAGCGCTATCCAAAGTGGGAGCGCTGCGATGATCAAAGAGACCACGCCAGTTGGTACATGCGCCTCAGCGACAGCCACATTTCCAATTCCAAAGCCGAGAGTCACAAAGCCGAGAACTGAAGCGGAGGCGATCTCAGGTTTGGGGATACGAAACTCAGAGCTCCCCTGTCTCATATAGATGAAGGCGAAGAGAATTAGGCCTGCGAAAGTGAATCGAATACCCATTGAGAGCAATGGCGGCATCGTTTCGATTACCTTTGCGATAGCAAAGTAGGTAGAACCCCAGATCAGGTAGACGGTCCAAAGCGAGACCCAGGTCTTCGTCCGTAAGTTCATGCCAAAAGGCTAAGGGCTCTTAGATTCACGATTGAGCTACATCCTTGCAGATGCAAATGGTTTGCAATAGACTTATGAAATGATCTTTCCAAGACTGCATATCCCCGATGGCTTTGTAAATCTCCCTGTGAGCGCCCTCTTTGGCCTCCTCTCCATTGCCTTTGTTGGGTTGGCCCTAAAGGGCGCTTCCAAGACCCTCGATGATCGCACTACTCCGCTCGCTGGGCTAACTGCAGTCTTTATCTTCGCTGCACAGATGATTAATTTCCCCGTCGCAGCTGGAACTAGTGGACATCTCGTCGGAGCTGCTCTTGCGACCGTTCTCGTTGGCCCACACTCTGCTACTTTGGCTTTAACTGTTGTGCTCGGAGTTCAAGCTCTCCTCTTCGCAGATGGTGGTCTATCAGCGCTTGGTTTGAATGTCTTCAACCTCTCGGTTATCGCCGTTTGGGTAAGCCACTTTGTCATTGTTGGCTTAAGAAAAGTCCTTCCCAAGACGAAGTCAGGCGTAACTATCGCTGCAGCAATCGCCGCATATCTATCGGTACCCCTCGCTGCACTTGGATTTACAGTGCAATATGCGCTCGGCGGAACTGGCACCATTCCAGTCGATACTGTTGCGACAGCAATGATTGGAACGCATCTCTTGATTGGCTTCGGCGAAGCGTTAATCACATTCATGACAGTGTCCGCAATCATCGCAACGCGTTCAGATCTGGTTTACGGATGGAAGCCGACTTTGGAGGTACGTTCATGAGTAAGGCATCAAAGCGTTTTTATACATATTTCTTTATCGCATCATTGGCGGTTGCCGGCGTCCTCTCCTACTACGCTTCCTCGCAACCAGATGGATTAGAGAAGGTTGCCGAAGATACTGGCTTTCTGGATACCGCTGAAGATTCTGCAGTCTCTGGATCTCCCCTCGCCGATTACGGCGTATCAGGAGTCGATAGTGAGCGCTTGAGCGTTGGTCTATCGGGGGTCATAGGAGTTTTAGTTACCGCCCTGGTTGCATTCGGAATCTTCGCGCTCTCACGAAGATTCAATAAGGCTTCGAAACGCTGAAATCCTCGCACCATCACGGCCATGATGTAGGAGAGCGTCTCTACCTACATCGCCATACCTTCGTTCATGAATTGCCAGCAGAAACGAAGATTCTCGGTGCCCTACTTTTTGTGATTGTTGTTGTAGCAACCCCTATTCAAAATCTGGCTGCCTACTTGGGTTTCTTCATAATTCTTTTGATTCTTATCAAGGTATCTCAACTCCCCTATCGCACCGTCTTTCTTCGCTCTCTAGTTGAGATTCCCTTCGTTCTCTTCGCTCTCTTGATGCCATTTTTCGGAACTGGAGCAAAAGTTCAAATATTGGGATTAGAGCTATATGAAGCTGGACTCTGGGCGGGAGCGGGAATTGTCGCCAAAGGGACCATCGGAGTCGTAACCGCGATAATTCTCTCTGGATCAACTTCTGCAAGAGATATCTTGGGTGGATTAGAGAAGTTGCGAGTGCCCGCTCCGCTAGTGAGCATCGCTACTTTTATGCTTCGCTATCTAAATGTAATTAATGACGAATTGGGGAGAATGAAAATAGCGAGAGAGTCCCGAGGATTTGAGGAGCGCGGATTAAAGTCTTGGCGGATCTTGGCACAAACAGTCGGAGCGCTCTTCATTAGATCGTACGAAAGAGGCGAACGGGTTTACCTAGCAATGCTCTCAAGAGGATTTACTGGCGCTATGCCAAAACTCTCAGAAGAGAGACCGACTAATTGGCTTCTCGCACTTATTCTTCCGCTCGTAGCCTTGACTGTTTCGCTTACAACAGGAGCTCTGCTATGAGTACGAGTCCAAGCCTAAGAATCAACAATCTTGCTTATGCATACCCAGACGGTCATCAAGCGCTCTTTGGGGTTAATCTCGAGATAAAGAAGGGAGAGAAAGTAGCTCTTCTGGGTCCTAATGGTGCTGGAAAGACAACTCTAGTTCTCCATCTAAACGGAATCATCGCAACCCAACAAGGTAGCGTCTCGGTTGGCGGCACCCTAGTTGATGCAAAGAATAAGGAGAGCCTCCGTCATATCCGCGAGCGTGTAGGCATCGTCTTTCAAGATCCTGATGACCAACTATTCATGCCCACAGTTGCTGAGGATGTCGCATTTGGCCCCTACAACTCAGGACTTAGAGGATCAGATCTCGAGAAGGTTACTGAAGATGCTCTGGCAAAAGTGGGAATGCTCGAATATAAGGATCGCCCGCCGCATCACTTATCTTTTGGACAGCGCAGGCGAGTCGCAGTAGCCACGGTGCTTGCAATGAATCCGGAGATTCTTGTTCTAGATGAACCCTCCTCCAATCTCGATCCAGCATCTAGGCGTGAGTTGGCTGAAATCCTCAAGTCGCTAGATGTCACGATATTGATGGTCACACATGATCTTCCCTATGCCCTGGAGCTCTGCGAACGTTCAGTGATTCTCTCCGGTGGAGTAATCGCAGCAGACACTAAGACCTCAGAGTTATTCGCGAATCAAGAGCTGCTGTCGAAGCATCGCTTAGAGCTGCCCTTTGGTTTTCGGCTCTAATTGATCAGGGATAAATCTAGTAATTAATCCAAGAAGAAGTCGAGCAAGAAATCAGTTGTTCCCGGGACTACTGCGTACTTATCAAGATCAGTAACGCCGACAGATGCTAGAACTTCGTCATCAACGAAGAAATTACCTGAGCATTCAGCGCTAGGGCGATTCAAGATCACATGAGCGGCATCGGCCAGAATCTCTGGCTTTCTGCAGGCTGTAGTTTCTATGCCAGGAATCATCTGAAGAGCGGCAGTATCGATCGCAGTTCTCGGCCATAGCGCATTAACTGCAATTCCATCTCTCTTGAACTCTTCCGACATGCCCAGAACGCACATACTCATTCCATATTTGGCCATTGTGTAGGCCACATGATTCTTAAACCACTTTGCCTTCATCGACAGAGGTGGCGAAAGGGTAAGAATGTGAGGGTTCCGTCCAGCCTTCGCAGACTCCTTCAAGTGCGGAATTGCTGCTTGGGAAGTCAGGAATGTACCCCTTACATTCACATCGAACATCAGATCAAATCTCTTTGCTGGGGTTGCTAGGGTGGGAGTCAGATTTATGGCGCTTGCGTTATTGATCAAAATATCTAGCCCGCCAAATGTTTCTACCGTTTTAGCAATCGCAGATTCGATCTGGGCTTCATCGCGGATATCGCATTGAATTGCCAGGGCCTCCCCACCAGCCGACTTGATCTCTTCAGCAGCGGTAAAGATAGTTCCAGGGAGTTTTGGATGAGGGTCAGCGGTCTTTGCCGCAATTGCAATCTGTGCGCCATCCTGCGCGGCCCGAATGGCTATCGCCAATCCGATTCCCCGTGAACCTCCGGTGATGAATATCCGCTTTCCCTTTAGTGACATTTTGAGCCTCTCTCACTTTCCTTTTTTCGATAGGAAGTTCATGAAGGCTTCACGAGCTTCATCTGATTGGAGCGCCATTTGAAATAGTTCACCTTCAGCCCGCATTACAGCGGAAACCTTTTCATGCAATTCGCTCTTCAGTAACGCCTTGGTTTGAATCACGGCATTTGGTGGCTGAGCAGCGATCTTCGCAGCAATCGACTTTGCAATCTCAAGCGGGGTTTCAGATATCTCAGCAATCAATCCCATGGTTAGCGCGTCTTCAGAACCGAATGGCTCTCCAGTCAGAAAGACCTTGCTCGCCCGTTGATGTCCTACCAACCTCGGAAAGAGAAGTGACGATCCAGCTTCTGGAACCAACCCAAGGTTCACAAACGGCATAGAGAATTTCGCATTGGGCGCTGCAATTACGACATCACAATGGAAGAGCATGGTTGTGCCGATTCCAACGGCGTTTCCAGAGACGGCGGCAAGCAATGGCTTGGAGAGATTATGGATAGCCCCCAGGAAGTTCATAACCGGTGAACCCTCCTCAAGTGGAGGGGTATTTAAGAAATCGAAGAGGTCATTTCCCGCTGTGAAGTGTTGGGAGGAGCTAGTTATAAGGACCGCACGAACTCCGAAATCTCCGTTTGCCTCAATAATTGCATTCGCGAGAGTCTGATACATCTCTCGCGTTATGGCGTTCTGCTTCTCTGGCCGATTGAGGGTCAGGGTTAGAATTTGGTTGTCAGTACTTGCTAGGACCTCGGTCACCGGGGAATCCTAGCCGGAGAGCTGAGGAGCCCTTATGAACCGCCTAACGATCCTTACCCGAGACTTAACCCCCTTTGAACATCTTGTTGCGGGTCATTTATGCGATGGACTCTCCAATGCAGCGATCGCCAGAGAAACCGCACATAGTGAGAAAGTTGTTGAGAACACTGTTTCTCGGATGGCAAAAGCTCTGGGCGTTCAATCCGGTCCAGAGATAAATATCAGGGTCTTGATAGCGCTTGCCTACCGCTCCCACTTCGGTGATCAGGCATTTGAGAAGTTAGGTGTCCCCTGTCGCCATCTGGAGATTGGTCCTGATGGAACAGCGACTTGTTCGAGACATATCGATTAGTGACCTGGGTCAAAGTGCCACCACTCACTCATCGGATCTAGGTGCTGGCACTCGCAAATCTTGAAAAAAGAAAGAGAGAGAAGAGTTTCATCTCCTTAGGAGATCTAGTCGGGATCTCGAGTGGGAAACCACTAATAGAAACTTAGGAGAGAAGTAATGAAACGGAGAACCATCGATCGAATCGTAAGTCTTCTTGGCTTGGGATTGTCGGTATTTTTATTTGTTCTGGCAGGACTTCTAAATTGGGGTTACAACTTCGCAAACGATGAGGTAACCAGCCAATTAGCGGCCCAAAAGATTACATTCCCTGCTGCAGATTCAGATAGTTTCAAGAATCTTGCCGATGAAGATCGCGCTGCTATTGAACCTTTCGCTGGAATGTCTTTGACTACAGGAGAGCAGGCAAAGGCATATGCAGATCACTACATCGGTGCGCATGTGAAAGGAATAGCAGGCGGGAAGACATATAGCGAAGTTAGCGGTGAAGCGCTGGCAGCAAGCGCTCAATCTCGCGCAAACCCTGGTGACACAGAATTAGCTGCAACAGCAGCAACTCTTATGGGCCAACGTCAGAGCCTCTTCATGGGAGAGACACTGAAGGGACTATTGGGTTATGCGTATGCGTTCTGGCAGATTGGACAGATTGCCATGTACGCGATGTGGGCTGCATTAGCTGGAGGAGTAATCATGTTGATTCTCTCCATCCTTGGCTTCATGCATCTCCGTCGCACCCCAGACAGTGTGACGGTCTGACCCTCTACTCTCCGTGAGGGAATGAAAACCCCCTTGGTAGTGACTAAGTCGGTCACCCAAGGGGGTTTTAATCTGTTCTCTAAGAGATGTTCTAGCGCTCGCGCTTTCCTTCGATGAACTCCTGAGTGCGATTTAGCGCCTCTTCATCAGAGTATTGCTCTGGCGGGGACTTCATGAAGTAACTTGATGGTGAGAGTAATGGGCCACCGATCTTGCGATCTAGCGCCAATTTTGCACAGCGAACCGCATCAATAATGACACCAGCAGAGTTAGGTGAATCCCAAACCTCAAGTTTGTATTCGATATTTAATGGGACATCGCCAAAGGCGCGACCTTCCAAACGGACGAAAGCCCACTTGCGGTCATCGAGCCATTGAACGTAATCCGATGGGCCAATGTGGACATTCCCTGCTCCTAATTCATAATCAAGCTGGGAGGTAACCGATTGCGTCTTCGAAATCTTCTTTGATTCAAGGCGATCCCGCTCCAACATATTCTTGAAATCCATATTTCCACCGACATTGAGCTGATAGGTGCGGTCGACCTTCACTCCTCTATCTTGGAAGAGCTTCGCAAGCACGCGGTGTGTGATGGTCGCGCCAACTTGTGACTTGATGTCATCGCCGACGATTGGTAATCCTGCAGCTTTGAACTTATCCGCCCACTCAGGAGTGGAGGCGATAAATACCGGTAGCGCATTCACGAATCCGCATCCTGCATCTATCGCGCATTGTGCGTAGAACTTGGTCGCCTCTTCCGATCCGACTGGCAAATAGCAGACTAGGACATCTACCTTGGCGGCTTTCAAAGCAGCAACAACGTCAACCGCAGGTTCGCTAGATTCGACGATAGTTTCTCTGTAGTAGCGACCTAGGCCATCGAGGGTGTTACCTTTTTGGACTACAACTCCACTCTTTGGGACATCGCAGAACTTGATGGTGTTGTTCTCACTAGCCCACATGGCATCTACGAGATCTTTCCCGACCTTCTTGGCATCGACATCGAATGCTGCAACAAACTTAACGTCTCTTACGTGGTAGCCACCAACCACAACATTCATCAAACCTGGGATTTCCTGATCGACGGGAGCGTTCTTGTAGTACTCGACGCCTTGGATCAGAGAGTTGGCGCAGTTTCCAACTCCTACAATCGCTACCCGAATCTCGTTATTACTCACTTAGTTCTTCCTTTCAGATTTGATCATCTCTTCGAGCCAAGCGATCTCTCGCTCAGCAGTCTCGAGCGAGTGGCGACGCCACTCGACTAAGTACTTATCGAGACCAACTGCCGAGCGCTCAAGATCTGCTCGGAGAATGTCGGCTCGCTCTTGAAGTCGGTTAAGCCGCCCTTCAAGAATTCTTATGCGGTTACGCTTGGATGTTGGACTGAAGAATGCGACGTGAACTTCAAAGTTCTCGTCCTCCCACGAACTGGGAGTTGCCCGTTCGGTCAATTCATCGAATTTCTCTAGCCCACGCTTTGTGATGGAGTAGACGATTCTTGTCCGCTTGGATTTCGCGCTCTTAGGCACCTCGTTCTGCTCAATCAGCCCAGCTAGCATCATCCGGCGTAGCTGCGGATAGAGAACGGAGAAGGAGAGCGCACGGAATGGTCCAAAGATCGTGGTGAGCCGCTTTCTTAGCTCGTAACCATGAAGTGGGTCCTTTGCTAATAGACCCAATAGGGCAAACTCAAGAGAGTCTGATCGAGATCTCATGGGGCCCCTATTCCGATTAGTTATATCTATTCGATATATCGAGGCGTTAGTAAAGCGCTTCCTCTCCCCTCTTGCAAGCCAATTGGGCTCATGTCGGGGGCTCTCGTTACCAATTTCTCAGATTTGGGCGCGCCTACCCTCAGGTAGCCCTCGGAGAGTTCTAACCTCTTCATCTAGCGCGCCCGAAATACACCCTCTAGAGATTGTGGGCGGCTAGAAAAGAGGATCAATTACATGAGTCTGCTCTCATGGAAACTCCACGGAAATGGCACCAACATCGAACCCGGCGAGGTCGTCTCCACCGATGAACGCCTAAGTTGGCCTCGCACGATTGGCGTAGGTCTTCAGCATATTGCAGCAATGTTCGGCGCGACCTTCTTGGTCCCTGTTCTTACCGGACTTCCACCAACAACAACGCTCTTCTTCTCCGGTATCGGAACGATTCTCTTCCTCATAATCACACAGAATAAATTGCCGAGCTATCTCGGTTCATCTTTTGCATTTCTCGCCCCAATCGCGGCGGCCGTTAACAAAGAGAGTATGGCCGCAGCTCTCGGTGGTGTTGTCGCAACCGGTGTACTCCTTGCACTAGTTGGACTTATAGCGAAAATGGTTGGAACTGGCTGGATCGATTGGCTACTACCACCTGTTGTCACTGGAACCATTGTCATGGTCATCGGATTCAACCTAGCGGGAGCAGCCAAAGGCGGTCTTGCAAGTGGGCCAGTTCTTGGAACTGTCACTCTCCTAGCGATTGCCTTCTTTGCCGCATTCTCAAGAGGCTTCCTTGGCCGAATTTCAATCTTCATGGGATTGCTAGTCGGATACCTAGTTGCCTTCTTGATGGGAGATGTGAAGACTGATGGAATCACATCTGCAAAATGGTTTGCGGTACCGACCTTTACAGCGCCTGAATTCAAGATGAATGTAATCATCCTCTTCTTGCCTGTAGTTCTAGTTCTTGTAGCGGAAAACGTTGGACACGTTAAAGCTGTGGCCACAATGACGGGTAAGAATCTCGATGATCAGATGGGTAATGCCCTATTTGCCGATGGTCTAGCAACCACCCTTGCTGGTTCTGGCGGCGGTTCCGGTACTACGACTTATGCCGAAAACATCGGAGTTATGGCAGCAACTCGGGTTTACTCGACCGCGGCTTATTGGATTGCCGGACTTGGAGCTATCGTTCTTTCGATCTCGCCTAAGTTTGGCGCTGTCTTGAGCGCGATTCCTGGTGGAGTTTTGGGCGGAGTCCAAGTTGCTCTCTTCGGAATGATCGGAATCCTCGGTGCAAAAATCTGGATTGAATCAAAGGTTAACTTTGCAGATTCAACCAACCTTGTCATCGCAGGCTCAGCCATAATCATCGGTATTGCCGATATCTCATGGACCCGTGGCGAATTCACATTCAATGGAATCATCAACGCGACCTTGGTTGCCGTAATCGGTTATCGCGTATTCCACATGATTGCGAAGTCACGCGGAACCAATGCTGCTTAGTTAAGGCTCGCACTAGATTGAAAGGGCTCGGGAAACTGGGCCCTTTCACTTTTCCAGCCATCTTTATTGGATAATCTCGCAGTGCTAACTATTCCGGCGAGATTCCCCGAATACCTCGTAGCTGCGATAGTCATAATTCTCGCCCCAGGCCCCAGCGTCTTATTTGCGATAGCTCGAGCTATCTCTTGGGGCAGAGCGACTGCTATCGCGACTGTTGCAGGAAATGCCCTTGGGATGTTCACGCTCTCGGTCTTGGTGGCATTTGGACTAGGTCCGATCTTGCAGCGGAGCGAATTAGCCTTTATAGCAGTGCAAGTTCTTGGAGGCCTCTACTTGATCTATCTCGGTATCGATGCGATAAGGCATTCCAAGATTCAAGCGCAAGACATGCTCAATCAAGGAGAAGTCAGACCAAGCAGCCTTAGATCAATGCGGGATGGCTTCTGGGTAGGCGCTTTAAATCCAAAGGGTCTGGTCTTCTTTGCAGCAATACTTCCTCAATTTCTAGATCGCGATGGCTCTAATCTGACCGCCCAACTCCTTCTGATGGGCGCCACCTTCGCAATCCTTGCCTTCATTGGGGATGGAACTTGGGGCCTCCTCGCTGGGACGGTCCGCAACGCGATGGCGAACACCCCGAGTCGACTTGTGTTGATGCGTAAAATCGGAGGCATCGTCATGATCCTTCTCGGAGTATTCACCTTAATTGCAGTGGTTTAACGACGAATTGTCAGTCCTGCCCGGCAGAATCCCGCTATGACTAAAGCCCGCGAATTCATCAGCCCTAGCGACCTTACATTCTCATGGGATAACTGCCATCGATGCCTCTGGCTTCACTACAACCATGGGTTAAAGGCCCCATCCTTCTTCCCTTTAGTCGGCGAACTATCTGCGCTCCAAGAAAATCACTTCTCAAATGCACACTCTTCTGCACTTCACCCTGAATTACCGAATGGGAAAGTGGTAGGAAGAGGCGCCTGGGTTAAATCGATCCCAATCCCTTTTAACGGTAAGCCATCCCCCTACGCAATTCGCGGCAAGTACGACCTTTTAATGGAGTTCGAGGATGGGACTCACGGAATCATCGACTGTAAGTTCCAAGGAAAAGATAACGATAAGAGTGAGTTCTACGCTCCCCAACTAGAGGCATATGCATTCGCTCTAGAGAATCCAGCCTCTGGCGATGCGCTGAAGATTTCGGTCATGGGCCTACTCGTCTGGTCTCCCAAGAAACCCGTTGGCGATCCTTCCTCCGGCTTTAATCTGGAATTAAATAGCTCTTGGTTCCCAATCAAGCGTGATCCTGGCGCTCTTGCGAATCGACTTGGTGAATTCATAACGATGATCTCTGGCCCAACGCCTGTGAGAGATAGTGGTTGCGATACCTGCAAATTCATCTCTGACCGAAGAGAGGTATTTGGAGCCGAGTAAGAACTAATCTTCCTCTTCTTCGCTCTTGCGTTTCTTCTCCTCCGCAATCGCATCCTTAGCTTGCGAAGCATAAATATCGACGTACTCCTGACCGGACATCTCTTGTAACTTCTTCATGATCTGGTCCGTCGCTTTTCGCAATTCCTCGGGACTGCCTGCTTTCTCAGGACCGCTGAAGTACATAGGTTCTCCAAAAACCATCTTCACTCGCATGATTTTTGGAATGACTTTGCCGGTCGGTTGGATTTCAGCGGTGTTGAACATAGCGACTGGAACAACTGGAGCTCCGGATTCAAATGCGAGTCGCGCCACTCCAGTTCTACCGCGATAAAGGCGACCATCCGGAGATCTTGTTCCCTCTGGATAGATACCTAGGCACTCGCCTTTAGAGAGAACTGATAGACCGGTCAATAGCGCAGCTTCGCTACGTGATCCCCCGGCGCGATCAACAGGAACCTGACCTAGAGCGATAAAGGTCAACTTCTTTAGAAGTCCTTTTGGACCTGGCGAAGTGAAGTACTCACTCTTCGCTAAGAATGTAACTTTCCGTGGAACCACAAGAGGCATAAAAATAGAATCACTAAAGGAGAGATGGTTTGAGGCGATAATCACCGGTCCTTGAGCTGGGACATTGCGTAGCCCCTTTACCTTGGGACGGAAGAGCAGGGTCAAGATTGGAGAGAGGAATGACTTCAACAACCCATATGCAACCTTGTCGCCCTGCACGACATCTGCAACAGATTTCTTCTTGCGCCTCAATGCCATAGCGCTAATTTAGGGCTTCTTTAGGTCGAAGGTGCGATTTTGTGACACTATCGGGCGTATGAAGATTCCACAGGCGGAAGCATTTGAGCTTATTGGCGGAGATATCGCCATTCTCATGGTGCATGGCTTCACCGGATCGCCCGCCTCGATCAGACCCTGGGCTGAGGGGCTTCATCGCCATGGATTCACCGTAAAGGTACCGAGACTGCCGGGGCATGGAACAACTTGGGAAGAGATGAATAGAACTAGTTGGCAGGATTGGTTTGGCGAAGTAGAAAAGGAGTTTCTCGAGCTAAAGAAACGTCACCGTAGGGTTTTCGTCGCTGGTTTCTCCATGGGTGGCGCCCTATCTATACGTCTAACCTCCCGAAGAGGTCGAGAGATAGAAGGGTTAATTCTGGTTAATCCATCTATCGGCGATGAGAGACTTTTCATGAAACTAGTTCCTGTATTGAAGTACTTGATCCCTTCAATAAAAGGGCGCGGTACAGATGTGGCGCAACCAAATCCACCAAGACATAGCTACGGTCGTACCCCGCTAAAGGCCCTTCACTCTCTTCAAAAGTTATGGCAATTGGCGCAACAAGACCTACCGAAGATTGATACGCCTTTGATGATCGGATACTCCATCAATGATCATGTCGTTCATCCTAAGAATTCAGAGATCGTCATCGAGAATGTAGGGTCAATCGATATACGCGAGGTGATCTTCGAGCGCTCGTTCCATAATGTGGCTCTTGATCATGATCTTGAACAACTAATTGAAGAGAGCAAGTCATTCATCCATGATGTGCTCTCTGGCAATCTAGTACGCAGCGATGATTCAGAATTGATTGATTTGGAGTTTGACTCGATCGTTTCTGGATTGAGCCTGGATGAATCCGCGCCTACGACTTACTTGGACGAGTTAGAGAATATAGAATCAATTGAAAAGTATGAAGGAGATAACCGCCCTCTTCCAGCGCTCTCATCAATTCAAAGAGGAGCCCTTCTCGGAGTAACTATTGGGCCGGCATACATCGCTATCAATCGCCTGACTTCCTTCGACCCACTCGGAGTTGGAATATGGCCAGGGATGATTGCCCTACTTGCTGGAGTTTTTGCATTCTTCTGGCAGATGAAACCTGAACCTGATGAGGGAGATGGGGTTGCGCTATGAATGAATTCCGTTGGGGAATCATTGGCGCCGGTGGTATCGCTCGTACATTTGCGAGGGATATTGGATTACTAGAAGGCCACAAAATTGCAGCAATCGGCTCAAGAGATCTTGCAAAGGCGGAGACGTTTGCTGCTGAATTTCAAGCTACTCCCCTAGGCAGCTACGAAGATCTGGTAGAGGCGGATGTAGATGCAGTTTATGTTGCCACTCCGCACTCACTTCATGCTGAGAATTCGATACTCGCTTTAAACGCCAAGAAGCCAGTTCTATGTGAAAAACCATTTGCGGTGAACGCAGAACAAGCACAAGCCATGATCAGCGCTTCGCAAGAAAATTCCGTTGCTCTGATGGAGGCGATGTGGAGCAGATTCCTACCTCATTATCAATTGGTGCGGGAGATATTGGATTCAGACGAACTTGGGGAATTAGTTGCACTCTACGCCGATCACGGACAACCATTGCCCGCAGATCGCTTTTACAGACTTCATGCACCAGAGCTTGCGGGTGGCGCCTTGCTTGATCTAGGCATCTATCCGATTTCGCTCGCTTTCATGGTCTTGGGAGAACCCGACTCGATTATCGCTTCATCTGAGCCGACTGAATCGGGCGTTGATGCACAGACCTCAATGATCTTCAGCTATTTCACCGGGCAGCAGGCAGTAATGACCACTAACTTAAAGGTTAGAACTCCGTGTACTGCTCAGATAATCGGAACGCGCGGGCGAATCAATATAGATAGCAACTTCTACACTCCAACTTCAATGCAAGTGATAATTGATGGAAAGGTTGCTCGCGAGATTCCACGAAATTACAAAGGTCATGGAATCCGAGAGCAAGCTCGGGAATTCGCTGAAGTCGTCCGCTCTGGAGAGTTGGAAAGTCCTTTGATGAGCCATAACGAGAGCCTTGCAATCATGAGCGTTATGGATGAGATTAGAGAGAT